>CAYHOW010000013.1:0-20058 GCA_964358335.1 Candidatus Woesearchaeota archaeon
AGTCGGAAACCTGTCTGACACTAAGCTTTTGGACGAGATATTCAGCTGGCACAAGTTCGATGCGGTGATACACTTCGCAGGATACATAGAGGCAGGCGAATCAATGAAGGACCCGATAAAGTTCTTCAACAACAATGTGGCTAATGGGATAAACCTATTGAAAGTCATGTTGAGGCATGATGTAAAGAAGATAATATTCTCATCGAGCGCAGGAGTCTACGGAGTTCCTGAAGAGCTCCCTATAACTGAAGAGTCGTCAAAGAAGCCTGTGAACTATTACGGCATGACTAAGCTGATGTTTGAGGACATACTTGACGCTTGCCATGCCCAGGGCGTGAGAAGCATATGCCTGAGATATTTCAATGCTGCAGGCGCAGCTGGCGACATAGGAGAGGACCACAGCCCAGAGACGCACATCATCCCATTGGTGTTGCAGGTCGCGCAGGGCAAAAGGGGAGCAATAAAGATTTTCGGGACAGACTACAATACTGTGGATGGCACATGCGTGAGGGACTATGTGCATGTCTTGGACCTGGCCAAAGCGCACATGCTGGCGCTAGAAGGCCTGATGAAAGGCAAGGAAGGCAAGTTCAATGTCGGGAGTGGCAAGGGATATTCGGTCAGGCAGCTAATTGACATCGCAAGGGAAGTGACAGGCCACAAGATACCGGTAGAGATAGCAGAAAGGAGGGAAGGGGATCCGGACATTTTGGTGGCATCTTCAGAAAAATTCTATAAAGAATTCGGCTGGAGACCTGAGATGGATTTGAACGAAATAATAAGAAGCGCATGGCAGTGGCACAGCAGGAATCCAGACGGATACAAGACCAAATCCTGATTTTTTCTAAAAAATGATAAAAAAAAGATGCCTTTAGATAGGCAATCCTTTTCTCTGCCTTATCTGCTTGATTATCTTGTCCTGCAGCGAGTCAGGCAGCTTTTCGAACCTCTGGTCCTGCACGAAGCTTGACCCTCTTCCTGAAGTTGAGCTTCTAAGGTCCGAGCTCCAGCCGAACAGCTCAGCGACAGGCAGCACAGCCAAGGTCACCAGGTGTTCGCCCTGCTGGTCCATGCTGATAAGCTGGCCTCTCTTGTTCTGTACAAGCTTCGATATCTCACCCATGAACTCTGAAGGCGTCTCTATCTGGGTTACCTGCACAGGCTCAAGAAGCATAGGCTTGGCAGCCCTGATGCCTTCCCTTATTCCGTCCCTTATTGCAGGATGTACCTGTGAAGGGCCCCTGTGGATGGCATCTTCGTGCAGCTTGCAGTCAAGCAGCCTTACCTTCAGTTTTGTACAAGGCTCTTCAGCAAGTCCGCCCTTGTCGATGACCTGCTCGAAGCCGTCCATGATCAGGCCGATTACTTCTCCTATATGCACGACACCCCTCGTGTCATCTATAAGCACATTGCCCTTGTAGATCTCTACATAGTTCTTCGATTCCTGATGGCCTACGCCTAACTCAACCAATTTCTCAAAGATAGGAGTGTCCTTCTTCCTCAATCTCATCTCAGGAAGCTCGCCAGCCTTGATTGCTGCAAGCAGGTTTTCTTCCAAAGGCTCGACAGTGAAATAGAACCTGTTGTGCTTGTTGGGCGACTTGCCTTCGCATTCAGGCGACTTGACGTTCACTGTCTCCCTGTAGACGACAATAGGTGGTGATGTCTTGATCTTAAGCCCTTTCTCCTTTATTATCCTGTTCTCGATGACTTCAAGGTGAAGCTCACCCATTCCGGACATAAGGTTCTCGCCCGTCTCCTCGTTGATCTCTATCTTGATTGACGGGTCTTCCTTGGCTACCTGCTTCAGCACTTCTACAAGCTTGGGCAGGTCAGCAGAGGTTGTTGCCTCGACGGACTTGGTGACTACAGGCTCGAAGATATGCTTGATGGCCTCGAAAGGCTCCATCTGAACTGAAGATACGGTCTCTCCAGCGAAAACGCCCTTAAGGCCTACCAATCCTATGATGTTTCCGCACGGGATCTCCTCGAACGCTATCCTCTGTGCGCCCTTGTATACGGAGACCTGCTGGATCCTGACCATTTTCTTGGCTGCGTTAAGGTACACTTCGTCGCCCAGTTTTACAGTTCCCGAAAATGCCCTTCCTGCGGCAACCTCTCCGGCGTGCTTGTCCATTACGATTTTAGTTACTACGAAAGCGAACGGGCCTTTAGGGTCGCAGCCAGTCAACGACTTTCCGGTATCGGACTCCAGGTCGCCGTGCCATATCTTGGGCACCCTGTATGCCTGCGCCTGCTTAGGGTTAGGATGGTGCTGTGTGACCATGTCCAATACAACCTTGTGCAGCGGCGCCTTGTGCTTGAGCTCCTTGTAGTTCTCGCTCTCGTTATCGTAAGCGTCAATGATGTCCTTGAAAGTGAGCCCTGACTTCTTCATGTATGGGAAGCTCAGTGCCCAGTTATGGAAAGCCGAGCCGAAAGCTACAGAGCCTTCCTGGACGGAGACTTTCCACTTCTGCTTGTACTCTTCAGGAGCTATCTGCTCGATGAGCTTGTTGACTTCGTTGATGATTGATACGAACCTCTGCGACATGGCTTCGGGGGTCAGCTTGACTTCCTTTATCAGCCTGTCGACCTTGTTGATGAACAGTACGGGCTTGACCCTCTCCCTCAATGCTTGCCTTAATACAGTCTCTGTCTGCGGCATGATGCCCTCTACAGCGCATGAAAGCACGATGGCGCCGTCAACAGCCCTCATTGCCCTTGTGACGTCTCCGCCGAAATCGATATGTCCGGGAGTGTCGATGAGGTTGATAAGGTACTCGTTCCCTTCCTCGCCGTGGACCATAGATACGTTTGCCGCGTCTATGGTAATGCCCCTTTCCTTCTCGTCATCGTGGAAATCCAATGACAGCTGCTTTCCTGCAAGCTCTTCTGATATCATTCCTGCGCCCAGCAGCAGGTTGTCAGAGAAAGTTGTGTTGTGGATTACCATGCCTTCTGCAATGAAATTATGGTGCTCAGGTATGGTAAAGTCATACACGACATCCTCTACAGTGGTTTGTATGGACTTGACCTCTATGTATGCCAAATCCTTGCTTAGCAGCCTGTTTGAAACTGTCTGCTCTAATGCTATGAGGCCATTGAGGTTTCTGCATGAGACATTTCTCTCGCTTACAGGAACCAAATCGTATACAATGCTGCCGGTACTTTTTTCGGAGAGCTGTTTTGCCTTCGACTGCTTGCCTTCAAGCTTAAACCCTATCTCTGTGACAAAATTCTCTAACGAATACCCGCTTATGTAAATTATATTATTACTTACGCTTGATATGCAACCAAATTTTAGCAATAGCAATTGCAAGTCCCGAGTCATTTTTCGGTTAGCTGAATATAATGTTATTGCCCTCCTGCCATGCTCTACGCATCCATCAGTGTCAAAATAGCCGCTGATAAGTTCAGCAGAGAACTCTTTAGGCGCCCTGTAGACAAAATCCGATATCCTTACATTATGACTCTTCTTTTTTAGAGGGTAGTCAAATAAGGAATTTAGCATCTGGTGCAATGTATGGTTTGCCACAATTTCGGGTGTCCTTCCTTCATAGTTCCTGTAGGTCAGAGAGATTCCAAGGCGGCTGCATATTTCTGTAAATCTTTTGCCAAGTTCTTCTTTTCCTACAATAAACTTCTTCTCGGAGCCGTCACCGATGAATAATCCCGCCAAATAGAAGAACTGCTTGAAGTCCTGTGGAAGCTTCATGGAGTTTGAGCTCTTGCCTCTCCATTTGCCGCTTCTGAAAGTGACAGCTTCAGTGTTGTCATATATTTCCTGTAGCCCGATGGAAAACTTGTAGGCTATGTTTAGCAGGTCACTCAACAAATAACGGTTCTGCCACATGCCATGGTAGAAAGATTTCGGCTTGATTTCTAACTTAAGTTCATCTGACAAATTATCTAGACTATAATTTAAGACTATTTTTTTCACCTTGTTCCCAAGCTCGGGATTGAGTTTGACATAGAAGTTCTTCTCAGATAACCGCCTCAAGATTTCTTCCTTCATATTTAAGTTAGATGTCGTATCCAAAGACCTTGAGCAGACAATCCTATCGCCTAGGCGCAAGTCTTTAGCCTCTCTTTCAACGAAGTTCATATTATCCAATACAATGTACTTATGTTCAGGTGTTGTGCCTATCTCAAACCCGTTCCTTAGCTGGACTTTTATTAGATTTCCGCCATTCAGCTTCCATGCTAGGCTTATAGGTTTCTTTTCAATTTTTCCGGTTTCTTTATTAAGGGAAAATATTTGGATATCTTGGCTGGAAGTGTCATAAATAATTTCATCTTCCCTATTCTGGAAAAGAGTTCCGCTGGCTGTCGTTCGTTCATATAGCTCTTTCGCAGTCATTATTGAGCCGTCAGCGAGTATAAGTCTTGTACCAGCACTTACGCACTTGCCATGATCGATGTGCGCAGCGACGCCGACGTTCCTTATCCTGGTGACGTCAGTCATAAGCTTCTTGATTTTTTCCACTTGTTTTTCTACAGCCATGTTTATATCAACTCCATAAGTATAATGTATGTTGAAAAAAAGCGTGGCGTTTATAAATATTTTGGTTTGGAAAGGGGCTATTTGGGGATGGTAAACGCGTGTTTGCAATGGAATGGGGCGGATTCGATACATTTTTATATAAAATGTTGTTATCAAGACTGATTTGCGGGCCCATGGTCTAGCGGCTATGACACCGCCCTTACACGGCGTAGATCCCCGGTTCGAATCCGGGTGGGCCCATTCTAAATCCTTATCAATAACAGAAACTTTCTTAAATAGGACAGGATTTATGGAGGTAGATTAAGGGGCCTGTGGTCCAGTGGCTATGACGCCGCCCTCACATGGCGGAAGTCGAGGGTTCGAATCCCTCCAGGCCCATTTTCAAAACCTTTATAATCTGGCCGATAAAACCAGACTTCTATGGCAGAGCCCTTATGCAAATACTTCGGCAAGTGCGGCGGATGCTCGGCGCAGCACATCGATTACGAATTGCAGGTAGAGAACAAGAGGACGTGGATAGCCCAAGCCATAGGGTTCGAGGATGTCAAGGCGTTCTCGGGCAAGCCTTACAACTACAGGAACAGGATGGACTTCATATTCCATAATCAGGGCTTGGGCTTCAGGGAAAAGAACCGCTGGGACAGCATAGTAGACATCGAGGAGTGCGTCATCTCTGATGAGAGGATGAACGTTATATCGAAATCAATCAGAGAGTTTTTCAAGGGCGCTGACGCTTTCGACGCGAGGAAGCACTCTGGAACGTACAGGTACGCTGTTATCAGGACGCCGAGGGGCGATGAGTCTGTGTCTTTCGTGCTGAACTCGGATTCGAACAAAATCAAGGAGGCTGTCGAGAGGATAAAGGAGTTTGCCAGAATCTCAGACGTCAAGAACATAATAGTCACTTATGTCAAGTCTAATTCGGACGTCAGCATCTCTGACGACTATTTCGTTGTCAAGGGCAAGGATGTATTGAAGGAGACTTATCTTGGCAAAACTTTTTCGTATTCAGTGCAGGGCTTCTTCCAAAACAATTCCGGGATGGCAGAGAAGATGCAGGAGTATTGCCACGAACTGTTAAAGAAGTACGGCACTTCAAAAGCATATATGCTTGATTTGTACGGCGGCGTTGGGACGTTCGGGATAATCAATTCGGGGCTGTTCAGGAACGTGACGATAGTCGAGGAGTTCCATGGCTCGGTAGACGCCGCCAACAGGAACATAAAAGAAAACAATTTGACTAACGTTACGGCGATAGCCATGGACGCCAAGCAGCTGCAGAAATTAAAGCTGTTCAGCCCTCTTTATGTTCTGACTGATCCGCCAAGGAGCGGCATGCACCCTAAGGCGATAAAGAACCTGAACGACCTGAAGCCGGAAGTCATAATCTATGTGTCGTGCAACCCTCAGCAGCTGAAGAAGGAGATAACCCATTTCAGAGGTTACGAAATTAAAAGTGCAGCCATGTTTGACTTGTTCCCGCAGACGCCTCACTGCGAGTCTGTGATTGAATTAGTCCTTAAAAGATGAATCATCCATAGGGCAGTTGCGGCAGTCGGCGCTCTGGCACGGCTTGTTCTTCAGGTTCCATTTAAGTGCCCAGGTTTTCATTGATTGGATAATGCCGACGAACTCCTCGCCGCTTTTTGTGAGCGTGTATTCAGAAACTATTGGGAAAGATTCAGCGGTGATGGAATGCCTGACCATTCCTTCCTTCTCTAATTCCTTAAGCCTGGTGGAAAGTATCTTTGAGGTTATCTGAGGCAGGCTGGACTTTATCTGCGAATATCTTTTTGTCTGCCTCTCGCCCTTGTAGATTTCTAACAGGATGAGTAGAGTCCATCTCTTGCCGATGAAGTCGGCAGTCCTGTATAGGGTGCAGTTCGTGTCCATGGTATACTTTTTGAAACTCTTTGGTATTTAAATAAGTATCGTTTTTATACTTAGTATACAAAAGATACCTTAAAGGGAGGAATTGAAAATGAAAGCTACCGAGATTCTGAGCGAAGAGCACAGGCACATCCTGAAAGTCATTGACGCCATTGAGGAGGAGTGCAAGGCTTTAGAAGCTGGAAAGAGTTTGGACAAGAAGTTCTTCTTGGACGCAATAGACTTCATCCGCAATTACGCTGACAAGTTCCACCATGCGAAGGAGGAGGACATCTTGTTCGAGGAATTGAACAATGGCGAGGCGAACATGCACTGCAACCCCACCCACCAGATGCTCTACGAGCATGACCGGGGCAGGTACTTCGTCAAGTGCGTTGAGGAGGGGGTCAAGGAAAACAACAAGCATAAGGTCGTCGAGACCGCCTGGAGGTACGCCCATCTGTTGAGGGAGCACATAATGAAAGAGGACGACATATTGTACCCGATGGCTGACGAGGCACTGAGCGAGGGTGTCAAGGCCAAGATGCTTAAGAGGTTCAGCGAAGCTGAAGCTAAGCGTTTCAGCAAAGGCACCAAGGAGAAGTACCTTGAAATGGCGGATAAGATGAGGAGGAGAAAATGATAGGATCATGGGAACACGTAAGCAAATTGATAGATTATCCTAAAGAAGGGATTGTGAGCAAGGAGCTGATAAGGACGGGCGTAAACAACCTGACTTTATTCTCGATGTCCAAGGGCACGGAGATGTCAGAGCACACTTCGACCAAGGAAGGTTTCGTTTATGTCATTGAAGGCGACGGGGCATTCAATCTGGAAGGAGAGGACATAAAGATGGCTCAAGGCGTTCTGATATACATGAAGAGGAACGCAAAGCATTCATTGAGCGCCAAGAAAGATACGTCATTCATACTATCATTGAGGTGAAAGGAAAATGTCAATAAGAAAAATAATTGAGATCGACGAAAGCTTATGCGACGGGTGCGCAAACTGCATACCAAGCTGCCCAGAAGGCGCATTGCAGGTTATAGACGGCAAGGCTAGGCTGATAAGCGACTTGTTCTGCGACGGTTTAGGGGCTTGCATAGGCGAATGCCCGACAGGCGCAATGAAGGTAGTCGAGAAAGAGGCTCAGCCTTATGATGAGAGGAAAGTCATGGAGAACATCGTCAGGCAGGGGGCTAACACCATAAAGGCTCACCTGAAGCATCTGAAAGACCACGGCGAGACGGCGTACTTTAATCAGGCTATCAAATACCTGAACGAGAAAGGAGTGAAGAACCCTTTAGAATCCAACGAGCCTGCGCATCATCACGGAGGATGCCCCGGTGCCAGGATGATGGACTTCAGCGAACAGAAATCTTCAGGTTCTGCGAACGCGAATTTGGAATCTGAACTGAGGCAGTGGCCTGTGCAGTTGCATCTGGTCCATCCGGGAGCTCCGTATTTCAGGAACGCAGATATTTTAGTCGCAGCAGACTGCGTGCCTTTCGCATACGCAAACTTCCATCAGGAGCTTCTGAAAGGCAAGGCGTTGGTGATAGGATGCCCTAAGCTGGACGACACTGACGCGTACAAGGACAAGATAAAATCCATCATAGAGATGAGCAGCCCGAAATCCTTCACTGTCGCGATAATGGAAGTCCCGTGCTGTGGCGGCCTGTACCACCTTGTAAAGCAAGCTGTCTCAGAATCAGGAATCAATGTTCCTGTGAATAAGTTAGTCATAGGCATTGACGGAAACCCGAGGAGGTGAAAAGATGGCGGGGTGCGCAGGCCGGGACTTGGGCAGAAAGAAGTTTGAAGATATCATATCTTACCAGAAATGCCCGAGCTGCAGTTACGATATAGAATATTTTTTTGACGACGTAAGCAGGCGTTGTCCTGGGTGCGGCATCATTGTCAATAAGGAAGACGCAAGGCTTTTGTCCGATTACGGATGCGCTAACTGGTGCAGAGACGCAGAGAGGTGTTTGGGCCATGAAACCTACATAAGGTTCAGGGAAGCCAGGGAACGGATAGAGAAAAGCAGGTTGGAGCGGATAGCTGAAAGTTTATAAGCTCCAACATTTTTTATTTTTAGAATGCCAGCGAAGAAATTTTTCAGGTGCAAGGTTTGCCACGACGTCCATTACGGGATGGCAGGCCCTGACGTATGTCCGACATGCAAGACAAAGAACTCGTATGCTGAAGTGACGAAGGACGAAGCGAAGAAAGCCATGGGATTTTAGCCCTTATTCTTTGTGCATAATGGAGCTTTTGCAGGTCTGAGAATCAGGAATATGCGCCAAGATGCACATATGACAAAAATGCCGCATATATATGTTCTAGAATATAGATTTCTTTATAAACAATCCAGGCTTCTAGAAGCGTTAGATACCAAAGTTTTAAATAACAAGCAAGGAGAACATCCATCAAAATGGCCAAGAAACAGGACAAGCAAAACACAGTACCAAATGATCTGCCAAAGGCGGATTTGCCAATGCAGCTGCCGCCGGAAAGCTTCCCGCAGATGCCTCCTATGACAAAGGAGATGGAAGACAGGCTTTCTAATCTGAAGGTGAAGATGGAGGACTTCAAGAAGCAAGTCCTGGAGAAGTTCGACAAGTACATTGCGGGCATAGCCTTGATGCCTCCCGAGATGCCGAAGGAAGGCGAGAAGGCGGACCCGAACAAGATAAACATCCTTATCTTGGTAGACGATTCCGATTCAAAAAAGATGTCCAAGGGCGAGCTTGTGGCCAGGCTCAGCCAGATTATCGAGGACATAGCAGGGAAGATAGACAAGAACTTCTTCCCAGAAGTAATGCTTAATTCCGAGCTTAAGGAAGCGTGCTTCGACGGAAAGTATGAGATAATGAGAATTCTGTCGCTTAGCGCTCCCGTGTACGACCCGAACGACCTGTTGGCTGCTGTCAAGATAGCCGAAGTGCACAAGACCATGACGATAAAGAAGTTCGAGAAGTACATCATAAGCTATGTCGCTGCAGGCTCATTGTTCAGGGGCGAGAAGTCCAACGACATAGATGTCTATGTAATAGTGGACGACACTGACGTCAAGAAGATGTCGAGGGCCGAGCTGAAGGACAAATTGAGAGCCATAATAATAGGCATGGGCTTTGAGGCGTCTAAGATAACCGGCGTCCAGAAGCAGTTCCACGTGCAGACCTACATACTGACGGACTTCTGGGAGAACATCAAAGAGGCCAATCCGGTCATATTCACTTTGCTTAGGGACGGGGTTCCCCTTTACGACAGGGGCGTCTTCATGCCATGGAAACTATTACTGCAGATGGGCAGGGTTAGGCCTTCGCCTGAAGCTATCGACATGAACATGGACTTGGGCGAAAAATTATTGCTCAGGATCAAGCAGAAGATGCTTTCAGTAGTCGGAGAGGACCTGTATTATGCAGTCCTCAATCCAGCGCAGGCTGCGCTGATGCTTTACGGCATACCGCCTCCGACGCCGAAGGAGACCATACAGTTATTGGACGACATATTCGTCAAGAAGGAGAAACTGCTGGAGAAAAAGTACGTTGACATACTGGCGGACATCAGGAAGCACTACAAGGACATCGAGCACGGCAAGATGCAGGAAGTCACAGGCACCCAGATAGACAAATTGCTGAAGGATGCCGAGGATTACCTGAAGAGGATAAAGAAATTGTTCGCAGAGATAGAGGAGAAGACCCAGAAGGAAAGCATCGTTGACGTCTACATGACATGCATGAACGTCACCAAGGACCTCCTTGAGGAAGTGGGCGCAGGGAAGGTATCCGACACTAAGCTGGAAGACAGGTTCAGGGAATACCTTATAGAGAAGGAAAAGATGCCGGAGATGTTCCTGAAGATACTTAAGGAAGTCAAGAAGGCGAAGAAGGACTACGATGCAGGCAAGCTTGGCAAGCACGAGGCTAACAAGATAAAGAAGGACGCAAGGCAGTACATATCTGTATTGGTCGAGTTCATCCAGAGGAAGAGGTCGATGGAGCTCGAGAGGGCCAAGCTGAGGTTCAAGTATGGCGATAGTAAGATGGGCGAGGTTACGTTCCTCGGCGACGAGGCTTTCATATCCAAGTCCTTGGAAAAAAGGGAAGATTTATTAAGGGCTACAGTTTCCAAGGATGGTAGTTTGCTTGATGCTAAGCCGTGCAAGCCAGAGGATATGGAGAAGGCGCTTGCCAGCAGCAAGTCGCTGCAGAAGGCTTTCGTCAAGGAGAGATTGTTCGAGTCTCTGAAAAAAATCATAGGAGAAGAAATAGAGATATTATTGCATTAGGAAAATGGAAGGCACAATAAATAATTACAGGCAGGGCAGGCACACCCAGAAGAACGACCATATTCTGGTTTCTATCAAAGGCGTAGAGTCGAAGGAGAAAGCGGCTAAGATGGTGGGCAAGGAAGTTGTCTGGAAGTCTCCGGCCGGAAAGGAAATCAAGGGCAAGGTCGCGGCTGCGCATGGTAACAGCGGAGTGATAAGGGTCATTTTCGAGAGGTCGTTGCCGGGCCAGTCTATAGGGACTAAGGTCAGCTTGAAGTAAATTTTTTAGCATGTAGAAAAGTTTATAAATAAAGTCAGATTTTCCTAGTAAAAACAAAGAAGGTAAATACAAATGGCAGGACTGAGATCATTTTCATGTTACAGGAAGCCTAAGAAGAGGCCATATACAAGAAGGTCCAAATATAAGGCAAGGGCATTCATCAAGAGCGTCCCTAACATCAAGGTAGTAAAGTTTGACTTGGGCGACCTGAAGAGGGAGTTCGGTTCTCAGGTAGACTTGGTTTCTAAGGAGAACATCCAGATAAGGCATAATGCGATAGAGAGCGCAAGGCAGGTAGTGGTAAGGAGATTGGGCGAGACCAACAAGCCGTACCATTTCAAGATAAGGGTTTACCCCCACAACGTGCTGAGGGAGAACAAGATGTTGACCGGAGCTGGAGCGGACAGGATGCAGACCGGCATGCAGCGTTCGTTCGGAAGGGCGATAGGCTCAGCGGCAATATTGAAGCCGAACCAGCCCATATTCTCTGTCTATGTGGACAAGGATGCTGTCGACGCAGTAAAAACGTCTCTTAAGGCAGCTTTCAGCAAGATGCCTGGCAGATGCGGCGTCGTAGTTGTAAAGAGGTAAATTCTTTTTTCAGAATCATTTTTCTCATAATAGCAGGTAGGCTACGACGAAATATATCGATACGCTGAGTATGTCCTGGATGATTGTGCCGATGGGTCCGCTCCCAGACGCAGGGTCCTTGTTGAGCTTCCTGAATATGAAGGGTATTATGAGTCCTGTGAATACCGATGACAGCGATGCTACGAAGATTGCAATGCCCAAGATGAACGCAATGCTTATCTTTTGGTACATCACTAGGCTCAGCAGCGCAACTATAACTCCCAATATAGATGATATCACAGTTATTATCGATAATTGTTTCAGCAGGTATTTCGTGAAATCAAGTTTTCTAAACGACAGGAAATCCCTGAGTACGAAGGCCTCTAGCTGCGTTCCGACGGCGTCAGCTATGTAGACAACCAATGGTATGAAAACTGCGAGTATGATGTTCTTCTCCAGAGTCCCCTCAAAGAACCCGATGACTTTCGCAGCGAGCATTCCGCCGAACAGGCCGATTATCAGCCACAATATCCTGTGCTTGACGGCCTTGTACAATGAGACCTCATGTATGCTGTCATACTCGACGTGCGACTTGTGTATTCCAGTCATGTGGAAGATGTCTTCCCTAAGCTCATTGTACAGTATTGAGAGTACATTGTGCTTGTTGACAACGCCAAGGAATTTGCCTTCGCTGTCTACGATAGGCACGGCCGTTATCTTATTTTTTAGCGCAAGGTAAGCGGCCTGCTCCCGGTGCGACGTGTTAAGCACTTTCACAATCTTACGCCCTTTGCCTACCATGTAAACTTTATCTTTCGTGGACAGCCTATAGATGTCCTTTATTGAGATAACATGGATGAGCTTGTAGCCGTCATCTACGACATATATGTAATCGATGTTATCGAAATGATGGATGTTTTTCCGGATATACCTCTCGGTTTGCGCAAGAGTGAACCTGTGAGGCACTACAGGCACTTTAGAAGTCATATGGCTTATAAGGGATTTGTTCGCGTAATTTTTGTTATCAGCCATTTTAGCCCAAGCATTTATTATGCATAAGGATATTTAAGATTTGCCATGATGCGGCGGGATGGAATAAGCGTAAGATTTGCGGTTAATTTCAGAAACATTTATAAAACCACATCACATAACTAGATTAACTAAAAGAGGTAGACTAATTTGCAGAAATTGTACAGGAAAAAGAGGCAGGATAAGGATTTTCTTGACGACAATCCCATGATGAAAGAGCCCGAAGAGGAGCCCGATATCACCATGGACGACGTATATGTGGCGATGTGATGTTACCTCTCTATGTGAATGAACGATTGGATAACCTCCAGAGTGGTATCCTTGTATAATACGCTGATTGGAGTATAATAATCTTTAAATATGAGTTTAGCGTAAGATATAGCATACAGATGTTGTTATCAAGCGGCACTGAATACAGAAACAACAATACAGCGTCGCCAAGACACGACAGACTTCTAACAACAATCAACAGAGATAATAATATGTTTTCCTCCTTCGGAACCAGCCTCAAGAGGAAAACAGAACCCTTGAAGGATTCAATTGCACCAAGGAAAATTAAAATCGGAAATGATACTTAAAGGTTTCGATTGACAATGGATTCTTCAGGGTTGGCAAAGACGCGAGGTGAAAAAAAATGTCAGCAGGTCCATTCGGAACATTGATAGAGGACGCACTTAAGAATAGTTACCATGCTGTTGAGGCCATGAATGAGGGCAATAGGCTAGTAGGCCAGGCCAGCATAAAGGTTGTCGGCGTGGGCGGCGGAGGTTCGAACGCAGTCAACTGGCTCTACAAGAAAGGCATTTCTGGCGCCGACGTCATAGCGATCAACACTGACAAGGCGCACTTGGAGATGATTGAGGCCGACACGAAGATTCTCATCGGAAGGTCATTGACAAAGGGGTTAGGCTGCGGCGGTTTTCCTGGCGTAGGCAGGGAATCAGCCAAAGAGCAGCTTGCTGAGATCAAGAATGCCCTGAAAGGCACTGATATGGTATTCATCACTGCAGGCATGGGTGGAGGCACAGGCACTGGCGCAGCGCCCGTGGTAGCTAAGGTGGCAAAGGAAGAGAATGCCATAGTGATAGCCGCCGTCACCATCCCGTTCTCGATAGAGAAGGCAAGGATCGACAAGGCTGAGTTCGGGCTGGAGGAATTAAGGGACATCTGCGACACTGTAATAGTCATCGACAACAACAAGCTTGTAAAGATTGCTGGCAACCTCCCTATACAACAAGCTTTCGCTGTTGCGAATGAGCTTATCTCGACTATGATAAAAGGCATAGTGGAGATAATAGCCGTACCTTCGCTGGTGAATTTAGACTATGCGGACGTGAAGGCCATCATGGCCGACGGAGACGTCTCGGTGGTCGGCATCGGCGAATCAGACTCTGCCAATAGGGTCGAAGAGGCGGTAAAGAGGGCATTGTCCAACCAGCTGTTGGACGTTAGTTACGAGGGGGCTACTGGTGCGCTGATACATGTCACTGGTGGCCCGGACCTCACTTTGGACGAGGTGAACAGGGCGGGCCAGTTGCTGACTGAGACGTTGGACCCTGATGCGAACGTCATCTGGGGGTCAAGGGTGGACAGCACAATGAAGGGAAAGATTAGGGTAATGGCCATCATCACCGGAGTTACTTCGCCGCAAGTCCTCGGGAGGAGGAAGAGCCTTGGGAAGGTTAATCGGAAGAGTTTCAACGACATGGGGATAGATTATGCGTAAAATGACTAGAGTACAAATTGGGGGTAATATAAAATGGAGAATGAACGAGGGCAATACGTGGTGACATGGTACATGACCAAGAAGTTCAAGAGACGAGGGTTGTGGAACAGGCTCACCAGCAAGACGGTATCACGGGTCTACCCGATGAAACATTGGTTTGACTCGGAAGAGATAGCCAAATACGGCTATGAGCACATAAGGAACAATGGAGGTATCGAACCATATCTGCTGAAAAACATCGAGGAGTAACATCCTCGAGCACCCGTTAACCTCTACAAAGAGGCGAAGGGAACCTAAAAACTATGGGCTGCAAAAAAGAACACGAAATGGTGGAACTTGAGATCGAGACATGCAAGAAAAATATAAAGTTCTATGAGATGCAGATTGACAACATGGAAGAGAAACTGGCAGAACTTGAAAGGCTGAAGAAAGAATACGATTATTACTGATCTCAACGAAAGGCATTGCAAACCTTTATATATTTATTTTAGTATTTAATTTCTAAAAGGAAAGAGGTGTTTAAAATATGGCTGACATCGCATGGTTCAAGGAAATTTCTAACAAGGACGTAGCTATGGTGGGAGGTAAGGGCGCATCCCTCGGAGAGATGTACAACGCAGGCTTCCCTATACCTCCAGGATTCTGCATCACGGCTGATGCGTACCAGAAATTCCTTGCAAAGACAGGCATTGCGAACAAGATTTACAGCATTCTGAATGATTTGGACGTTGACAACAATGACGCGTTGCAGATGGCGTCGAAGGACGTGCAGAACGTGATACTCCAGACGCAAATGCCGGCCGACATCAAGGAGGCCATATTAGAATCATACGACGCGCTTAACGTCGATGACAGCGTGAAATTCAACAAGATGGCTTTGGACATGATCAAGTCAGGCAGGGAACCGCCGTTTGTTGCGGTGAGGAGCTCGGCGACTGCAGAGGATTTGCCGACGGCATCTTTCGCGGGCCAGCAGGCGACTTTCCTCAATGTCAAGGGCGGCAACCAGCTGATTTCTGCGACGATGCAGTGCTGGGCGTCGCTGTTCACGGCAAGGGCGATATATTACAGGATAAAGAATAATTTTGAGCACTCGAAAGTCTCTATCTGTGTCGTGGTCCAGAAGATGGTGCAGTCTGACAAGTCAGGCGTGATGTTCTCGGTTAACCCCGTCAACAACAACGCGAACGAGATAATGATAGAGACAGGCTGGGGCCTGGGCGAAGCCATCGTGTCAGGCGAGGTCAATCCTGACCAGTACATCATCGACAAGAGGAACGAGAAGGTGCTGAGCGCCAATGTCAGGAAGCAGACTTGGATGTATGTCCTGGACACCAACTTTGGCAAGACAGTCAAGAAGGACGTCCCGAAGAATTTCCTTGAAGTCAGGAAGCTTAGCGACTATGAGGCCATAGAGCTGGCCAAGCTGGCAAAGAAGAGCGAAGAGCATTACAGGAAGCCGCAGGACATGGAATACGCTATCGAGAAGAACAGGATTTACATTGTGCAGTCAAGGCCGATAACCACATTGAAGGCAGCAGAGGCTCCGAAAGAAGAGGCGGCGCAGATGACTGCCGAGCACGCGAAGATCCTGGTAAAGGGAATCAAGGCTTCGCCGGGCATAGGCAGGGGCAAGGTCAAGATAATCCACAACGTCGACGAGCTAGGCAAGGTGCAGAAGGGCGACATCTTAGTCGCAAAGATGACAAACCCGGACTATGTAGTTGCGATGCAGAGATGCGGAGCGATAGTCACCGACCAGGGAGGCAGCACATCGCATGCGGCCATCGTCGGCAGGGAGATGGGAATACCGGTGATAGTCGGCACTGAGACGGCTACCCAAATCCTGAAAGAAGACGAGGAAGTCACGGTTGATGCCACAAAGGGCGTAGTTTACGAAGGCATAATCGACATCAAGCAGAACAACGAATCAAATGGCAACCACAATGGCGAGCATGCGGAGTACGGTGAGCCATTGTCCACAGTCACGGAAATAAAGGTCATAATGGACCTGCCGAAGTTCGCCGAAAAGGTCGCTGCTATGGACGTCGACGGCGTGGGGCTTCTGAGGGGCGAGATGATTAATTTGTTCTCATCGAACGTCCATCCCGGATACTTATTAAAGACAGGAAGGAGAGACCAGTTCATCAACAACCTTTACGAGAACCTCTGCAAGATAGCGGACGCATTCAAGGACAAGCCAGTATGGTACAGGACGCTTGACGCAAGGACAGATGAGTTCAGGTCGCTGGAAGGCGGCTCTGAGGAGCCTGACGAGGACAATCCTATGATGGGATGGAGGTCTGTCAGGAGAAGCCTTGACGAGCCTGAGCTGCTTAGTGCTGAGTTCGAGGCGGTAAAGAAGGCGCACGACGCAGGCTATACGAACATAGGCATCATGATACCGCTGGTAACGCATGTCGAGCAGGTTGTCAGGGCGAAAGAAGCGTTGAGGAAGGTCGGGCTTGAGCCGCAGGAAGAGATAGACTTCGGCATAATGGTCGAGACGCCTGCAGCAGTATGGATGATAGAGGAGCTGTGCGAGGTAGGAATAGACTTTGTCAGCTTCGGCACGAACGATCTGACGCAGTTCACTCTGGCTATCGACAGGAACTCTTCAAGGGTCCAGAAATGGTACGATGAGATGCATCCGGCAGTGCTTAAGGAATTAAAGCATGCGATAACTGTGTGCAGGAAGTACGGGGTCGAGACGAGCATCTGCGGCCAGGCAGGATCTAAGCCGGAAATGGCAGAGTTCCTCGTGCAGGCAGGGATAGACAGCATATCAGCCAACCCCGATGCAGTCTCTAAGATAAGGCACGTCGTGGCGAAGGCCGAGAAGAAGCTTCTGCTGAAAGTGGCAAGGGACAAATCAGAGTAGCCCTCATTTCTTCTTTTTTTCCGGTTTTTAGTAGCAATTATTATAAAGCGAAGAATAATGATTCTGTTCATGGCAGAACTTAAGCAGTACTGGCCCGAGGCATACAGCTACTTATTGTCCCAGCTTGAGAACCAAAGGAGAATAAAGGACAACCCGCATCTGATAAGAGGCATACTGAAAGGGGCGTACCAGAATTATTTCAAGACAGATTATGACAAAAATGATGACATAAGTCTATATGACATCGTCGAGGGCGAGATCAAGGGCAAAAGGACCTGCTTGTCAAGGATAGTGCAGGACAAGCCTGAAAACGGGCCGAAGAAAAAGCAGAATAAGAATATGTTAGGCGTGCTCTTGAGCAGGCAAGACGAGAGCTGCCCGAAATGCGTATTGGGCAATTTCTGCGAAAGGAGTTACGTTGCAAGCTTCCTGCTCCTAAGCCCAGAGACTTTGTTCGTTGCTTACAATAAGCCGAATCCGATACTCCCAGATTGCCATACTGATTTCCGCATCGCCAAGATAAAGGATTGGAAAACAGGGGAGAGGTTAGCAGCATATCAAAAAATGAATCCTATCATAGAGAAAGGCAAGCTTATTGAAGGATTAGAGCTGGCAGACATGGTGTATGATGCGTACATGCATTTCCATGGCTCAAAGGAAGTAGCAGGGGAAATCGAAAGGCTGAAGGGCAAATTCTACAAAAACCTGCTTGAAAGAAATATAGGACTTAATATGGAGAGTTCTATAACAACGAGAAATTAGGTAATAGCTAATTTAAAGGAGGAATTAGCGCCGAAAGTGTTAAATATAAGTTTTATTTTATCTGATTCATATGGCAAAAAAGAAGTGTCTAATTTTCACAGCAATAATAATGGTCATATTGGCAGGGATTGCAACTGCAGCCAACTTGGATATCAAGCATACGGGCCCGTCGTACGTGCAGGCAGGCGCCGAAGTGACTTTCAACGTCACGGTCACAAATGACGACTACAAGAAGATCAATTTGGACATCAATGTCGACCCGCTGTCCACTCTTCCTTCAAGCTGGTTCGATTATGTCATACTGAACAATAACAGGCTGGTCCTTAACGCCCACGAGTCGAAGATGATAAGCTTCACCGCGAAATTGAAGAACACGGTGCCCACCGACGAGAATTATGCCACTTACATACAGTTCACTTCGCCATTGGACTCTTCTATCAACGTCCAGCACGGGATAATAATGAGGGTGGTCCCCCCGGAGGACATCTTGGACATGAGCGTCTCAGCGCCCGACAAGGTTGCGCCTGGCAGCGACTATTCCGTGCAGCTGATGCTGAAGAACAACCTGAACACGCAGCTCAAGAATGTCAAGGTCTCAGTCAGCTCGGACATATTCTCTGACGAGAAGGAGATAATGTTCTTTGCACTCCAGGACAGGACTGAGGATTACAGCTTCAAGATAGGCATGACGGCAGAGCCGAGGCCGTACGATTTCAGCATAAGGATATTCTACAATGACCAGATAATAGAGAGGTCTACCGCAAAGTTCAGCGTCTCCGAGAACAGCGATGTCAAGGAGAAGAGGGAGGAGACTATAGGGTTCCTCACGAAGACGGTCACAATCACGAAGACCAATTACGGCAACGCATTGGTGGAGGAGAAGTTCGATATCCCGCTGACTAGGTTCCAGGAGATGTTCGTCAGCTACAGCGAAGAGCCCGTCAGCTTTGACGCTGCGGGCGCGCACTGGACGTTCTCGCTGTCGCCGGACACTTCCAAGGCGGTATCGATGACAGTTAACTACAGGCCTTTGGGCATAGCAGGCATAATACTGCTGCTGTTCGTCATAGTGCTATACTATTGGATGAGCAGGGGCATTTACTTCAAGAAGGAGATATTCAAGATAAAGGAGACAAAGGAAGGCATCTCCGAGATGAAGATCCTGTTGCATATAAAGAACAACACGTCAAAGTCAATCAAGAACATGACCCTCATGGACATTCTGCCTAGGACGTTCGAGCCTGAGAAGCTTTTCGGCACCCTGAACCCCGAGAAGGTCCAGAAAGGCGAGAAAGGCACCAGGCTCTTGTGGACTATACCAGAGATAGTCAAGGGCGAGGAGAGGATAATCTTCTACCAAGCCAAATCGAAGATAAACCTTATAGGGTCGTTCATGCTTCCTCCTGCGCTTATCAGGTACAAGGGAACGTTCGGCAAGCTGTTGACGCTGCAGAGCAACTCAGGCAGGTTCTCGGTCGGCGAGAGCAAAGCGGGGAACCAGAAGAACCAATAAATATATAAATGGTTCTGGTTCTACATATAGAGTTTCCTCGCGTAACTCAATGGTAGAGTGCACGGCTGTAGAAGTTGTCAGACTTACGCTAAAATTGCAAGGGATGAAAGGCAACCAGCCGATACCGTGAAGTTGCAGGTTCGACCCCTGCCGCGGGGATTCCTTTCTTTTTCAATCTGCGAGAATGAATTTTCTAGATAAAAAATCACAGTATGTCGGGCTTATGAAAGTTAATGCCGAAGTGAAATCCGATTACGGCATCGATGAGGTTGCGGTCGTTATACCGAAACACAATGGTACTATGCAGTACAGGCACGCAAGGGAATGGAGCTGCGAGGCAGGGGAGTTGTCCATGGGCGCGACATACCATATGGAATCTAAGAACCAGGGCGTCCAGAATCTTCCTTTAGAGGTCATGGCCACAGACTGCGAAGGCAACACAGCAGGATTGGGTTTCGTTGAGAACTGTGACGCTTTTGATGGGCATCATCATTGCCGGTGAACTACCATGACCTAAAATGTTTATCATTTAGAGGTTAGGGCTTCCTGACTCAACGACGACTGTTGCACTTCGCAGTGTAGAGCAATCATCTCCTCAGGCGTTGATTCCGGCAGTTCCTGCCGTATCTTTATCATTACTAA
>CAYHOW010000014.1:0-18970 GCA_964358335.1 Candidatus Woesearchaeota archaeon
CTCCAGCTTCTGGAGGTCGTATCCAAGGCAGGCCATGTCCAGGTAGAACTTGTCTTTCTTCTCCTCGAATGTTATGTAGATGCCTGGCTCTTTCTTCTTTATTGCGCCGTTGATTAGGAACTGTGCGGCGAATATTGTCTTGCCTGTGCCTGCGTTGCCGGCTATGAGATTGACGCTGTTCCTCTTGAACCCGCCCTGTATTAGTTCATCGAACCCTGGTATGTATGTGGCGACCTTGTCATCGCTGTAGCACATGGCCCTCAATTTCTTTAAGTCTGCCTTGGCTTGCTTTTTTGGGCTGGATTTTATATTTTTCTTTTTATCTGCTTTTTTCGTCTTCTTTTTAGCCGTAGTTTTCTTTGCCATCCCATATTGTAATAGTGCCTGGTATTTATTATCTTTTTGGCGTCTAATATCCAACTGCTTGCGGCGGAATCACAAAGCGCTATGGCCACTGGACATCTCTTTTTGTCGAGTGGTTAGATGATTTTTTCGGAAAAACAGGCAATTAATCCGGAAAAAATGATTGATATTCAGCCTTTTTTTCTAGGTTTTCCGACGATTCCGTAATATTTCCGAGATTTCAAAGTAACATCTATTTTGCAGAACCACTGGACACCGCGACAGATGTGCGCGTGACGCTTATAAAGCATCTCGCTATATTATCAGACAGTATGCTGAAGACCTACCAATTCCGTATGTATCCAACAAAGGAGCAGGACTGGGACACAATGTCCGCGATGATAATCAAGCATATCGCCCTGACGGACGCTACCGCAGGAAGTAACGCTTGGGGAGACGAGAGCGCACTCTCGTCGGTGAGCCAAGAACTCCCTCTGCATTCAAGCTAACGGATGTCCCTTAGCTCTGATTGGGAGGCTTCACAAAATTAGTGGCTATGAAAAGAAAAGCCCGCCGAACACCGAGCTAAGTATGTAGCCTATTGCGAAGAACAGCCCCAGCGAGAGTGAAATGAGCAGTATGATGTATTTTGCCCCCTCTTTTGTCCTTCCCCTGCTGATGAGCCCTAGGGTGAAGGAGCTGAGGATGCTTGTTGAGACGAGGCTTATGAGTATATACTTTAGCAGGAATGTGGGGGATATGTTGACTTCCTTGAGTATTATGGGTATTGTGCCCGCTGCGCTGGCAGGTATGTCTATGTTTGCGAAGTTGGCGATTATGATTTTTACAAGGAACAGCGACAGCGCGAAAAGCATGGGGGAGCCTATCCCCGCCGAGACGAATATGAATATGGTGTAGATTTCGACATTGCTTTTTATCTTCTCCTTTACGAGCTTTTGCACCCTTAGGTCCTCTGCGCTGTTCTCCAGCAGCGTCGCAAGCTTTCCGCCGGACCTCAGGCCTGCGATGATTAGTTTCACCACCCTTTCTAAAGGTTTGGACCTTATCCTTACGCTCATATCGAACAAGGCGTTCCCTACGTCCTTTCCCGTTGCGACTTCCTTCCCTACGGTGTGTATCTCTTTTTCCAGGGGCCCGAATTCAGGCCTTGCAGCTAGCAGCAGCGACTTCTCTATGCCTATGCCCGCCCTCAGGTTGCTTGCCATGAGCTGCAGCGCGTCAGGCAGTAGCTCTTCGATGAACTTCGTCTTCTTGTCGGCCGAGACTAATGCGAGAAGGTATATTGTCGAGTATAGCACGACGGCTGTTGCCAAGAAAGTCAGCATGAAGTTCCATTTGAGTAATGCGGAGATGAAGAATGCCATAGCCAATGATAGGCCTAGGACGAACAGTATGATGAATCCTAGCACTATGTCCGCCTGCATCGTTATGTTGGTGGCTAATACTAGGTTCTCTAGCTTTTTCTTTAAATTCTTCGGTATCGCCTTTGCCAGAGTTCTGTAGAATCCCATCTTTATTCACCCATCAGCGTCGGCCTCTTTGATTTTATCAGGCCTAGGAACATTATCTGCATGAATACGACTCCCGCATACAGCGTCCAGAAAAGTATCTTCGTGAACAGTTCCGAGAAGGACAGGAACGATGATAATATTATCAGGAACGTTATTGAGAGCGAAGGCACTATGACTGTCAGCAGCATGTAGAACATAGCTATTGGATTGAGCTGTGAGCCGTAGCTGTTGATTTGCACAAGCTGCTCTTCCGATATGGACTTGATTATCTCCTCAAGGACTTGCGACACGTCGCTACCGGCCCTCATCCCGTTGGCAAGCTGCCAGATGGCTCTCCTGAAATATATTGACGGGTTGTTTGCCGTCAGGTCCTTTAGCGCCTCTACCTGCGGCTTTCCTGCGCTGATTTCTTTCACTGCAACCTTGAACTCCTCGGATATTTCCCCGTAATCCCCGTTGCCTATGCTGACCATTACATCGAACAGCGGGACTCCTGCGCTGACCTGCACTAGTATGTTCCTCAGCGTATGGAGGAGATTGGTCTCGAGGTCTTTCACCCTTCTGTTCTTCAGGAGGTTTGGATAGTTTATCTGCTGCAGGAATACGAAGAGCGTGAGTCCGGAGGTTATCAGCAGCGCAATCAGCAGCGGCGAGAACTTTTCTTCGGCGGTCATGTTAACCATGTACAGCACGCCGAACACAAATAAGCCGATGAATAGGAAGAACAGCAATGAGGCCGAGATGCAGAGCGATATGTACTCTTCCGCGGCGATTTCTATTTTTGCCTGCTTAAGGTTTATTTCCATATAGGGCAGCATTCTCTTGAACTTCCTGCTTACCCCCATGAACATATGTGCCGGCTTGCTTAGCCTGCTGAGTGGCATTACCGAGAACGGAAGAAATTTAAGTTTCATTTTCGTTTCATCTTTTTATGTTTGGCCTCTTTTGGCGTAACCTTACCTGCCTCTTCGCCCTTGGTGGCTGCCTTCAGCACGAACTCGGGGTCGAGATAGTATTCCTGCATGACCTTCCCTATGTTGAATATGTCCCTTACGTTCTTCTTCACGAGCCAGTTGAGTATGCTCTTCTTGGACTTGATCTCCTTGTTGATTTCGGCCTGGTTCATTCCTGTGTGGTTGCTCAGCTTTTCGAAAAATTTCTGGCTTGTGGCATGCGGCTCCACTTGGTCTGTTATCGGGTTCCATCTGAAAAGCATATTGGGCTTTGCGGATATCTTCCCTCCCTCTTCGTTCACTATGATTTCTCCTATCTGCAGGACCCTCCTCATTCCCCTTCTTCTATCCCTGAACATCACTACGTTAAGGTCCACGGCATTGAGGAGGTTTGCCGGCGTGTTGATGGGCGGATTGACGAGCCTTCTTATGGTTTCAAGGAGGCTGTCGGCGTGCACGGTGGCGTACACGGCGTGTCCCGTGTGCATGGCCTCGAACATGACTTCTGCTTCCTCCTGCCTTCTCACCTCTCCGAGGATTATCCTGTCTGGCCTCATCCTTAATGAGTTAATTAGCAGGTCAAGCATAGTCACCTTGCCTTTCCCTTCGACGTTCGGCTCTCTTGTTGTCAGAGGTGTCCAGTAGAGATGGTCAGGCAGCTGCAGCTCCCTCGTGTCCTCTATGCTGATTATCCTGTGGTTTTGCGGTATGAAGGGCATGCAGACGTTAAGCATCGACGTCTTTCCTGCTGCGGTCCCTCCTGAGAACAGGACGTTGAGCTCGTACTCGAAGGCGAGCCAGAGCATTGCGAATTGGTCTGAGGACAGCGTGTTGTTCTTTATGAAGTCGATGACTGTCCATGGGTCCCTTGCGAACTTCCTGATGGTGAGCGTGTTGCCTTTTGACGATATTGGGAAGAGTACTGTGTTTGACCTATCTCCTGTCACCAGGTGCGCATCCAGCAGCGGGTTCAGCGTGGTTATCTGCCTGCCCACCCTTCTTGCGATTATGTTCGCGAAGTTCTGGATCTGTGCTTCGTCTTTCGGCTTGATGCTTGTGTTCAGCCAGCCGAACTTCTTGTGGTAGACTCGGACATTTTCCTTTGACGAGTTAATCACTATCTCTTCGAGGTTTTCGTCTGAGAGGAGGAACTCTATGTCTCCGAGCCCTAGCATCTCCCTTATGAGCTTGGATATGAGATGGTACTTGTTGTCATTCGATATGTTCGGCAGGTCCTCGACTATGAGCTCTTCCGCCCGCTTGGTGAACTGCTTTTTGAGCTTTGCGATGACTTTCTCGTCGAATACTTCTATTCCGCTTATGTCCATCTCGACAATGAGCTTGCTTTTGATGTTGTCCAGCAGCGCGAGTGTAGGTAGCTGGAACTCCGGCAATGTGATTTCATAGTTCAGGTTCTTGCCTATTCCCCTTATCCTTATGTCTGTGGAGACCCCTTCGCATGTTATTGGGTATTTTGTGAATTCCTGCTCGGCCATTTTAAGGTTCCTCTTTTTGCTCCTTGTAAATCAGTTTGGGCTCTCCGAATGTAGGGTACTTTATTTCTACGAGTCCGTGGCTCTCAAGCATCCGTGCCCATTCCTCGGCTTTCTGCCTTGACAGGTTGAACTTCTTCTCTACCTCATCAAGGCCTACTTCCTTTTTCTCTTTTATCATGTTGATGAACTGGTCGAACTCGGTCTCGACCTTTTTGGCCTTAGTCTCTGACTTCTTTTCCTGCTTTTTCAGCTCGATGATTTTCAGCCCAGGAGTTTTAGATTCAATTATTTTGGGCTTGGTTTCCTCTTCTTTGTTTTCGATTACCTTAATTACTTTTTTGTCCAGCTTGGCTTTTGATGGTTTCCCTTTCTTTTCTGGCGCCTTTTTTGGCTCGGCTTTCTTCTCTTTCTTCGCATCTTTTTTCCTGTTCCTTTTTAGCTTAGATGCTATCCATCTGAAGTCTGGCAATTTGAATTCAGGCTTTTTTCCGTTCATAAGGATCAGTGCGCCGATAAGGGCTGAAAGCAGTATGGTCCAGAGGAAGAATGCGTTCCATTGCGCAGCCAAGGCAGAAAGTACCCCTAGTATCGCCGTTATTATGATTATCAGAGGGTATACTATATTGAATATAGGGTCCTTATTAATCATCACATCTAAAGAGAAGTTTATATTTAATAAACATGTGTATCCTTCCTTGAGTGGTAACTTCACGCCAATTTGGCTGTGCTGTTTTTGTAAAGCTCCAATGCCGACAGGCTTATGCCTATTATATTCTCGGGCAGATATACTGTAGGAATTTCTTCGCCAACGCCCTGCAGGCTGACTTTGCTGGATACTGTCGCATTGGTACCCGACGTGCTCACCTTTATCCCGCCTCCTGAAATTGTCGCTACAGAAATGCCGTTCGCGCTGATATTGTTATACTGCGTGATGTCAGCAGACCATGCCATACCGCAGGATGTCCCATTGGATGCTATGATATCTATGCTGAGATTGTATGCGCCAGCTGCGCTTGCCTTAACGCATGATGTGATGTTCTGCGGACCTTCTAGATTGACTGTTATGGAATATCCGGCGATGTTCATTTCGCTCGGCATTATCGTTATGGACCTCTGTGACAAGTTCTGCGAATAGACTATGTTGCTAGGCTTTATCCAGAGGGGCAGGCTCTTTCTTACCTCGGAGAGATTCAGCTTGATGTTCCTGTCGTTTGAGACGACATATTCATTGAACAGCCCCATGCTTAGATTTAATTCCGTCATGTCTAATGGCAGATGCTGGTCGAACATGGCCTGCGATTGTGCCACTCCTATGGATATGCCAGAATCTTCTCGGAACAGTTCCCTTATGCTGTCCTGCAAAGACATGTCGAGGTCGCTCATTCTGTTGAAGGCTATCATCTCTATGAACCTGTCATCATAGCTGCCGAAATGCCTTGACGCCACAATCGACAAAGAAAGTATCACAAATGCGAACATCCCTAGCCCTAGAGTGAAGAATATCCCTTTCTTGCTCATCTCGGCCACACCTCGTACTGTATGCTCCCTGTATGCATGGCATTGTCGTGCTCGAACACAAAGAACCTCTTGCCGCTGGCTATGAAGCTCTTGTCTTTCATCTGGCTTTCGGTCTCGATGATTATCGGCTCGGGATATGCAGTGGTGTTTATCCTCAGCCTCATCTCGTAGTTCACGGGGAGTAGGGCATTGAGTTCGGCCTTGATGCCTATGCTGCTCAGGCCGTCGATAGTCCCGTCCTTCTCAAGTATGGCCGTTATGTCGTCGCCTGTCTTTACCATCTGCAGGTATCCCATGAAGTCCTCTTCGGTGTTGGTGAAGAAGTAGACGCTAGAGCCTATCACTATAGTGACAAGTACTATGGCTAGCATCATGTCAATGCTGAATATTTGTCCCCTTTTCATTTTCAGTCCATATAGTCCGACTCGCTCGGAGGATAGTTGACAGTGATCTGCGTTACCGACATTTTGCATCTTTCCGGCGCGAGCTGCACCACGAACGTTTTGCTTGCTGCCTCATCCAGCGAATCCCACCATGCAGTCATTATCGAAGACTTGATAGCTGAAGCGCCAAGGCTTCTGACTTCAATTACGCCTTCATTATTCTCATCTACGGTGACGCTTATTTTCTCTATTTGGGGCTTGTTGTTTATCGTGCCTATGTAAACATCATCGTCCCCAGTGTATGCCGTTCTCTTGTGGTCGATGTAATATGCGGCTTCCAGCTCCGAAGGGCATATGATTGTGTTTGGCTGGCTAATTGCATCTTTCGCCTTGCCTTCTCCCATTTCTGGGGCGGGCAGATTATCCTCTTCCGGCACAATGCCTATCTCTGGAGATGATATCATTTGCGCACTCGATGCAGCCTTAGGATGCCCACCAAAGATGGCGAAGAGCGTCACTGCAGCTATGATTATCAGGGCTGACCCGTACGCTGCGATTATTTTGTTCCTTTTTTTCATCTTATGCTGTCTTGACGACGACCTCCGCGAAATCTATGTCCTGCGTCGCATCTGCATCCAGTGTCGGATCGTAATTGATTATTATGTGTATGTCGTTCGCCAGCTCCACCGAGCTTATGCAGTTGATTATGTCCGCATTATAGTAAGTGACCCAATCATCAGGCGAAGACGAAATCTCATAAGTCCCCAAATCAATCCATGCGCCGTTCCAGCATTTAATCATTCTCCTGTAGCTTTGGCTAATGGGGAACGTTCCGCCCTTCGGGTCTTCCCTGTGCACTATTTTTAAACTGATATTCTGGATACTTGCCGTGGACGATATCATCATGTTCTGGAAATGGAGATGCACATAGTCTGGCATCATCATGCCTTCATCGACAGATGCCACGTACTGGTAATCGCCTTCCAGCCACATCTGGTTGCTCCATGATGGTGAATTGTCCTCCTCGAACGCTTCTGCCGGATAGGCCCTGTATGTCTTTGGCTCGCCAAATATGAGCCTGCCCTGCCCCGAGCTTCTATGGCAATTGTCATCCCACAATGTAATGTAGACTATGACCCTCTGACCTTCCCACAATGCAAACCTCCTCAGCGTCACGGCCTCGAATGTCGAGTTGCATCTGCTGTCCTCTATCGGAGATGCTCCTGCCTCGAGAAGGTTCCTGTTATAGAAGTCCCTTACCTGTATGAAATACTCGTATGTGCTGATGCCGAGCACATGCTTGGAATAGTTATAGCTCATGTTGGCGAAATAAGTCAGCTTCTGAGTGGACAGCACACGGTCGCTTTCAGCCAGGCCTATGACTTTTACTGATGTGGAGTTCCATCCTGTTGGGCTGCCTATGTGCTTGAGTATGTTGTCCGAGACCTCGAACGCCTTCGAAATCATGTCCCTGTACCTGACTTCATTGTCAAGCCTATGCATGTACGAGCTGTACACATATATCACCACTATTATGATTACTATGTAGACCATTACCGCAAGGAACAGGTCAGTTGCAATTATTTGCGCTTTTTTATTTTTCATGTTGATGATATGGTTATAATATTGTTTGCGTTGGACACCTTGAAGCTGCCGGTGAAGTTCCGTTCATAGATGTTGGCGCTGAACCTGCATTGGACTGGCGGCTCTCTCTCATTATGGCCTACTCTCTGCACTTCAAGCACCGTGGTGTTTCTTGCATAGAGCCTGTAGTCAGTATGCGAATATTTCTCGGTGCCATGCCCCAGCGAAAAAACCCCAGATATCATGTTCGCCATGCGTATGCACTCCGCCTTTTTGTCCAGCATCCTCTCCGTGTCCCTTACTTCCTTTGTCTTCTCGAAACTCAAATAGATGAGCATGAGGAAAACTACCATCACGATTCCTAAGGAGAATAAAAATTCGGTGCTGATTTGCCCTTTGTTGTTATTCATTTTACACGATGCAGCAGCAGGTGTCTGCCTCTGGGCCTCCAAGGCAATATGTCCCCGATACGTTAGACCCTGCATAGCAGTTATGATTGGCACTATAAGGCAGTCCGCAGTTGTTATTGCACTTTGGTATGCTGTTCTCGCAAGCCCCTTCACTAAACCCGTAATATCCGCACCATCCGTCGCAGCTGTTTATGTAAGTCTCGTCCAATGACGCATTTATCCTCAATCCATATATTAGAGACTGCCCTCTGTTCTGCAGCACTGTGTTGTCTGTGCAGTTTACGTACCATGTGTAGTTCCCGCGTGCCAGCGAGGTGATGAGCGATTGCGACAGGTTTTCTGCAACTGAGTTATCTATGATTATCTGGTCAATATCCCCTCCTGTTGAAAGCAAGCCGTCGAGCTTGAGTGAGCAGTATGCGATGTCTGCTGTTGGCGACGTCACATTGTAGGTGAACTGTACTATGTTGAAGTTTTTCTGCGTATTGTTCTCCGGCCCTTCCAATTGGACAATGGGCTCATCTTCTCCCGTATCGTTCACTATCAATGTGAAATTTATCAGCGCAGATGATGCCATTGCATTTCCTGCGATGTCGACGCACCTTACGAAGTAGTAGTGGTTGCCTTCGCCCAATGACCCCATATCGTTTTCGTGCGTGAGCTCATTGCCGCTGAAATAGTACGACATCGAAGTGTAGGAAGTGTCCGTCACGTCATACCTGCACTGCGCCGGCTCATTTGTAGTGGCCTGCAGCAGTATGTCCTGCACTGCGATGGTGCCGGAGGGATATTTCCAGATGACTGTAGGAGGTGCCGTGTCATTGTAGCCACCTATCCTTACCGTCCCGTCTTCCTGCGCCTCAAGTGGAAGATGGTAAGTGCCCCTTTCCGACGGCACGTATCCGGAGACGTTTGTTATGGCCGTGGCATACACGTCAGACGTTCCGCCGAAGAGGTGCAGCCTTATCTGTATAAGCTTTCCGTTGACCTCTGTGCTTTCCACTCCTCCAGGAATAGTGATTTCAATGAAACGCTTTGTCCCTGGGCCTAATGAGTAAACAACATTGACAGCCCTTGCTAGGCTGGTAACGGCATCGTTGGCCTGGCTGACTTTCACCTCATTGCTTATTTTTTCTGATGATACATAAAATATAGGAATCAGCAATAGCAGCACGATGCCGACTATCATTATGTACTCTACGCTGACCTGGCCTCTTTTTTTAAGCATGATTCAATTTATAGTTGGGCTTTCTATTTATAGGCTTTGTGCCTGCATTCTTTTCTTAACTCTTGAGTGGTAAGGGTAAATATATAAATGATAATTTGCTAGTTTCTAGTAAGAATACTATCTATTAGCAAAAAAAGGAGGGATATATAGTATGGCAAAAGAAGGACAAGCCGCAATGGAGTTTTTAATGACATACGGCTGGGCGATCCTGGTAGTTTTGATTGCAATAGGGGCTTTGGCTTACTTTGGCGTATTGAACCCGAGCAGGTTCTTGCCAGCAAGTTGCACATTAATGCCGGGTTTAAGCTGTGAATCATTTAAGGTTGATGCGACAGGATTAACCTTGAACGTCAGGAACGGCATGGGTTCTGACTTGACAAACGTTACGATTGGGGTGCCGGCTGGCGCTGCCAATTGCGCAAGTAGCACGAGCGCATCAGCGAGCTTGAATGACGGCGCAGCCGCAACATTCACGATTTCTTGTACGCTCACGGGCTCAAGGTTCAAGGAAGACCTAACGATAGGCTACACCCAGGATGGCTTAGACCACACAAGGACTGGCCAGCTTGTAGCTGAGATTGAGGCATAAGCTTCTCTTTTTCTTTTTTTGTTTCTGAATTTTAATTCGATACCTTTTTATACTAATTTTGTTTATATCTTATTCAGGTAAAGAGGTACATCAATGAGCAAGCAGCACTGGGGAATGTGGAATTTGATTGCGGGAGTATTGTTCACTGCTATTGCGGGCACAGCTGTCCTGTCTTCTATCGGCGTTGGGACTTTGAAGTTTCCCGACATATTATACAGTTCTGAGATTGCCAAGTACGCCTTGCTTATTGCCGGCATCTTGATGTTCATCGATTCGTTCCATATCATCAGCATGCACACGATGGCCCCTTCCATGATGACGAGGCTTTTCGGGCTGATTGTGGCCTTCATCGGCGCATTCCCGTTATTGATGGAGAACAACCTTCTTACGTGGCTGCCGTTCATACCTAAGATGACCGTACCTGACATGGTGCTGAACGTCATGCTGCTCATATTCGGCATTTACCTGTTCATCAACTCGTTCAGGCTGTTCAGGTCGCATGCGCTGAACCCGGCAATCTAAAACTCATAATTGCAAAAAGCTTATTAACACTTAATTTATTTCTCTTCCTAACATGAAACTTACATTAGCCGAGCCGAGATTGTTGAAAGAGAGCGTGAACATCATTTCTGAGCTTGTCAACGAGGTGACACTGAAGGTTGACACTTCCAAGATTGAGCTTGTGGCCATGGACCCTGCGAATGTCGCGATGGTCGACTTCAAGCTGCTGAGCACCGCGTTCGCGGAATATGATGTCAAGGAAGAATTGTCATTGGGCGTCAGCCTGGACAACCTGAAGGCTATCTTGAGGAGGGCGAAGCCCACCGATTCAATTTCATTGAGCTTGGATGAGGACAAGAACAGACTTACGATTGAGCTTGTTGGGGAAAATAAGAGGACGTTCAACTTGGCGCTTCTGAACATCGACGAAAGCCATCAGAAGGTGCCGAACTTGAACTTCGCGGCCAAGGTTGAGACCTGCACCACTAGGTTTGACGAGGCGATAGAGGACATGGACGTCGTCGCCGAGTCAGTGGCATTTGTCGCCATGGCTGGCATGTTCACTGTCAGGTCGGCGAGCAACTTCAGCGATGCAAAGGTCGACATAGCCTCAAGTGACGACACGCAGATATCTGTCGAGAAGGACAAGGTGTCATCGAAATATTCCATTGAGTACCTTAAGAAGATGATTAAGGGCTCGAAGCTGGCTGAGAACGTCGTCGTGAGCTTCGGCCAGGACTATCCGCTCAAGGTCGAGTACATCCTTTTGGACAAGCTGAAATTAGGCTTCATACTTGCGCCAAGGGTAAGCAACGACTGATTTTTTTTAGATAGGTTTAATAATTTCTTTTAGTTAGCCTATATTAATGGACAGGACAAGGCTGTTGTATATCGTTGACATGCTGTTGGCATTGTCGTTCCTCTCCGTGGCATTGACTGGCATAGCCAAGTGGCCAGGCCTATGGTACGGGCTCGGCCTGTCGCTGCCTATAATCCAGCTCAGCAAGGTCCACGAATGGAGCGGCATGGCCATGATGGTGATGGTGTTCGTCCATCTGGCGCTGCACAGGAGATGGATAGTCTGCACTACCAAGAACATTTTCCGGAAAGATAAGAGGGAGTGCGAGATGCCGCAATAACTATTCTTAATAGCAATCTTTAAATAAATGAGTTCTTTATATTTATTGCATGAAAAGAGGCTTGTTGTTAATAATTTTTATCCTATTAAGCTCAGGTTTGGTATCTGCGTTTACAGTAGTGAGCGATAATCACATCCCGTTTAGGGATAGGGATGTTTACGTTAAGGCTGTTTCCGAAAATAATATAATTGTAAGCGTTGACAATAGCGAATTTGTCTTGGTGGAGAAGTCTAAAATAGAATATGTAAGCGGCCTATCAATAGTAGTAATGTCTATAAAAGCATTAGGCGGGAATGGCATTGATTATCAGGCGGAACTGAAAATAGGCGGCTACACTAGGGATCCTCCTTATTCTCCCCCTAAAGAGCCAGTCGAAACTGTTGTTTCCTCATGCAACAGCAATTCTATTTGCGAACCTCAGTTTGAAAACTACCAAGAATGCCCTGCCGACTGCAGTTGTGGGGACAGCGTATGTGACAGCTTAGAGGATAAGGCGAATTGCCCTGAAGATTGCGACCCTAATTATAAAGCAGAAGAGCCTCAGCCGGTTGTTAAGCCTTCAGTGCGGACAAATAAATTCAATTATAAGCCTTATTTAATCTCTATAGTTATTTTACTTTTCATTTCTGTCTTAGTGGTCTATTATTTTTTGTTCTTCAAGGACAGGTACACTATAGACTTTTCGTCATTAAAAAGAATACTTCCAGCATCGGGCCCTAAGGCAGTAGATTCTGTGCCCACACTCAAGGCAGCAGTCAAAGAGCCAAGAATAAGCATATCTTCTTCTGTCAAGGAAGCGATAAATGTAACTGACTTGTCTTTTTCTAGAGGGAAGAAGCAGATACTTAATGGAATAAGCTTCAGCATAAACAGGGGCGACATAGTTTCGGTCTTGGGTGGCTCAGGCGTAGGCAAATCGACACTTATAGAATGCATGGTGTTGAGGCAGAAGGTCTCTTCAGGCGAAATTTCCATTTTTGAAAATGACATCTACAAAAATCCTGGCATATTCAAGAGCGTAGGGTTTGTGCCTCAGAGCCCTGAGATATATATGGACCAGACAGTCATGCAGAACATGATAAACAGCGCAACCAAATGGGGCGTTCAGGATGCCGCCTTGAAAATAGAGACTTCGCTCAAGCAGGTTAAGCTTTCAAACAGGAAGGACGTCACAGCTAAAAATCTATCTGGCGGCCAGAAGAAGCTTTTGTCTTTGGCCATGGAACTTATACACGATTCTGAGCTCCTTATCTTGGACGAGCCTACGACCGGCCTTGACCCTAAGACGAGGAACGATATCATCGTTATCCTGAGCAATCTTGTGTCGCAGGAAAAGAAGACAGTATTCTTTTCGACGCATTTCATGGACGATGCTGAAGAGTGCGATGAGATAATCCTGCTGGGTCCGGAAGGGATAATCCTGCAGAAAAGCCCTTCAAAGTTAAGGAAGAGCCTGCCCGGCGGAGGCAAGGTGGTAAACATAACCCTTGATAATGTCACTAATGAGCTTGTTGAAAAGATGATGTCGCTGGATGGCATAGACAGGATTATCAGGGAGGGCAGGAACCTTAAGGTAATTACTGAAAAGCCAAATGCTGTCAAGATTGCTGAGCAGATTGAGGAGATTGGCGGAATAGTTAACAAGACTGAGGTCACTGCAGCCACAATAAAGGAAGTTTTCATCTATTATACCGGCGAGCTGCCTGAGGAATAAAATGTTCCGTGAATACTTAAGGGCAATCAGGCTGGAGTTCAGCTACATCAAGGAGAGCAAGGTTAATCTTCTGTTCTATTTTCTTCTGCCAGCATTACTTATATTCATTTTCGGCTACCTGACCCAAAAAAAGATTGCTTGGCTTAGCGGGGATGTGACTTACTTTGACTTCTATTCGCCATTGATATTGCCAACCATAATTCTGTTCATAGCGACCCAGATGTCTATATTGAGGTTTGTCGGCGAGCGCAGCCCATATGGCACGCTAGACAGGGATCTTATAGCGATACCGAGGATTCAGATGTACCTTGGCAAGTTCACTGCATTCTCAGGAATTGCAATGCTTCAATGCCTTGTCGTATGGTTTATTACTGTATACTTATTCAATGTAAGGCATGAGGGCAGCACTTATTTAAGCCTCATCTTCTTGATACTGACGGCATTTTTCGGTATAGCTTTAGGCTTTTTCATCTCGGTATTTGCCAAGTCCAAGGAGCAGGCTGTGCAGCTTGTGCCTTTCAGCATACTTGTCTTGTTCATATTGGACATCATCGTCACGATGCAGTCTGTCAATGTCTTTTCAAGCCACATATTCCAGAAACTTGTTTTCAATCTGCCTTTGATACTTGCAACGTCGTCGTTGACAAAGGTGATGGCCTATGAGCATACGATTGTTGAGGTGTTCAGGCCGATTGTGATATATTTGATATGGATTCTAATGCTTATCCTGTTTGGCGTAGTCAAGTTCATGTTCGAGCTGAGAGTGGAGAAGAAATCCGTACTGATGCCTATAGTCAAGTATGCGGCGGTTATAATCGGTTTGATATTTCTCGTCTTGGCGACATACCCGCTAGTGAAGCCCGGCTGGGACAGGTTTTCCATAGATGGTTTCGGCCTTGACGAGGTGTCGGACCAGTTCAACACATACCCTTACATCACGGACGCCATGCCCCTGGTAAGCTTCATAAAGAAGCATAAGGAAAAAGATGTCACGAACTGCAAGGAGTATGCATGGAACATACAGGGCCAGAAAACCGAGGCGATTGCTCTGGTATTGGAAGTCAAGGACAAAGAAGAGCTTGGCAGGCTGAGCGGAAGGGAAGGCTCGGCATTGGAAATGGAAGAGATAGATGGCGAACAGGTCTACACTTACCCCATAGATGTAACCGGCATAGATGCCATGGTTTATATCTGGGACGAGGACAAGTACTTGTTTGTGCTCGCGGGCCCCATGGATTTAGGGAAGAATGTTGCAAGGAAAGCAATAAGCAATTATCCTAATCCGCCAACACCTAGCAAGTTTGTGCCGAAGAAAGAGGATGTAAATTTTATAAAAGAATTTATTGGGACCATGGGGATGTGATATTATGGATAAGGCGCTGAAAGAGTTTGCAACCCTTAAGAAGGAATATCCTAAAGCGCATTACTATCTGGACTTCAAGACTCCGTTCCAGCTGCTGGTCGGGACGATTCTCTCCGCGCAGTGCACAGACGAGCGTGCCAATATGGTACTGCAGGAACTGTTCAGGAAGTACAAAGGCCCGGAAGATTTCGCAAAGATGAATATCTCTAAATTGGAGTCAGAGATAAAGTCTGCGGGCTTCTACAGGAGCAAGGCCAAGGGCATCCATGAGTCGGCGAAGATAATATTAGAGAGGTTCAGCGGCAAGGTCCCTGACAGGATGGAAGACTTGGTTACGCTGCCAGGTGTCGGGCGTAAAACTGCCAATGCCATTTTGCAGAACGCTTTCAATAAGGTAGAGGGCGTAGTTGTCGACACGCATGTCATAAGGCTGTCGCAGAGGCTAGGATGGTCGAAGAGTTCCGAGCCGGAGAAGATTGAACAGGATTTGATGAGGATTTTTCCGAAAAGAGAGTGGGGCAGATTGCCACACATCCTGAAGGCGCATGGTAGGAACGTCTGCAAGGCTCCGGTGCCGTCCTGTTCCAAGTGCATTCTGAATAAGACGTGCCCGAAGATAGGCGTAACTAAAAGCAAGTAGCTAAGTATCGGTTTAAGATAAAAATAGCCAATGCCGATACTATTTGTTAGAACTTTCTTCTACGTATCTTTTTAGGTCTTCTGCAGTGCTGTGCCATACGCCGTTTATTTTTGTGGCAGATATCAGCCCCCTTCTTGCGAGCAGGCTCCAGTATTCCTGCGAATAGGAAGTTCCTTTAGCCAGGTCTGCGAGTGGCAGAAGCTCGTTCTTTGTCGTTGCTTTGGCGAAGGCGCTGATGTACAGCATCAGTGACTCCTCTACTTTCAGTGCTATAAAATCGGCAAATGCCTTCATGTTTCCGAAATGCGCTTTCTCTAGGCATTCGTAATACTTCTTCCTGTCTTTCACGCGGACCATTATTGGCGGATAGCCATGCTTCATTAGCACGAGGTTGCAAAGCAGCCTTGCGACCCTGCCATTGCCATCTACAAACGGGTGGATCCTGACAAGCTCATGATGCGCAAAGGCGGCAAGCTCTAGGGGATTATAATTATCGGGATTTGCGTTCAGGCTGTGCACTAGGTTGGCCATTTCGGAGCTGACTTTGTAAGGCGGTGTTGTTCTCAGCTTAGACCCTAATATCCTGTTTTGGGATGTCTTGTACTTTCCTGCCCAATGCTCGGAAATGCCTTTCAGTGTTATTTCGTGCAGGGAAAGCATATCTGCTTCACGTATGTTCCTTTTCTCCTTTACAAAGCTGGCAATCCATCCTAAAGCCTCCTTCTGGTTTGTCACATCAAGGTGCTCCCTGAGACTCTTTCCTCCTATGGTCAATCCTTCCTCGAGCACAAGCCTTGTCTCATTTAGCGATAGCGTATTGCCTTCTATTGAAGTGGAATTATATACATATTCTATAAGGAATTCCTCTCTAAGCTTTTCTAGCCTAAGGCTGTCCAATGGCCTGAGGGAATCCAATTTTCTTTTCTTTTCTTGTATCCTCTTGTAGATTTTTTCTGAGATTATCATATCCATGTACGAAGTTAGCCTAATTTATAAAAGTATCGGTTTAACTAAAATATAGCCTATGCCGATACTTTGGCTTTGACTTCTATCTTTACACTGGAATCCTGAAGTTTCCGGCAGGAAACCATCTATTTATCTATCCTTGCTAAAATTTAAATACCCATAAAAAGGCAAGATTTATATAATTTAAATCAAAGGTAAAAACAATGGCAAAGTACAAAATCAAGCAGGATTTGGGCGAATGCATAGGCTGCATGGCGTGCCAGTCTATGGCGGAGGACGTATGGGAGCAGAAGGAAGTCGACGGGGCCTTCAAGGCTGTCCCGAAGAAGTCTGAATTCGGTGATGCTGAATTGGAGAGGGTGAAGGGCTCAGCAGAGATATGCCCTGTGACATGCATACATATCATAAATGAGGACACTGGCGAGAAGATAATATGAAAATAAGGAAAGACATGCTTATCCAGGACATCATTCAGGCTAATCCGGACTCCATAGATATAATGATGAGGCATGGCCTGCACTGCATCGGATGCCAGGTCAGCACGTTCGAGTCTCTGGAGGACGGGTGCAGGGCGCACGGCATGGGCGACAGGGAGATAGAGGAGATAGTCAATGAGATCAATGGCGCAGTGCCCGAGGATTCCTTGACCCTGACCAAGCTTGCGTTCGAGGAGATGAAGAAAGTTATAAAAGGCTCCAACGGCATCAGGGTATGGTCCAAGGGCGACGGCTTTGAGGCGTCTTTGGTAGACAGCCACGAGGTGGACGACATAGTCTTGGACGCGCATGGAGTGAGGGTGTTCATAGAGAAGAGGTCGGTGACTAAGCTTAAAGGGAAGAAACTGGATTTCAAGGAAGGTAAGTTTTACGTAAGATGAAGGAAATATATCTGGACCACGCGGCAACCACGCCTGTTGACCCTGAAGTCAAGAGGGAGATGGATGTTTACCTTACTTCGGAGTACGGCAACCCTGGCAGCTTCAATTCCATAGGGCTGAGGGCTAAGGAGGCTGTAGACAATGCGAGGTCGAGAGTAGCTAAGATACTGAATTCATCTTCGGACGAGATAATCTTCACCGCTACAGGGACTGAGAGCATAAATTTAGCAATTCTGGGCTTGGCCAAGTCGATGAAGGGCAAGCATATAATTACTACAAGGATAGAGCACCATGCTGTATTGGACACGTGCGAATACATGGAGTCAGAAGGGTACGAGGTGACTTATCTGGACGTAGACAGGTACGGAATGCCTGACCTGAACTTATTGAAGAAAGTCATAAGGAAAGACACGATTCTCATTTCAATGATGTACGCCAACAATGAGATTGGCACCATATTGCCGATAAGGGAGATAGGAAGGATAGCCAAAGCAAACAACATTATTTTCCACACCGACGCGTGCCAGGCCGGCTGCTCGCAGGATATAGATGTGAAAGCTTTAGGCGTAGACATGATGACTTTGAACGGCAGCAAGATATACGGTCCGAAAGGAATAGGCATCCTCTATAGGAGAAAAGGAATATCTCTTCAGCCAGTCGTTTACGGCGGGGGCCAGGAGTTCGGATTGAGGAGCGGCACTGAGAACGTTCCGGGCATAGTAGGTTTCGCAAGGGCGTTGGAGCTAGTCCAGAAAAATAAAGAGAAAGAGAACAAGAGATTAATCAAGCTGAGAGATAAATTAATCAAGGGCTTGCTGAAAATCCCAGACACCATCCTCAACGGCCATCCTACTGAAAGATTACCTAACAGCGCCAACATAACTTTCCTGAATATAGAGGGCGAGGCGATGATGATGTACCTGAACGAGGAGGGAATCTGCGCGTCTTCGGGGTCGGCGTGCACGTCGAAATCTCTCGACCCTTCGCACGTGATATTGGCTACAGGCATGCCATACGAGGCTGCGCACGGGAGTTTGAGGTTCACGTTGGGCCATTCGAATTCAGAAGAGGATATAGACAAGGTCATCAGCGTAATGCCTGAGATAGTGAAAAGATTAAGATTGTTATCGCCAGTCAAGTTGAAGATGGAAGATGTCATTGGAGGCCTGAAAAGATGAAGCTCAAGATAGAGGACGACAAGTCCACCCATATGGACGTCAAGGCTAAGGTCGACGCGGAGAAATGGTTCTATACTCCCGAGGTCAAGGAGCACTTTTTCAATCCTAAAAATATATTCATTTCTGAAGAGGATATAAAAAAATATAAGGCGGATGGTATAGGCAAGGTAGGCAGCCCTGCTTGCGGCGACATGATGGAGATGTGGATTAAAGTGAAAGATAATCGAATTGTAGATTGCAAATATAGGACGTTCGGCTGCGCATCAGCAATAGCATCCACTTCTATGTTATCTGTGATGGTAACTGAGAATGGCGGGATGACTTTGGAGCAGGCAAGGAATATCAAGCCAATCGACATCATAAAGAGGTTGGGCGGACTGCCTGAAAGGAAGATCCACTGTTCTGTCTTAGGCGACAAAGCCCTGAGGGCCGCAATCAACGACTACTACAGGAAGACCGGCCAGGTAGATAAAATTGAAATAGAAGGCGCGAAGGTCATAGACAAGATATTGAAAATAACCGACAAGGACATCGAGGAAGCTGTGCTTGAAGGCGCA
>CAYHOW010000015.1:0-18303 GCA_964358335.1 Candidatus Woesearchaeota archaeon
TTTCCAGAATATAGGTCAATAAGAAACCTCAAAAATTAGCTAAACAAATACAATTATTGCAAAAAACAGCATCAAAAACATTATATACTAAAAAGCACACTGAAACTATTGAGAATATATTCTCTAAAAAAGGAGGTGTAAGATATATGGTCGCAAAAAAGACTGTTAAGGCTAAACCGGTTGCCAAGGTAGGATCTATAGAATCAGAGATAACTGACGGCTTGAAGTATCCTTGGGTACATGCCAAGAGACTGTGGAACATCCTTTGGGTGCTATTGCCAATATTCGGATGGCTCGCATTGCTCGGCTATGTGAAGAGGATAGTAAATGCGCTTGTCAAGGGTGACAAGGCAGGGTTGCCAGAGTTCGGGCCTTTCGGCTCAAACATGACAGAAGGATTCTGGGTGTTCGTAAAGATGCTACCGCTGATGATAGTAGTCATGGTAGTACAGATGGTACCTTTTGTAGGGCCGCTAGCATATTTCTTCCTAGCGCTGTTCTTCGTGCCGTACCTGACGATGCACTTCTTGGTCCGTGGCGACTTCGCAGCGACGTTCGACTACAATGCCGTAATCGAGCATGTCTTCGGAAACCTTAAAGACTATGCAGTCGCGCTGCTAAAGTCTATCGTCTACTATGTAGTGTATTTCGTGCTGAGCTTCGTGCTAGTGGGAATCCCATGCCTTACTTTCGGCAGCTATTTCTTCCTGGCAGAATTCTACGCGAAGAACCACTAATCTTTTTTTTCTTTTATTATTTCAAAAAAATCAGAATCGCAAAGGATATCGCCTTCTATAATCTTGTACCCTAAAGCCATCCATCTCTCTATGTAAGGATAGAACATGCCCATCTTGACAGCAGGGCAGCGGTTGGACAATTTGACTGTTTTGCCCTCAATAAATATAGGGAACTGGGCGCACGCCTCCGGCCTCAGCCTGCTCTTGTGTATCGTGCACTTGAAACCATCTAAACTCGGGCATGATTGATCGCTGCCGCCCATATATAATGAATAACTGTCATCGCCCATCTTCTTCAGCACTCCCCTCTTCTCGAACTCTTCCCTCTTCCCGTGCGTGACCTTGTTGGCCTGCGCCTTGGACATGACAAGGTATCCTTTCCTGCAGCAGTAGGCATGGCATTCATCATAACAGAACGGGCTTATAGATCTCCTTGCCTTGTTAGCTATCTGCCCAGCATCCATAAACCAAAGAAATGAATAGAAGAAGTATAAAAGCTTATCTTAAGGCAAGCCTAATCCTTAGTCCCGCCGAAGATCTTTCTCCAGATTGACTTGACAACGCCCGGCTTCTCGACCTCGACAATCTTGTCGACGTAGACTATCTTCTCAACTGGCTTCTCGACGACCTCGACGTAAGTGCCGCGCCTGCTCATCTCGACATTCTCCCCTACTGCGACCTCGAACTTGTTCCCGTCCAGATTTATCATGTCGCCCGTCTTGACCTTCATCGTCTTGGTGTAAGTGAACTCGGCCTCGCCGCTAGCTATCTTGTTGACCACAATCTTGTCATAGCCGAACTCCTGCGGCTTGTCCAAGACCAGAACCAAGACCTCGCTGTCCTTAAGGCTGGAAGTCGTATAGGTAACCGCCCCCATCACGCATGCGCCATTCTTGCATGCCTCATCGCCTGGGCAGTCCACATCGTTAAACTTGACCTCCAAGGCGTCCATGTCGCAGTAATATTCCCTTATCTTCCCGTCAAGGCAGTAATCTATCCCGTTGCCGCCCCTGCCGTCTGTTGCCTGGCCCCTCTGCTCATAATTAATGCCATTGTCAGAGTCAAAGCACCTAGGATTGTACGAAATCCTGCCAGTCAGGTCAGACCACCATCCAGCAGAAACAAAACTGGACAGCAAAATTGCGGCTACGAAAATTGAGATCATCACCCTTTTCATACTAATATTAAAGAATCAAATATTATTTAAACTTATCTGAGCTTACAATCTCCTTATGAGGGAATTCATCTTAAGGGCGCTTAAAGGGAAGACCACCCCTGACTTCAGCCTGGACGACCTGCCTAACGCAGGAAGGATGGACCTGGTATGCAGGTGCGTATCGAACGCATTATGGATATCCAACGACCTGAGGAGGGACACGATAATACACGTGGCGATGGACGGGCCATCCCTTCCCCCGAAGATTGTCAGCTTCAACGGCTTAGACCTGAAAGGAGTCAGATTCGACGAGCGCGACATCGCGAAGCATATACAGGAAGCGCTGAAGAGAGGGAAGCCTCTTGAGATAAACGAGGAGGCGGACGTCTCGCCTGGAATAAAGGTGGCGAAGAAGAGCTTCGAGGCCTTGGTCAAGGAGAAGTCGAAAACATCCCAACTATTCTACCTGCACAAGAAAGGCGGGGACATCAGAGAGGCAGAGCTCAAGGGCGACGTGACGTTCGTGTTCGGCGATTATATAGGTATGCCTAGGAACACCGAGAGCTTATTGGATAGGCTTGGGGCGAAGAAACTGACTCTAGGACCAGTCATGCTTTTCGCTTCGCACTGCATAATCGTAGCGCACAACGAGCTAGACAGAAAGATTGTCTGACTTAGGCAGCTTATCCTCTAAAACCTTTATGAGATGGCTGATATAAATCTCAATCTGCAGCTCAATCTCTTTCCAGTCTTCCCTACTAATAATAGAGCCATAGTAACTGGCACCATTCCTTTTTGTCCTTACCTTCTCGAAGAAGTCCCAGTCGAACTCAAGCTCAGGATGCTTCGAGCAGATATAGGCGAACAGGCACTTGTGATTGGATATCTTCACGCTGTCCAGCCTAACAAAAGCTTCGCAAAGCAGATGCAGGATGTCATAATAGTTCCTGTACACAACGTTCCAGTCTGCATCCTTGATCTCCTTGGCCTTCTTAGCGAAACGGAATCCCGATATTGAGCTCTCAAGCATGTTCCTTATCTGCGGCAGAACATAATCCTGCTGCGGGACTATCATGCCTTCTACTACGCACGAATCATAAGCCTTTGCCAATCTTTCGTCTATCATCCACTCTTACCTCCAAAAAGCCCATCTTGCCTTTGATGACGTACCCTAAAACTATATTCTTTATTAATGCTTCGCCCAATTTCATCAGTTCATTTCGGCCCTTATAGAAGAACAGCTGAATCTCTCGTTTTAATTTGCGGGAATACTGCGACATGTCTGGTCTTTCCATATCGCCATATATAAATATATCTAAATCACTCTCGGAGAACCAGTCCCACCTCGTGAAGCTGCCGAAAATGATCACGGCATCGGCCTTCTCCAACGAGGAAAGATAGTTCAGCAGGCCCGAATCGTAAAGCATCCTGTAGGCGAACAAACGTTTCCTATTCTGGTATTCGGGGCTCGCGTAATTCGCGATGTAATAAGGCATCTTATGGGAAGCCTTAACCTTAAGGATGACCTTACCCTTCTCCAAACCCTTGAGCCAGCGGCTGACCTTGTTGTCGGCTATCTTCACTTCGTTTCTTATCTCGCTGAAACGCCAATGCTTGGATGGATGATTGAAGAACAGGTATACAATGTCATCTTCCTTGCTCAGCTTCATTTTACTTACCTTAAAGGTAAGTATTTATTTAAGCTTTTGCTTTATTTATATATTGCCAAAATAACTCCTTAGAATGCCCATTTTAAGCCAAAGGGCGCCAATTTTGGGCGGCAAAACCTTTATATATGATGACGATGCAATAGACGTAACTTTCAGGTAACATAAAAATGGCATGCACTGAATCGGTAATCGGACTTGAAGAGCTTGCCAGCATGGGCTCTGCTGGAACAATCCTTTTCGATGCATGCGGCCTTATACATTACCAGGCGCAGCTTCCAGCTTACATAGCTAGGGGAAGCAAGCGCAGGCTCGCCGTACTTAAGTCAACGCTCAACGAGATAAAGGGCAACCATAAATTGGCAGAGCTTGTCAAGAGGCACATGACTGTCATAGATGACGATGCATTGCTTGAGGGCGAGACCACGTACTCAGGATGCGTCGAGGATACAAGGGAAGTAATGGCGACCACTGCCAAGAACCTTGACGGGCTCGCTGTATTGGCCACGCTCGGCAGAATAAGGCATGAAGATGTCGAAGGGTTGCCTGCATCTACCGTAAGGTCGCTGGCGACAAGGCAGCCTGAAGTGGACTACGTCGAAGAGGCGCACAGCAAGGGCTATGAGCCCGAGGCGTACATAAGGGAAAAGGTGCTGGCTTCAAAATCGGATACAAGGCTCTTGGCTTACGCTTTGCACGCTGCAGAAAGCGGCCATATTACTGTCGTAAGCGAGGACCGCCACGTGTCTCAGACGCACGCAAAGCTTAGGAGCAGCCCAGACTACGGATACCAGGACATAGCATCGAAGGTCAGGGTGCCGCGCTACACCAGAAGGGCAGAAGGCAGAGCTTATATGTCTGGCAGGTTCAGGCAGCTGTAAACATAACGCTTATTAAGCTTCTTTTATTATTCCTTACTTGATGGTCGAAGTCAACTGGAAGCCGAAGTTCATCGAACGATACAAGCAGCTAACCGACATTGACAAGTTCCTTGAATATTCACTGAAGCCTCTTACCAAGACTATCAGGGTGAACACCATCAAGTGCACTGTCCCCGAGATGAGAAAGAGGATGAAGCTTACGCCAATACCATGGTGCAAGGAAGGGTTCGGCGCTGAAGGGTACGGATTGGGAAACACGAAAGAGCACTTCTTAGGCTATTTCTACATCCAGGGCGCAGCGTCGATGATACCGCCTGTCGTCCTGAAGCCTAAAGAGGACGATTTGGTGCTGGACATGTGCGCTTCGCCTGGGTCCAAAACTTCACAGATGGCGGCGATGATGGGCAACAAAGGCTTGATTGTGGCCAATGATTTAACCATAGACAGGATGCAGCCGTTGACGATTAATCTGCAGAGGCTCGGGGTCGCCAACTGCGTCATAACCCGAATGGAAGGCGCATGGTTCAAGGGCCAGCTCTACGACAAGATTCTTTTAGACGCCCCCTGCTCAGGGATAGGGACCATAAGGAAATCGCTTAAGACGATAGACATGTGGAACCCCAACTTCTCGAAGATGATGGCTGGCATACAGAGGAAGCTGTTCGACACTGCTGTCGGAGTCCTTAAAGAGGGAGGCTCGATAGTCTATTCTACCTGCACCCTAGAGCCCGAAGAGGACGAGGGCATAGTCGACTACATATTATCTAAGCATCCCGAGATGAAGCTCGAGAAAATAGAGCTTGACATCAAGAGAGGCAAGCCCGTGGAGGAGTTCGACGGGAAGGAGTACACTTCCGAGGTAAAGAAGTGCCTCAGGATATGGCCCCATGACAACGACACCGAAGGGTTTTTCGTCTCAAAATTCAAAAAAGCTTAATTACTACCGATTCTTAACCATAATTCAATGCTGAAGAAACTGCTATCTCTGGTGGAAGGCAAGACCGTGCATATCTGCGCGCACTGGGACGCCGACGGCGTGTGCGCAGCAGCGATGCTGTACCATGCCGCCAAAGGCCATGCGGACTACATCTTCACCTCCACGAAAGGGAAGCCTTTCCTGATAGAGCCCGAAGACATCATCGACGATGCTGATATTGTGATATGCGTCGGGATAAAGCCGTCTGCTGACCTCCTCGCCCTGAACAAGTACATACTCTACATAGATAATCATCCGAACGATGAGGCGAACATCTTCAACTGGGCGATACACGATGATACTGCGCATTCGACTTCTGTCTTATTGTACGAAAGGATGCTGAAAGGGACGAACAACGCCTACCTTGTGTTCTTGGCTCTGGTCGGATACTTCTCCGAGCGCGGAGATAGGTACGCCATGCCGCAGATTGTGATGAAAGAGGCCAAGACGCTGATACCCGACTACCTGAAAATACACGAGGGAAAGGAAGGGATGTACCTGGACATAGAACGGTACGTCAGCCCGCTGAACGCAGGCAAGAGAATGCTGTGGTCCGGCGACATCCCCCTGGAGATGCTCAAGAACATCGACGAACCTGAATCGTTCACCGACCGGAAACATCCTCTGGCGAAGCAGCTCGACAATTACAGGAGATTGCTTCTAGAGGCTTACAGGATTAAAGTTGAGATAAAAGAAGGGAACGTGATAGATTACGCTATAATAGATGATTCCAAGAATATCCAGGGCGTGCTGGCCGCGCAGTACATGAAAACTAAACCTTTGATGGTTCTGAACGTCAGCGATGACTTAGTTTATGGGAGCTTAAGAGTCCCCGAGAAGGAAGATTTCGATGCAGGTAAGTTCCTTAATAGCTTCAACCATAAGTTCAAGACTTATAATGGCGGCGGACACGACAAGGCCGCAGCTATGACTATAAGGAAAGATGAATTGAAAGAATTTATTGATGAGCTGTAGCAAACAGTTTTAGCTATTTTTCCGACGCCAATCCCCACATTCTCCGACTCAGCCGTATCCTATCCGAAAAATCTCAATACCAATTTATTAACCCAGTCTTCCAACGATAAAATCCAATGGGAACAAGCTTAATGCCAGACACCAAAAGGCTCGCGCATCTAGTCTCTGACCTAAAGAGGATAATCAGCACAGCTAGACACAGGGCGTTCAGCGCAGTCAATGCACAGATGCTCAAGGCGCATTATGAAATAGGCAGAAGAATTGTTGAAGAGGAGCAGAAAGGCGAGAAAAGGGCTGGATATGGGAAACAGTTGATAGATTCCATATCTAAGGAACTGATTAAGGAATTCGGCAGGGGATTCAGCCCGACTGCCCTGAAAAACATGCGCTTATTCTACATTGTCTATAAAGACAAGATTCATCCGTCAGTGACTGATGAATTCCATAAAGACAAGATTCGTCAGTCAGTGACTGACGAATTCCATAAAAATAAGATTCGCCAGACAGTGTCTGACGAATTCCACCGGAAATGGGAGGCAATGCCCCTGAAATTGACATGGACACATTATTGCGAGCTGATAAAGATAGATGACAAGGCAAAGAGGGAATACTTCGAGAAGTATGCAATCAATGAAAACTTAAGCGTAAGGGACCTGAAAAGGCAGATATATTCGCTCCATTATGAGAGATTATTGATGAGCAAGGACAAAAAATCACTAGTTGAATATGAGCGCATGGGCAACATACCCACAAGGTCAGAGGACCTGATTAAAGACCCTTACATATTGGACTTCTTAAGCCTAGAAGAAAAAAGCATCTATACGGAAAAGGAGCTGGAAAGCAGGATATTGGACAATCTCCAGAAGTTCCTGCTTGAGCTCGGGCAAGGGTTCAGCTTTGTCGCCAGGCAGAAAAGGATCACCATCGACAATGAGCATTTCTATATTGACCTACTATTCTACAATATTTACCTTAAATGCTATATAGTCATCGAATTGAAGACGACAAAATTCAAGCATGAAGATGCGGGGCAGATGAACTTCTACCTTAACTATGTAAAGAAGGAAATTAACACAGATGAAGATAATGAGCCTATAGGCATCCTGTTATGCACAGCAAAAGATAATGTCTATGTGGACTTCGCAACAGGCGGGAACTCAAACAAGCTTTTCGTCTCGAAATACAAGCTATACCTGCCAAGCAAGGAAGAGCTGGAAAAAGAAGTGAGGAAGCTGCTGTGAATTAAATCACTTTTTAAACCAATTTCAAAAAGAATTCAATACCTTTCTCATAAGAGCTTCTTTATCCTGAACGCCAGCAGCTCTTCGTTACGATGCGAATCGCTGTCGGAATCGGACTCCTTTTCTTCTGCCATTTAATTTTCCACTTCCGTTTTCCTTGTTTTTAGATTATAAATAAAAAAAATAAAAAAATCAAACCCAATTATGCGCTGTGGTAGTACTGGCCCGCTTCAACGTCGTCCTTGGATACCTTCTCGCCCTGAAGCTGAGATACGATAACAAAGATGACGATGACAACCAAGACAATACCCGCAACCAACCATACCGGGCTGATTCCGTTCAACTTGCTCTCTTTAACGACGTCTACAGTCATGTTCTTCTCCTGGACGACTGCGTCACCCTGCTTTACCCTCAGGGTAAGCTGGTGTGAGCCCTCTTCCTTAGGAGTGACCTTGACCAAGAACTCGCCTGTTGAGTTCTTTGAGACGCTGACCATTGCCGGGTCGACCGAAACGTCTGCCCATGCGCCGGCACCGACTACCTCAACCGCGTAAACGCCAGTTGCGTTGTCCATGTTAGCCACCAAGACATGGAACACCTGCTCCTTGCCTACCGTAAGCTCGGACTTCACAGCCTCGAACGATACCAATGAGTTGCTTGATGCGCTCTCTTCAGTAACGACTGCGTTGACGTGGACCATCCTTGTCTCTTGGACAGTAGTGTGGCCCCTGTCGTAAGTCAGCTTGACGTTGACTTCGTAGTCGCCGGTCGCCGCATCTTCAGGCAATCTCACGTACAAGGTGCTTGAGCTGATTGAGTTCTCGTCCATGTTCCTTGAGTTAAGCTCGTCGATGTAGGTCTTCGCTGATGCGCCAAGCTTAGGTATTGAAACTTCGACTGCAATGTCTTCCTCAAGCTTGTAGCCCATGTTCTCCACCCTGACTTTAGCGTACATGACCTCGCCTGCGTTCAGAGTCGTGCCCGGAACCAAGACCACGTCCTGGATCTGCAGGTTGTGCCTGGGCTCTTCTATGAACAGGCTGTAAGTCTTCTCGACAACATCGTTCGCGCCGTAAATCTTCACGTGCAAAGTGTAGCCGTTGTCTGAGGTGTTCAGGTCGTTAGGCAGCTCCAAAGTCAAATACTTCTGGTATGTGACGTTCTTCGCAACCTTGAACATTCCTGTGTCAGCCTGTATCAGGCTGTACTCGTAGCCGCCAAGCCATGCCTGGACCCTTACGTCTCTCTCTGTTGCGCTTAAGCCTTTGACGTTGACATGTATGCTTATCTTCTCGCCAGGCGTGACGTGCAGGCTGCCCATCGGCGCCTCGCCGTTCACTTCCAACTTCGTTATCGTGTAGTCAGAAGCTGCCATAGCGGTACCTGTCAATGCCACCAAGGCAAGCAACATAATACCCAATAGTTTCCCGAAATTCATTTTTCATTTACCCCAAAATTAATGCGAACAAGTCAGCGAACCACTTCACAATCCTTGCGAAGAATCCCAAAGGAGCCGCCGGCTCGACATTATCCTGAACATTGTATGTCACCAAGACGTCTGAGACTAGCTTACCTTCAGCCACCTCGAATGTCCTGTATATTACGTCTGAATTGCCCTTGTCGTCGTAAGCCTCCACCATCAGGGTGTACTCGCCGGCCTCAACACCGCCTAAGTCTATGAAGCGCAAGAGATCCTCGTGCTGCTTGGCCTTGATTGTGCCTACGCCTTCAAACTCCGCCCTGCCCAGCTCGCTTACCGAATACAGGACCTCGACATTCCTAGCTATGCCGTCGCCCGAGTTCAGGACAACAACCGAAACCTTCAGCCTGCCGTCCTTGACTTCCAGTATAGCGCTGTCTATCTCCAAGTTAGGAGCATCTGCATCGCCGTTGCTGCCATTAGTCTCGTCATCGTCTGATGGGCTGTCGCAGCCTGGATCCTGCATGTCGACCTTGCCATCGTGATCATTGTCCTTGCCATCCTTGCACTGAGGCAATATAGGCACGGGCGTGTCGGTCTCGTCATCGTCCAGAGGGCCTGAGCAACCTGGATCCCTCATGTCCACCTTGCCGTCCCCATCGTTGTCAGAAAGGTCTGAGCACTGAGGCTTAGGCAATGTGTTGGTCTCGTCATCGTCCAGAGGACTCGAGCAGCCAGGATCCCTCATGTCCACCTTGCCGTCCCAATCATTGTCCCTCTTGTCCGAGCATTCCGGAACGTGAACTGCGTTAGTCTCGTCATCGTCTGACGGGCTTGAGCAGCCTGGGTCCTGCATGTCTACCTTGCCGTCCCCGTCGTTGTCAGAAAGGTCTGAGCACTCTGGGAAATGCAAAGGTATGAACGGCTCGAAAGGTTCAAACGGAATGAAGGTCCAGTTGAACTCGTCATCGTCCTGGGGGCTCTCGCAGCCAGGGTCCAACATGTCAACCTTGTTGTCGCCATCGTTGTCAACGCCGTCCGAGCACTGGGTCTTAGGCGGTACGTAGTCGTCCTTCGTAGTTACCGACACGCTACCTATAAGTATCTCAGGCACGTAACTTGAAGACGGCCTGAAGACCTTGCACGTGTAAGTGGTGGCAGGCTCTGTCACGCTTGCAGGCAAAACCAACGAATCAACGTTGCCTGCTGACGCTAGCCTTGTCTGGCCCTTGTACCAATAGAAATCAAAGCCTGCATCGCTACCAGCGACATAACAGGTTATGCTCTCATCGGCGCTAGGGTTCAGGTTTGATACCATGACTAATGGAGCCGCGGCTACGAACGAAGCCAACAGCACCAACATGCCCAATATGCCAAATATTTTCTTAAACATTTTCAATCGCTCCTTAAAATCTCACGCCCAAGTTTCCTGTGGCCTTAACATAAGTAGTACTGCCTTGGTCTCCGGTGTGCAAGCCGCCCTCTGCGCAGACGCCTATCCCGACGCCCTTGCCTAAAGCCGCCCTTACGCAACCCTTGCCGTAAGCAGTTGTATTGTCCCTCGCGACTTTATCTACGGTAAGCCTGTCGTACCTGACGCCAGCCTCTCCTGTGATCTCCACCGGACCAGCATGGCCTTCCAAAGTAACGCTGCCTTCAGCCCTGAACAAAGGCGAAGTGATGTTTACACCGTCGCCCTTGACCGTCTGGGCCCCGCCACCGACTGCCGCCTTAGCAGCAGCCGAGACGTACTTAGAATCAATCCTAGCTTCAAGCTCAGCCAAAGCCGTGCCTTCAGTGAAGCCTACCTTGAATCCGCCATATGAATCCTGGCCCGAGCTAACGCTTGCGCTCAAACCGCCTGAAACCTCGTAAGCGACACCGTTTATCCTCTTCCACTTGCCAAGCATTGCCCTAAGCTTGCCATCGAAGACAGTTGCGTCGCCACTGTTATTTGTATATGCCGTGTGAAGGCCCTCAGCCTTGAGCTCCAACTGGCCTAGCTTGCCGCTAGCGAACCTCTTCCTAAGAAGAGCATTTCCGCCAGCTACATAGCCCCTTGAGAAGCTCTGGCCGCCGCTCCACTCATTGAAAACTCCGCCATAGGCTGAAACCTCTGACTTCCTGGTGTAAGGAGTTGAGCCGTTCTTCAAGCCCTCTATCTCCCTGCCCTGCTTGTCAAGCCTCCTTCTGTGCTTGTCAAGCCTGCCTTCGTCTGTCTGGTATACGTTGGTAACCTTGGTAACCCTGTTATCATTATGGACATGAGTTGTCCTACTATCCGTGTATACATTCGTGACGTTAGTTTCGCTGCTGCTGGAACTAGCCGCCGGCCTCTCGGCAGGCCTCTCCTTCCGCCTCCTGTGCCACTGCATGCCCCACCTTACGTTGTTGTCATCAAACACAAGCTGGTTGCTTTTGCATCTTGGATCTATAACAACGGCGGCCCTGTCAGCGGCCCAAGCAACGCCGGTCCTTTCCATGGCCTTCAGCTTGCGGTAAGCCTTGCCGAACATCTCCTTGCTGATAAGCTCAAGCTTCCTTTCCCTTGTCAGCTCAATACCGACAGGCAAATCCTCTATCTTCCTAGTCCTTGCCTCTGCGTCAACCGAACCACCAGCTAGACCAACAGCCAAGCCTGCAGCCATAATATAATTATAATTTTGTAGTGTAGACATTTTGCATATACCTCTTTGTATTTTGTTACTACTATATGTTAGCAACTACTATATAAAGGTTTTGATATGTTGTCACAGCTAAGTAGCTACATTAAAAAAGCCGTTTTCGGCACTTTTGGATAGTTTTACGGGCACTTTGGAAAAAACAGCTGTTTTTTAGGGATAGGTTATTAAAGGCCATTTGTTAGGTTCTACGCAGCATCAGGGAGGTGCCAAAATGGAGCTATACGACAAAAAAATAGAGGAGCTGAACAGGCAGCCGGTGATAGAGTCCAAAGTGTGGAGGTCCAAGGACTCGATGTGGATAATACACGAGACGAGGATCCTTGACTTCAAGCCGAGGGCCTTCTTCGAGAAGGTGATGAGCTCGGCAGAGGAAGAGGTGGTGGAGTGAGGCCCTAACGGGCTTCCCCTCCATCAAAAGGCTTAAATATACTCAGGTATACTTAGGTATAATATGGAAGCGACGACCATTAAAATATACGAAGATACGAAGACCGAGCTCGACAAGCTGAGAGAGTACAAGAACGAGAGCTACGACGAGGTCCTCAAGAAGATAATCTTCATCGTTAACAAGTTCAAGACAGAGCCGAAGCTTAGCAAAGAGGCAATAACTTCCATAGAGAGAGCAAGGGAACGGCTCAAGAAAGGGCAGTTCCTTACCGAAGAACAAGCGCGAAAAAGGTTGGGCCTTTAGAGTTCTTAGAATCCTAAGCAGGTGAATCAGTTGTTCCATTTGATATTTGATGAAAATGCAATAAGCTTCTTGGAAAAGCTGAATCAGAAAGTAAAAGAAAGGATATTCAAAAAATTAATTGCTGCCAAAGAAAATCCCCAGCATTTCCTCGAGAGGCTATCTGGAAGGACCGATTACAAAATGAGAGTTGGGAACTACAGGATTATAGCAGGAATCGAATCGGAGACCAAAACTATACATGTAACATTGATAGGACACAGGAAAAATGTGTACGAGAAAAAGAGGAATGTTTCCTGATGGAAAACACATACTATGTAGATGCCGCAATATGGATTGACCTCTTTGAAGACAGAAAGGGATACAACAATGAGCCACTTGGAGAATTTGCACATCTATTTCTTGGTCTTGTCAAGATAAGAAATGAAAAGATAGTAGTCACAGATTTTCTTTTCGAAGAGCTAAGAAGAGGATACACAATGCAGGAACTTGAAAAACTATTTGCTCTGTTCAAAGAACTAATCATAAAAATTGTTGTGAAAAAAGAAGAGTGTGAGGAAGCTGCAAAAATCTCAAAGGAAAGAAATATCCCAAAAGGGGATGCGCTCCATACTGTTGTCTCAAGAAACATGTACCTCATACTTATTGCAAGAGACAGACATTTCGACCAATTAAAAGATATAGCTGCACATTACAAGCCAGAAGATATCATTTGAAACGCTTAGCCAACTCTTCAAATGCTTTCTCGCGATTCTCTTCATATTCCTCGTCGGATATCTTCCTTTTGGCTGCGCCCCTAATGTGCGCTATGCTATCCATAGCTTCCTTAAGCCTGAACTCGTCAACCTTGCTCCTCAGGGCAGCCCTTATGAATTCAGTCCTGCTTTTGTACCCATCTTTCTTGACTATAGAGTCTATCTCGCCTAAGAATTTGTCTTCCAGCTTCAAGGTTATCATCTCCGTTGCCATATATCTATCGTATATACTTTGGATATATAAGGCTTTCGGGTGAACCTATTTAAATCCAAGAATAGAACTTATTATCATGGCTGAAGAACTCGTCGGAAAAGGCAGGCGCGGGCTGGTCTACAAGACAAAGTACAGAGGGAAAGACGCCGTCATCAAGGTAGAGAACCCGCAGTCAAAAGCGTTCGAGAGAATCGAGAACGAGGCTCACTGGCTGAAGATACTGAATAGGCATTCCATCGGCCCGAAATTCTACAAGCTCGAGAAAGGCTCGCTGATACGAGAATACGTCGAAGGTGATTTGATACTGGACTTTCTCGAAAATGGCAGCAAGAAGAAAACTATCGCAGTCCTCAAGGACATATTCATGCAATGCAGGAAGATGGACAGGCTTAGGGTGAACAAGCTAGAAATGCACAAACCCGTCAAGCACATCCTCGTCGGCAATAAGCCAGTGATGATAGATTTCGAACGGTGCCATATCACGCAAAAGCCAAAGAACGTCACGCAGTTTTCGCAGTTCCTCATCTCGAAGCAGGTCAAGCCGCTATTGCTAAAGAAAGGATTGTATTTCGAGACTGAAGAAGTCATCGAGGCGAACAAGGACTATAAGAACAAGCCCAGCGAAAAAGGATTCGAGAATATACTCGAGAAGTTCGGGCTCACCTCTTAGGGCAATTGATGCACATGCCCAGCCTCTTGTCGTAGTGCATCTCGCAAACGTCAGAGCCGCAGTTCTGGCACGTATATACAGCTTCCCTCACGCAGCAGATGTCGCACATCTTCTTTCTCATAAGATTATTGAAAGATGATTCTACTTAAATATATTATGAAAAAAACCAGAACGCTTTTATATCCTAGCCCACATTTAGTTTATCAGTCTAAAACGGGGTGATACAATGGAATCTGAAATCAAGTATATCGGCATTGACAGCCTAGACGAAATCGAAGCTTCTGAGCTCAAATCGCTTGTCGAAAGGAACATGCCAAAAGTCGAAAGGCACCTCAGCAAGCATCAGAAAGAGACAACGAGCGCGAAGACAAGGGTCAGCGTAAAGAAGGTCAACCACGGCGACAAGAAGAAGCATTTCCTTATCAAGATGTATGTCGCGTCCACCGTAGGCAAGTTCGAAGTAGAGCATTCAGACTGGGATTTGGCAAGGACAGTGCACAAAGTCTTTGAGAGCATGACCAACATACTCAAGAAAGACCTCAAGCTCAAGGAATGATGATAGCTGACCTGCTTGTTTTTTTTATAACATTAGCCATTCTCATTAAATCAAGCGACTATTTCATAGACTATGTAAAAAAAATTGCAGAGATTCTTAATATTTCAGATTTTATCATAGGGTTCACATTGGTCGCTGTAGGCACATCACTGCCCGAACTCGTGTCATCTATAGGCGCCTCATACTACAAGTCATCAGGGCTCATCATGGGCAATATCGTCGGCAGCAACATAGCAAACATAGGAATAATACTGGCTGTCGCCGCGCTTATCAGCATAATCCCAAACATAAAGAAACGCATATTCAACAAAGAGGGCCTGCTGCTAGTGGGAGTCTCGGCATTATTCCTTCTCCTAGCTTCAGACCGCAACATAAGCAGGACAGAGGGGATAGTGCTAATCATAATATTCATTATTTATTCGGCCTACATACTTGAGCTCAGCCTGTTCAAGAAGCTTTATTCCGCAATCCCGTTCATGCTTGATATCGTAAAGAACACCAAACAGAAACAAAAATCCAAGAAAAGCATTACGCTGAACAAGGAAAATGTCATGAACCTTATAAAATATGCATTCATGATCATAGTCAGCTGCGCGGCAATGGTGTTCTCTGTAGAATACTTAATACCATCAGCAAAGAGCCTGGCTTTAGATTTTGGCGTATCCGAAACAATCATAGGGATAACATTGCTTGCTGTGGGAACATCGCTTCCAGAACTAATGGTCGCGATAAGCTCAGCCAAAAAGGGGATGGGAGACCTTTTGCTGGGCACGATAATAGGAAGCAACATATCGAATATACTTCTGGTAGGAGGCTTATCAGCAATAATATATCCTATCAAAGTAAGGGCAGAGACATTGCTGTATTATATACCGTTCAGCATACTGCTTACAATAATCATGCTGGCCTTCATAAGAGAGAAATGGGAATTGAGAAGGATGCAGGGGATTGCCCTATTGTCCCTCTATATCATATTCATCCTAACCTTATATTTCTGGATGGATTAGAAAGAGTTGGCAAGGACCTCAGCCAAATGCAGCAGATTTAACTGCTATCCAATAATTTGTGTAATTATCGGGGGGAAAGCCAAAAACTCTGAGGTTCTTGACCATGAAAGCCAAGGCACCTTGGCCAACTAAAATATCATAATGAAAATGAGTATTTAAAATTACTGCACTCACTGGGTAGAGGATACATCCTTCAGCAAATATGCGCCGATGATGAAACTTATCGCAGTCAAGTAGCTGTACACCACAACTGTCGTGCCGGAAAGCAGGAACGACGTTGCGCCAACTACGACGGCTATCGACGCCAACGCCTTGGCTATCATGAAGAACAGGCCCAAGGAGAAAAAGCTCAGCACGTTCTTCTCGAAATCGCCCTCGAACTTCTTGCCGTAGCTGATGTAATAGAAGCACAATATCGAAAATGCCAAGATAACTATGTTGAAGAAAACCTCGACTATCATTGTTTCAATGCCCCCTTCTTCTTGACGTAAAGGTCGCGCTCCCTCTTGAACTTGTTGTACTCATTGTCCAATGCCTCACGGTCAGATGCTAGGGCATCTTCCTTTGCAGCCAGCTCGTCCCACTGCCTGTTGATGTCCTTCTGCTCGTCCCTTATCTTCTTCCATGCATCCTTGACCTTCTGCTGCTCCTCGCCGACCTTCTTAAGCTTGTTGTTGATTATAAGCTCATTATACTCCAGCTCTTCCTTCTCCTTCCTGAACATCCTCTGGTCGCGCTTGAGCTCTATCTGCTGCTTGTTGAAATTGTCCCTCTCTGTGTCAATCTCCTTCCTTACCCTGTCTATCTCGTCCCTTAGCTTCTCGAGCCTGCCCTTCTGAGGATCAAGCTTCTGCTTCTCAGCCTCAAGCTCCTTCTGCAGGCTCTTGAACTCGGATTCCTTGCTGGCTATCTTCAGCGACTCAGATTCCAGATTCTCCTTCTCCTTCTTCAAGTCCTTCTGGATAGAGACCATCTCCTTGAGCTTGGCGTCAACCTCGGACTTCTGCTTGTTCAGGCTCTCGCGCTCCTTCTCGAAAGCCTCTTCCCTCTTCCTGAAATCCTGGTTCCTAGCCTCAACCTCGTCCCAGCGAGCCTTGACCTTGCCCTCTTCCTCTTTCAATGATTTCAGCTTGGGCTCGACCTCCGCCTTGACCTTGTCGAGCTTCATCTTCTCCTTGGTCAACACGCCCTGAAGCCTCAACACCTCTGCGCGCTCCTTCTCGAAATCTTTCTTGCGGTTGTCAAAATGATGCCTCTCTTCCTTGAACTTCTCGACCTTCTGGAACAGGTCCTCCTTAGTCTTGGTGACCTTCTCCAATTCCTTGTCAAGAATGACGTGCTTCCTCCTCAGGTCGATTGAGTCGGGCTCGGCCACTCCCTCAAGCTCATTCTTGCGCCTTATCTTGCCAGCGATATAATAGTCGTAGCTGAACGAAAGCAATAGGACAAGCAGGAAAGTCTCGACGAAATATCCCGCGTACGGGCTCAGCAGATGAAACAGGTACGCCAGTCCGAAAGCGAAGCATGCCATCAGCACATTGTAATAGTGCACGACCTTCCTCTTGTTATAGAACTTCCAGACAAACAGGCCGAGGAAAAATATAGCGAAAAGCGCCAGATTGTGAACAGGGGAAAGGTCGTAAGCCATTTTAGAGTTGCAATAAATCCGTGATATTTAAATCTTTTCTTACGCGCCCACATGAATTCCCTTAGGAATATAATGCAAGATATGTATATTACGTCCGGAATATTTATAAATGGGCGCATTTTCATTCTCCCTATGTTCGACATAAGCCAGCTGAAAAATATCAGGAGGAAGATCAACCTCACCCAGAACCAGTTCGCGAAGAAGGCAGGCGTGTCACAGTCGCTTATAGCCAAGATAGAGTCCGGCAAGATCGATCCCACGTTCTCAAAAGTAAAAAGGATAGAGGATGCTCTGGCCAAAATAACGAATGAGCAGGAAGCTGTGGCAAAGGACATAATGATAAGCAACGTCACTTCCGTCGGCCCAAGCGCCAAGACGAAAGACATAATCTCAATACTCAACAAGCACGCAATATCGCAAGTCCCCGTGATTGATGAAGGGAACGTCAAGGGCATAATCTACGAAAGCAGCCTGCTGGAAAAAAGCAATGACGCCAACTTCCATTCCATGCTGGCGAGGGAAATAATGGTGGAAAGCCCGCCAATAGTCACCGAAGAGACAAAGATGTCTGTCGTATCGTCGATACTGAAATTCTATCCCCTGGTGCTCGTATCCAAAGAAGGGAATATTGCCGGACTGATAACCAAATCCGATTTGCTGAAAAGCCTGATATGATGCCGCCAGAAAGCTAATGCCTTGAATAATCATCATCATCATCTATTATCCGCGGATCCTTGCCTTTCAGCAGGTACTTTATTATGAAGAACAGCGAAAAGAAACTGACTATGCTGAGATAAACCACCAAGAACGTGTTCATTTCATCTTTTTCAGGCAGCCGTCACACCTGAACTTAGGGATATGGACATTAAAGGAATCTATCACTTCAATCTTCTTGCCGCAATCGAAACATTCTACCTTCTTCATTGTCAATTGCTTAGGATTGGAGTTTGGCTTATAAACCTTTCTATCGGTTGTGTAAGCCAGATTAGTCTGTGATATTTTAGTTTTTAAAGACTCCTTTTCTTCCA
>CAYHOW010000016.1:0-17211 GCA_964358335.1 Candidatus Woesearchaeota archaeon
CCTAGAGATAGCCAAGCTGGCAAGGAAGAAAGGGCTCAGGAATGTTGTCGTATCAAACGGCTATGTCAACAGGGAGCCATTGGAAGAGCTGTATAGGCACATCGATGCCGCGAACATCGACCTGAAAGGGTTCACTGAGGAGCTCTACCAGAAGTACTGTGGCGCCAGGCTGAAGCCGATACTCGAGGCACTAATAAACATAAAGAGGATGAAAGTCCACCTTGAAGTCACAAACCTCATCATACAAGGGCTCAACGACGGCCCCAAAATCCTAAAGAAGATGTGCGAATGGCACGCGAAAAACCTCGGCGACAATACGCCACTGCATTTCTCAAGGTTCTTCCCATCCCATCTGGCGATGAATATCAGGCCGACGCCAGAGCCCACACTCGAGATGGCATACAAGACTGCTAAAGAAGCAGGGCTGAAGTATGTTTACGTCGGCAACATCAAGACTAAGGACAAGGAGAACACGTACTGCCCGCATTGCGGCAGCCTGGTAATAGAAAGGTTAATATTCGATGTTGTTCACAATAATATCAGCAATGGCAAGTGCCAGAAGTGCAAGACCAAAATAGAAGGCGTGTGGAAATGACATTCAATGGTTTCATGAAAGCGGTCGCAGGCCTGTCAGGCAGCCTGATGATGACATTGGGCATAACAATCATATTCTTAGGGATGGTGCTAATAAATGTCGAGAAGAACGTGGACAGACTTGATGAGAGCGTAAGGGTAGGATTCACTGAGTTCGTAGAGAACAACAAGGAAGACGTCAGGCAGATAGCACTTGACCAGATGGAATCCGAAAACAAGAACGTGGAGTTCAAGAAAGAAGATATAGTCACGGCATGCTCAAACAGGGCAGCCCTGAACGAAGATGCCAAAAAGCTCATCACCGACGACTTCTGCAGCAAGGTCACCGCGATGACCGACGAAGAGGTGCGCAACGCTATCGTCGACAACATGATAGATTCTAACAAGGACAAGTTCGTGGAGCAGATGGCGTCTTCAGGCAGCAGCGAGCAGGTCAGGCAGCCAGTCATGGGCATAAAGTCACTGTTGGGCGGCTTCATGGCCCCTATCGCAATAGGGCTGGCACTGGCCATCATAGGGATGCTGCTGACGTTCGTCTCGGTAGGCTTCATACTGCTTGACGGCTCATACAAGGCCACGTCAAAACTCGCAGTCAACCTCGCATCGTTCGGGGTCGTGTTCACTGCGTTAAGGTTCATACAGCCAGAGACGCTCCTCAGCTGGGCCATGAAAAGCAGCGAGCTGCTCAAGAACGCAGACATCCAGAACGTGCCGCCCGCAATGATGAATCTGATGGCAGGAATCGTGCTCGACTGGCTGAGGATGTCGACGAACCCGCTTATACTTGTGTCTTTCCTATCAGCCCTGCCTTTCGCCGCGGCCGCAGTGGCACTCTACATCAAGAAAAGGAAGGCAAAGGCAGAAGCAAACACATACGGCTAGGCCCAACATTTCCGACATGATCAACTCATTCTCGGAAAAGTGACGGAATCATGGCATTGAATTACGAAAAAAAATCATAACTTTAATTAAGAATGCACATTTCGGCTTCATCATGACTAGGAACCTAAGGAGGATTGCCTCGGCATGAATGCCATTAAACTTGCGGCCATATTGATCTTGGCCATGCCCTTATTACTGCCAAATGCCATGGGCCTGAATGCGGCGGAACCTGGAAGAAACAGCGGCGAAACCCTTATAAATAAGTCAGAGATAACAGCTTACACAGCATACGAATCAGACAGCATGCAGGCGAAACGGTACGCGCTGTACATATTCTGCGTCGCGCTGATACTGCTGATAATGTCAATAAAGGTGAATGGTCATGAAAGCACAGAAAATCATAGCAAGGGTAATACTCGAAGTAATGGGAATGCCAAAGGAGCATGTCGAGCAGGCGCTGAAGGACACGATAAGCAAGCTCAAGGATGACGGAAGGGTCAGGCTGCTGAACTCAAAGACCTACGAGACCGAGCAGATAGAGGAGTTCTGGTCGACTTTCGCAGAGGTAGAGTTCGAGGCCGACGAGATGAAAAATGTCCTTGACGTATGCTTCGACTACCAGCCATCGACATTGGAGATAATGGAGCCTGCGGGCATAGAGATGGACACCGCCTATCTGGCATCACTGTTCAACGACCTGCTGGCCAAACTGCACCAGTACAATGCCGTGGTAAAGAACATGGAAGCAGAGAAGATGCTACTGCAGATTGAGCTTGACAAGCTCAATGGAAAAACTCAGGACTGATTCTTTTCTTGATTTTAGAATAGAGAGTGGGGCTGCGAGGATTCGAACCCCGGTCGCACGCACCCCAAGCGTGAGTGATAGCCAAGCTACACTACAGCCCCATAATGAACAGATTCTATGAAAATGAAGTCATATAAAAAGCTTACCTTAATATCTTAGGCAGCTTGCCTGTCAAATCAATGACTGTAGATGGTGGATTGTCAAGGACGCCGCCGTCTATGATGAAGTCTACCTTGCTAGTTATCGACCTTGGTATCTTCCTTATGTCCAGGTAAGGCTTCTTGCCAGTGACATTGACAGAAGTGGTGACGAACGGGACCTTTGCTTTCTGAACAACCTTGGTGAACGGGTGGTCAGGGATCCTTACCCCTATGTTGCCTGTGGCAACCTCCTTGCACACCAGGTTAGGCCTCTTAGGCTCCATTATGTAAGTGAACGGGCCAGGCAGCTTGTCGATGAAGCTCTTGCTTGCCTTGAAATTGTCGGCTATCCATTGCTTCGACATAGCTATTATGGACAAAGGCTTGTCGAAACGCTCCTTTATCTCCCTTATCTTGTTCACTGATTCAGGATTCAACGCGTTGCAGCCCAAGCCATAGATAGTGTCAGTAGGATAGATGAATATGGAGCCCAGCTTTATCTTCCTGGCTATGTATTCAGCGTCAACCTCGTCCAAATGCATGATTTTGACCATCTTAAAGGCAATTAAGCCTATCCCCCTTATATTCTTTTCTGTCACCACTTAGGAATTACTACATAAGCGAAAGATTTATATAGAAGTTGTGTTCTATAAAGCGTTATCACCTCTTTTTCCCCAGCAAGGAAGCTTTCGGGTTTCCTTGCCAGGGTTTTACGCCTCATAGCTAGAAGAATATTGTTCTGCATCATAACAAACCTTTTAAATGTATTCCAATTTTTCATTTAAATTATGAAAAAAACGGTCATTTTCGATTTCGACGGAGTCATCCTTGACTCGTTTCCAAACCAGTACAAGTGGTTCCAGCACATATCACAGCGGCTAGGCAGAACATTCATGCACTCATTGGAAGAGTTCAAGAGCGATTACGTCGAGCCTGTTTATCCGAACATGTACGAGCTGCTCGGCTTGGATTGGAAAAAGAACAAGAGCTTCATCTGGGGCGAGTACACCGAGTATATGAGAAACGCAAAGGTTGGGCTCGTGCCAGGCATAGCAGACGTCCTGGAAGACGTTAGGGGCCTGAGCTTGGAGATGGCTATAGCATCTTCCAACACCAGCGACATAATACTGAAGCATCTCGATTCTAACAGGCTAGGGCACTATTTCAGGGCAGTCATCACAAAAGAAGACCTTGCCGAGCCAGGCAGGAAAGAGCCTAGGCTTAAGCCCGACCCGTGTTGCCTCTACATTACCCTTAAGCAGCTTAGGGTCAGCCCAGAGAATGCAATCTACATAGGCGACCAGACTTCGGACATCGTGGCGGCCAGAAGGGTCAAGGAAAAGATGGGCAAGGAAATGATGACATTGGCCGTGACATACGGCTATGCCAGAAAGGCCAAGCTTATGGCGTACAACCCAGACTTTATAGCTGACAGGCCAGAAGGCATTGTGCCCGAAATCAAGAAAGCGTTCAGCCTGTGACCCTGCTTACATGCTCGGTCTTGCTTAATCTGATTACGTTGTCCACAAAGCTTTCCACTTTCTGCTCGTGGCTGACTATTATAAGCTGGGACACATCCAATTCAGCAAAAAGTCTCCTCAGCCTGTCCAATTGCTCAGTAGAGAACCCGTCAGTGGGCTCGTCCAGGATTATGAGGTCCTTGGTGTTTATGGTGCTCATTATGTTGTTTATCACCTGGTTCAATGCCAGCCTGTAGGCCAATGCGGCAGCGGTCTTCTCCCCGCCGGAAAGGAACTCGTACTCTGTTTCAAACCCGTTCTGCTCTATGACCGGCGAGAATGAATCGTCAAGCCTGACCTTGATTATCCCGTTGTCCACCAGCAAGCCGAACCATCTCTGGAACATCTGGCTGAAATCGGAATGCACCTTGAGCATGATGTTCTTCTCCATCGTGAGCATGAGGTTGACGAAGTGCTCGTCCATCCAATGCAATAGCTGGCCCATGCGCTCCAATTTCATCTTGTCTTCCATCTTCCTGAAGATTTCCTTGTCCAATGAGTCTATAGATTCCTTCAGCGAATTCAATTTGGTGCTGAACTCTATCCTCTTCAGCTCCAACGCCTGCCTCTTCGATATTGAATCGTCCAATCTCCTTTTAGCCGTAGCATATACTTCCTCAATCGTAGACATCCCCTCAATCCTCTCGAAAAGGACGTTCCTTTTGCCGTTTATCTCGCCTATCGACAGCTTCAGTCCGGACTCCTCTTTCCTAAGAGCGTCTATCCTCTTAATCTTGTCGTCCAAGGATTTCCTCTTCATCTTCACCAAATCTAAATTGTGCATCTCCTTCCTGAAAGAGTCAATCTCCGCTCTCAGCTTTGAAATGGATTCCTCGAACGACTTCTCTTTTGACCTTAGACTTTCAGACAATGAATCGAAACCAGAGATGTTAGATGATTCCCTATCAGCTATCTTCGACTTGTACTCGCCAGAGACTTCCTGGTAGCATGTCGGGCAGTTATTGAGCTCTATTATCTTCCTCTTTATCGTCTCAGACATCACTTTCTTCGTCTTCAGCTCCTGGATGCCGTCCCTGACGTCCTTCAGCTCGGACTCCAAATGCTTGACTTTCAAATCGTCTTCAGCAATCTTTGACCTGAAATCAGTGTCGTTGACCTCAAGGTTATCTTTCCTAAGATTTTCAGCTTCCAGTTCCAAAGATTTTATCTCGCTGCTTACCGAGCCTTTCCTCTTCATCTTTTCGTTCAGCTCGGCGTCCCTGACAGCCATCTCCTTCTTCAGCTCCTTCATCTGCGATATGGAATCCTCGATAAGCTTGATTTCGTTCCTTGCAGAGTCGACTTCCTTGCATGATAGTTCCAATGGTGCAGCCAATCCAGACAGCAGGACAGAGATTTCTTCCCTATTCTTAGCTATCTGCTGCTTCTGAATGACTTTCTCGTCCAGGTCAGCTATCCTGCCGTTGAGCTCCTTCTTCCTCTCCTTCAGATTAGAGCTGACTATCTTCGCGTTCTGCGATATCCTCTTGTACTTGTCGATGCCAAAGACGCGCCTAAGCGTCTCCAGCCTGCCCTCCTTGTCGCCTAAAAGAATAGTCTTCATCTCCTCCTGCGGCGTGTAGACCGTGTACCTGTAGACATATGATTTCGTCTTCGTTATCAGGTCGTTGGGGTAGTTCAGCAGCTCTATCACCGCCTGCTTGAGCTCTATGGCAGTCCCATCCTTCCTCAATCCGCCTATGACAATGTATCCTGCGTCCTGCGACACCGAAGAGGAAGTTCGCTTAAGCGTGCGGAATATCTCGACTTCCTTGCCCTCAACGTCAAGAAACAAGTCAACAGACCCCCTGTCCTCCCCGTTCCTCAGCAAAGAAGCCCCAGACAGCTCGCTGCGCATGACGCCGAACAGCGCGAACTCTATGGACAGAAGGATGCTGGATTTGCCTGAACCTATGTTGCCAGACAGCAGGACTTTCCCTTCAGGGAACTCTATCTCCTCCTTGACATAGCTCCTTATGTTCTCCAAAACTATTTTCTTGATTCTCATTGCAGTATGAAATCTAGTAAAATAGCCGCTATATAAATTTAGTTATGTTTAAATACAAAAAATCACAGTAGAATACTGTAATGCACAGGCACCACTATTACATGTATGTACAGATAGGAATTGTTAAACAATAAAATAAGCAAAGTTTATTAAGCACACCCATTATTGAACCAAAGCTTAAATGCTAATGTTATTTTTTAACAGTCTCATAGCAATAATTCTTACCTTGATAACCATGGCAGGATACATAACGCTATACATGTACTCGACCTCTAACGGAGAGAAGAACTTCAAGCTGACATCGGACGCGTGCCATGAGCTTGGCGGGAAGTGCAGGTCGTCATGCAACAGCAACGAGATCCAGAAGATAAAGTGCGACGACATGGTGTGCTGCGTCGAGGCTTACCCGGCCAGCCCGGAGGACAGGATATACTACAACGACGCATTGGCCATGAAGGACATATCATATTGCAACAAGGTCATAGACGAGGAGATGAAAGCCTCCTGCAAGCTCAAGGTAGAGCTCGCAAACCTGAAGCCGGATTACGTCAACTGCGTAAAGCTCACGGAATCCGAATGCCTGAAGGCAAAACAGTGCATACCAATATATTTCACGCCGAGCTGCGCAGGATGCTCCGGCAAGAAATTCGAGATATGCATGCCTGACAACGACAAGTTCTGCGAGGACACGCTCGGCGAATGGAACGCCCTGGACGAGAAATGCAACTGCAGCGGCAAGGCATGGTTCGACAGCTACGGGTGCTACGGCTGCGACGTTTTCAAGGAAGAGAGCAGCATAATGGAATGCGAGAGAAGGTTAGCATAAAGCTTTTAAACGCCAAAACCCACAGATTTCTATATGTTCGGCGGGACAAGCAAGATAAAAAACCTCAAGAGGCTCAGGCAGATAGCTAATGCCTTGCTCAAGGCCGAGCTCGGCTACGTCATCGAGAGGATGAAGCTGAAGCAGTATGTCAGCTTCCACAAGAAGCTTGACCAGAGCAAGTTCGAGAAGAAAGTAAATTCCCTGCCCCTAAGATTGAGGATGGCGTTCGACTCCCTGGGAGGCTCGTTCATAAAACTTGCGCAGATGCTCAGCCTGAGGTACGATATACTGCCCATAGAGTACTGCGATGAGTTCAGCAAGCTGCAGGACGACGTCAAGCCCGTGCCTTTCGCCAGCATAAAGAAAGTCGTCGAGGAAGAGCTGGGCATGCCCATCTCGCATGCGTTCAAGAGCTTCGACACGAGGCCCATAGCCGCCGCGTCGATAGGCCAAGTGCACAAGGCGGTCCTGAAGGACGGGACAGTCGTGGCAGTCAAGGTCCAGAGGCTCGGCATCGAGGAAGTATTCAAGACGGACATCGAGCTCTACTATCACCTTGCCGAATTATTGTACAGGCATTTCCCAGAGATAAGGAACTACGACCCCAAAGGAATAGTCGAGCAGTTCGAGAAGTATACGAACAAAGAGATGGACTATACCCTAGAGGCAAAGAACATCGACATATTCTACAACAATTTCAAGAATTCGCATAAGGTGAGGATACCAAAAGTGTACTGGGAACTAACGAGGAAAAGGATCCTTGTCATGGAGTTCATCGAAGGCAAGAAGATCAGCGAGGTCAAGCATTTCAGCCAGCTCCGGAGCAGCAGGCAGAAAGTGGTCGAGAACGTCATCGATGCCGTGGTCAAGCAGATATTCGAGGACAAGGTGTTCCACGGCGACCCTCACCCGGGAAACATCTTCCTGATGAAAGACAACATAATAGCGTTCCTGGATTTCGGCATCGTCGGAAGGATAACCAAAGACATGGAGAACGAGCTTGAGGATTTCCTGATAGGCATAGTCAACCATGATGCAGACATGCTCACCAGGTCACTGGTAGAATCCGGCTCGATGCCGGACACCATAGACATGAAGGCGTTCAAGGCCGACCTTGTCGACACCTTGGGAAGCTATTACGACACAAGCATAAGCCAGCTGAACCTTGCAGGCATGTTCCTTGCAGTGTTCAAGCTATCAAGGCAGTACAGCATAAAGCTGCCGCTCAACTACACCCTGCTGGGAAAAACGTTCATCACGCTGCAGGGGTTCGGGACCAAGTTCTATCCAGAATTCAATTTCGTCAGGTACATGAAGCCAAAGCTAGAGAAGATGCTGAAGGACAGGCTCGGGCCGAAGCACATACTGAATTCAGTAAAGGACACGGCGCTGGATTTCAGGGACATCGTCAAGAGCTTCCCGTCAGACGTCAGCGCCCTGGTGAGGGCAATCAAGCACGGGGCGAAAATAAACCTGGAGGTCGACCAGAAAGAGCTGAAGAACTTCACAATCGAGATGGACAGGTCGTCCAACAGGCTGACCTACGGGATGATACTCGCATCGCTCATATTGGCCTCTGCGCTGATAATCAAGCTTGATGTCGGCCCGTTCATATACGGCATATCGTTCCTGGTCTACGTCATGCTGTTCTTCATACTGATAATATCATATTCCCTTATAATATCAATAATAAGAGAGGGAAAAAGAGGTGAGGACGAATGAAAGAATCCGTTAAGAAGGCAATACTGATAGGCATAGGCCTGGGAGAAGTCACGAGGCACAAGGCTGAACAGATAGCCAAGGAGCTCCTGAAGAAAGGCGAGGCAAGCGACAGCGAAATCAAGAAGTTCGCGTTGGAGATTGCCGAAAAGGCCGAAGTGCAGCAGAAAAGAATAGAAAAGGCAATCAGTACTGAGGGAAAGAAAGCTGCCGAAAAGGTGCTTGCCAGGTCAGAGCAGGAAATCAAGAGGCTGTCGCAGAGGCTCAAGGTACTGCAGGCCAAGGCTGAACAGCCGAAAAGGAAAGCGCATAAGGCCAAAGTGTCGCATCGAAGAGCAGCCAAGAAACATACAGCAAAGAAAAGAAAGAGATAATTAGACGCCCTTGTGCAGCCTTTCCGCCAAGTATCTCGGCAGGCCGGACGTTATTATCTTTCCTGACGCCCTGGCTATGTCGTATTTTACCCTGTGTATGATAGGCTTCATTGTGTCTAATTCTAGCGAGATGTAAGAGGCTTCAGGAACGTTGTCCCTCGGCTGGCCCACGCTGCCAGGATTGAGAACCAATCTCTGCCCGAAACGCTTTATGAACGGGATGTGGGTATGGCCCATGACAAGAATGTCCGACTTCGAACGCGCCAATAATTCTTTTACCACCGAGTCCGGCGTCTGGGGATAGATGTACTCGAACAATGGGTCGTTCAATGAGCCGTGGACGGCTAAAATGGATTTGCCTTCCAGCTTTATGTCCAGGAACTTAGGCAGATTGCCAAGGAATATCTTGTTGTCCCTTGAAAGCTTAGCGCTTGTCCAATTCAATGCCTTCTGTGCGTACTGGTTGAACTTCTCCAGCTTATCCAGGCTCACGGCAGAAAAATCGTGGTTGCCCTGGACAGAAGGTATCTTCTTCTGATGGATGATTGTGGCGCACTCGTTGGGGTTCGCACCGTAGCCAACAATGTCGCCTATACAGATTATATTAGTGATGCCCTGCCTCTGGATGTGGCTGAACACCGAATCAAGGGCTTCCAGGTTCGAATGGATGTCCGCGATGAATGCCACTTTCATAAGTAAAATTAGAATGATGAAGAATATAAAAAATTAACTGAAAAAAAAGAAAAAGAAATTTAGTTGAAGATGCTCCAGAAACTGCCAGTGGTAGCCGACTTGCTGCCGAAAAGCCTTTTGAAGACGCCCTTATTGGCTGCCACAGGACTCTTTGTTGTGCCATATGACTGGCAATAGGCCTTGCACATCTCCTTAGGCAATCCTTCCGGACAGACCTTGCACATCTTTGCAGGCTCAATCATCTCTAAGGATATGTCTGGAACTGACAGCTTCTGTATAGCGCTCTGCAAGTCTAGGCAATATTGGCTCTTATAAAATTCTTTGCACATTTCCGGATCCAACATTTGCATCCAGTCCGGGCATCTCCTGCACATCTTCTCTTCTGCAAGCTGCAGTGACTTAATCAGCTCCTCTGAAACAGTAAGCTTGTCGACAGCGGACGTTACTCCCTGACAAGCCTTTATGCACTTGTCCCTGACATCTTGCGTGACTATTTTTGCATCGGGGCAACTGCACATTTTAGGCTTAGCTTCCCTTATCGACTTTGCCCACGGATTGACGCCTGCGCCGACGCACTTCTCGCCTATCAGCTTGGCATTGTTACAAGTCGGTTCGCCAGTCTTGTCGTTGGTAACGCACTTGCATTCGTATGTTGCCAAGCACTGCTTGCCATCCTTGCAGTAGCCTTTCTCTAGCATGCCTGCGCTCGCGCATTTCTTGTATTCCTTGCAAGTAGGCTTTGCAGAGGTTGTTGTCGCATTTGCTGGTGGATTTGTTGTCGCATTTGCTGGTGGATTTGTTGTCGCATTTGCTGGTGCTGCCTTACAAGCGCCTTTCTCGCAACCATAGTCGCAGGTTATTAATTGAGTAGCTATATACTCATTTGGATCTGAACCATAAGATGCACAATAGTATTCAATCAATTGTTTAGTGCTAGAACATACGTCTCCCATTACTGTACCATTGCTCTGCGTGACATTCATCTGTACAGTAGCATTTATATCGCTTACATGCTTATCGCATGTCACCGTAGCTTGAGCCAATACAAAAAAGCTCGAAAGAATAAGCATCAATGCCAATACAATTACTCCTCTTTTCATTTTACTTCAATTCCTCCTTTTTTTACGAATATCTATGCATTTTAACAATATCTTACAATATAAATAGATTTCTATTGAAAAAGCAAAAACTTAATAAGAACGCCCGCCTTATCTTCTCGTATGAATAAGCATATTGTCGCGGCCTCAATCGTGTTAGCCATATGGGGCGTACTGTTCCTTGGCAAGGGCATAACAGGATTGTATGCGCTGGACCTCATGCTTCCGCCATGCGATTCAGATTCCGACTGCCAGCAGGCGTGCTGCAAATACTATAACGCAAATTATGGCGTATGCGATAAGCTAGACAACTGCAGGGCAATATACGATGTCACCAGGGAAGAATACCTCAAGATATCAACATTGCAGGTCGACGATTCGGCATTGATGGACAGGTACCAAACGACCGTGAAAGCGCGCATGGAATCGCCGGCGAAGGAATCATATTACAATTCGATGATTGTAGGCATGGCATTGGTGCTTGTCGCGTTCATCGCATACATGCTTCCGATAGACAAGAAGACGCTCAGGAAATGATCTTGTATACCCTGTCGTTCTCACGGACCAACTTACCTAACTTCACCCCTGCCCAATCGCCTTTATTTATTGCACTGACTTGTTTCTTGTCAAGCTCTATCGATTCCACCTTCTGCCTGACTATGCCTGTGGTGCTGCCGATGACCATTAAAGTGTCGCCCACTGAGAATCCTTCGCACTCGGCCCGGATTGCCGCAACGCCGCTCCTGCCGTAATATCCAGTCACCTTCCCGACCTCTATCTTCTTCACCTCAGAGGCGTTCCCTTCTGAAGATGCCCACTCGTTTAGAGGTTTTCCTAGATAGAAGCCGGAAGAGAAGCTGCGGTTGTAAGCCTTGGCTAAATCTTTTGTTAGAGATGATTTCAATTCCTCTGTAAGCTCGTTGTTCTCGTGAGCGTCGATAGCTGCCCTGTACGCCCTAACTACTGCATCAACGTACTCAGGTGTTTTAGACCTCCCCTCTATCTTCAACGCGTCTATCTTAGATTCTATCAATCTGTCAATGAACGGCATCGTGCAGAGGTCCTTCGGGCTGAGCACGTAATTGTCGCCGACCTCCAATTCGAAGCCGGTCTCCTTGTCTTTTATTATATATGGGCGTCTGCACGGCTGGAAGCACTTCCCGCAGTTGGCGCTCTTGTTTTCCAAGAACTGGCTCATGAAGCACCTGCCTGATACCGAGACGCACATCGCGCCGTGGATGAAGCATTCTATCTCCGCTGAAGAGTTAGACTTGATGTTCTTTACCTTATCCAATGATAATTCCCTAGCTAAAATGAACCTCTTTACACCATACTTTTCGTAGAACTGCAATGACTTCAAATTAGATACAGACGCCTGGGTGCTCAGATGGACTGTCAGCCCTAACTCCTTAGCAATTTCCAGAACAGACATGTCCCAGCATATGACAGCGTCTATGTTTGATGAATAGGCCTCCTGCAGGACTTTCTTTATGTCTTCCAATTCATCGTCGAAGACCACAGTGTTCAAAGCTAAGTACTTCTTTACGTTTAGCTTGCCTATCTTCTTCAAGTCGTCGATAGAGAAGTTCCTGGCAGAATGGCGCATGTTCATGTCCTTCACGCCGAAATACACAGCGTCCGCGCCGGCATTGACTGCCGCATTGAGCATAGCCCAGTCGCCGGCAGGCGCCAAAAGCTCAGGTTTCATAGACGGCATCTAGAAAAGAAGATATATATTAAGGTATCTTTTTGAACACCAATCCCTTGACATTGGTCTCTATGTACTGCTCGGCCTTCTTCGTTATCTCGCCGGTGCCCAGCATCAATACAGGCATCTTGTGGTCCATGCCCTCATGATATGCCAGAGCTAAATCAGAATCGCTGAGCTTCTTCTTGTTCCTCGCTATGACAAGGTATTTCAGGCTCCCTACAACCGACGGGACCTTGACCGTGAAGCTGAACTCCTTGCCCTTAGACTTGACTTTCTGCGACATTATCCTTATGTCCTTCTCATTGAAGAACCTTATGACTTCCTGATAGAACTCGCCCTGGCCGTCTAAAATCCTGAACTCCTCTGTGTGAGCTATCTTGACATCGTCATTGGATATCTCCTTAGACTTATCTTCGACTGCAACAGATTCAGATTTCTTCTTCCTTGGCTTCTTGGGCTTCTCCTCTATCGGAACCTCTAAGACCGGCTCAGTCACTGCCTCTACAGGCTCCTCAACTACTATCTCTTTTAGAGGCTCTTCCACCTTGACAGGCTCTTCGATAATTACTTGCGCCTCGACAGCCTTCTCTTCCAGCTCTTCAGAAATCAAAGGATATATCAGCTCCTTGGCCTTCCCGTCAGGAAGAAGGTACCATTTCCAGAACAGCTCAGTATTATCCTTGATAGTGACGTTAAGAGGAAACGCAAAGTCCTTGATCTCCCTCAATGCCACCCTCTCCCAAGGCTCGCACGCCTTATCCCTCAAAACCTGCCTGTCCTTCAGCAAGTCGAAAGCCTTGCCAGGCCTGTCTGACAGATGCTCCCTCAATGACTGCAGTTTCTCTTCCTGCCCCTCGACATAATATAGAGGCGAGCCGCCCACCTTGGCTATCGTATATTTAACCATCTTAGAAGCCACCAGCTCTGACAAGAATGCGCCGGCGAAAATAATGCTGCCGCCCAAACCCTTAGATATCTGGACAGGCAAAACAGGGCCGTTCAACTTTACATACTCTAGAATCTTCTGCCTCAGCTCTTTCATCAAACATCCCTATACTACTGAAGTTTTTAAAGATTTAGATTCGTTAAAGTGGAAATCCAAACTTCTTCAGCTCGGCGCACCGTTCCTCCAAAGAAACATAGTCCCTCGGAAAAGTTAGAATATATCTCCTCTCCGACGGAGTGAACTTGGATAAATTCTTCGTGGTCAATGCGCTTTCGCCTATATAATAAGAGTGGGGAGCAAGCATCGTTGCAGCAAACATAGCCAGAGACCCGTAAAGCATGTCGAAACTTTTGCCGTCGCCAGTGATGCTGTCAACTATGCCTTTCGCGAAAAGCATCGTGCTGCCTATAGCAAACACGTAAAAGGCGTTCCTGTAAAGATTGCTGTCGTCAGCGAAAGATTCCCTCAATCCGTAAGTTATCGAATGGAAATGCGTCGCCTTCTCGATGTCACGGTATATCCCCCTTGGAACTTCCTTCTCATCAAGTATATCGCCAGCAAGCTCAAACGTAGCCCTCTGCCTAACAGACAAATTGCCCATTACTTTGTACAAAGTGGCCTTCTCGTTGGACAATAACCTGTGCGAAAGCTTAGGATCCTCCTCGTACACCTTGTCAACCAAATTATAATGCACAGCATGCCTGGCCTCGTGCCTCAAGACATCCTTAAAAAATATGACAGGGAACAAAAGAACTCTTCTCCAGCCAGGCAAAAGGCTTATCATCTTGTCGTATTTGCCGATGGCATTCCCGCCTTCCATCTTGAAGTTAGGCACTAGCCTGAACTTGGGCAAAAGCACAGCTTTATGGTCAAATTCGAGGATTTCAGCTAGATAGCCGTCATCATACCCTAAGAACGAAGATACCTCGTTGCAGGCCTTCACGTACCTTTCGCGCTCTTTCTCGAACATAATGCAGAAGTAATATGAAAGTAATATAAAAGCCTTATGGGCGTGTCCAGGCTATCTCGTAGTAAGTGACAGACATCTCCTCGTCGACGATGCCTATCAGCAGCCTTTTCTTCGTCGAATGCGCAACCCTGTTCTTGGCGGCAAACTCGTACCAAGTCAGAAACTCCACCTCGGAAACAGGGTACAAAACCCACTTGGCATGGTCGTCGCCAGGCTTGACGCCCCTGTCGTACACCCTGAAGTCAGCGCCGAACTTCAGCGCCGTCTTGACTATGTATCCCCTGTTCCTCATGTCCCTGTATACTGCGTACCTTATAAGAAAATTCTTGTCCTTCTTCCTCGCCCTGGCGATGTAAGATTCGGCATCTAAAAGCTTCTTCCCGTCCTTGATCTCCATCCTCTCCTTCTCGAGCATGTACAGCCCTTCAGCCAAGGAGTACTGGAACTTCCTGTGGGCCATGGGCTCGCCGAACCTGGACTTATCGTAGTATTCCCTCACCAAGTCAGAATCGTCGCAAATGACCCTGTCCTCCACCAAAACCGCCTTAATCTTATCTTTAGGAACCTCGGCAGGCTCTTCCGCAACATTATTAACAATTTCCTTCTTCGCCATAGGTTTTGAAAACATATTCTGCAGAATATAAATGTTTTGATTTGGATTTCGTTGCCGTTTTTGCAACGATTGTTGTCATATTTGCAACGTTCGACAAAACCATAACCATTATAAAATCAGATAAACTCCATATTAGCAATGATAGACGTGATTTTCCTCGGAACAGCAAGCATGGTCCCAACGGTCGAAAGGAACCATTCGGGAGTGCTTATAACTTACCGAGAGGAAGGCATACTGATAGACTGCGGGGAAGGAATACAGAGGCAGCTCAGGATAGCGGGCATATCGCCAACCAAGATTACTAAGCTGCTAATAAGCCATCTTCACGGCGACCACGTGCTAGGCATACCAGGCCTCATGCAGTCAATGGCAGCCAACAACTACAACAGGACATTAGAGATATACGGCCCTGAAGGCACAGCCATATTCATCAACAAAGTCAGGTCGACTTTCATTCTAGAGGGCAAGATTGACGTCAAAGTAACCGAAGTCAAGAGGAAGCGATTCATCGACACGAAACATTTCGCTTTGGAAGCCATGATGCTCAACCATACCGCACCATGCCTCGGCTACTCGTTCATCGAGAAGGACAGGGTCAACATCAACATGAAATACCTTGAGAAGTTTGGCCTGAAGAGTCATCCTATTCTAAAAGAATTGCAGACGGGCAAGGACATAAAGTGGAAAGGCAAGACCATAAAGGCCAAAAACGCCACGATAGTAACCAAGGGAAAAAAGCTAACCCTAATCACCGACACCGGCCTGTGCAAGGAATGCTACGAGCTGGCAAGGGAATCCGACATCTTAATCTGCGAATCGACCTACGACGAGGAGATGGAAGACAAGGCGAAAGAGTACAGGCATCTCTCATCGGCGCAGGCGGCAGAAATAGCGAAGACGTCAAAAAGCAAGAGGCTCATACTTACGCATTTCAGCCAGCGCTACAAGGCAGTTACCAAGCTGAAGGCTCAGGCGAAAAAGATTTTCAGGAACGCAGAGTGCGCAAAGGATTTCATGAAGATTTCTTTATGATTGGATACGTCCTGAACAGAAGCACATTCTCCCATATGTCGTAAGTCAGCTTGAACAGGTAGACCAGAAGCATGACTGTTGCCGAGAATATGTAGATGAACGTAGAATTGCTCACCATATCCTGGAAGTTCCTTGCGAAAAAGCCTACGCCAGAAACCAGGAACCACAACAGCAAGCCCATGACCATCGAGAAAACCCATACTTTTATCACCGACCTAGGCCTGTCGACCAGGAGGTTGAACGACCTCTGGAACGCCCTCGAGGCGTGCTTGTACTCGTCCAGGAACAGTATGGCGTACCTATAATATATGCCCATCCTAAAAAACAAGACTATAGGCAACGCCACAGCGATGACCAACACCTTGATTAGTATGCCCACATTTGTGTTGTCGACCTGCATGTACACCAAGTACATCGTCGCGGAAATAAGGAATATCAGTGCCGTGATGACGTAAACGTAAACCTTCAATACCACAAGCTTGAACAAGTAGGGGTTCAGGGTGAAAACAGTCCTAAGCAGCGACGTCTCCCTCCTTTGAATGACGTCCTTGATAAGCCTAAACTTGACGCTCTCGACGCCCACGCCCAGAAAGAACGTCACAAACACAAATCCGAGAAAGGACAGCAGAAGCTGGAACCAATTAGTGCTTAGATAGTTCTGGAATACCGCAACCTTGTCTGCCCCATTCATGACGAAGTCCTGCAATGCAAAATCCAAGCCGCTGGACTTGTAAAGGAAAACAGTAAGAATGTAAGTGACAACGTACATGAACAGGTCCGGAACGTAGATAACAGGATTGCGCATTAGGAGCCTGAACGATTTCCATGACTCTCTCAGCAGGTTCATACTGATTAGAAATCAAGGGACAATCTTATTTAAACGTTTCGCAGGCAATTCCATTACGAAAACTTTAAATAATAGCTTGCAGTTTTGAGTTTATCTCGAGGGGCTCGTAGCTCAGCCTGAAAGAACCCAATTAAACTCTTGGCGAAGGAGAGCACACGGCTGAAGACCGTGGTGTCCCGGGTTCAAATCCCGGCGAGCCCACTCCTTTTCCTAACATTTTTCCAATTAGATTTAATGTACATAAAGTTTAGAAAAAAAGCTTCGGGTTTGCACCCGAAAACTTTATGACCTTAGAAAACTCTAAAGTCATAACATCAATAGTAAAGAAAAAGGGGCAACTGTAGAATATAATCCTTTCGATTTGAATTCTCTATTCAGAGAACATTGGAAAGGGTTTAAGGAACGAAATATTAGTATTCTTAGAGATATCGAAG
>CAYHOW010000017.1:0-16649 GCA_964358335.1 Candidatus Woesearchaeota archaeon
GGATGCAGTGACGCCATCAGCTTGTTCATGAGAATTAGAGACTATTCTGTCTTTTTTAAATGTTTTGGATAGGCCCGCCACGATAAAAAATTTAGCCACCGGCTACGCCCAGTTTATTGTCTTATAATATCACACGACACAAGGTTTAAATATCCAAAACTTTTCAGTATCTCTTAATAAAAAATGGAAGTGACCGCAACCCATTGCATCTGATATGAAGATAGACGACCGTTCCAAATGGAAATGGCAGTTAAGTCATAGGATTAATTCTGTTAATGAACTGACTGGAAATAAGCCCCAGATAGAAAAAGCATGCTCTAGGTTCCCGATGTCTGTCACGCCATACTATTATTCCCTGATAAAAAGATTCGATTATTCAGACCCGATATACAGCATGTGCATCCCTAACGAGAAGGAGCTCATTGATTACCCGTTCCTCAAAGACGACCCGCTCAACGAGGAGCATCACACGCCAGTCGAAGGGCTCGTGCACAGATATCCTGACCGGGCGCTCGTGCTATTGACATCGCACTGCAGCGTATACTGCAGGCACTGCACGAGGAAAAGGGTCGCAGGGCAGAAAGAATATTTCATCGACGAGAATAAATTCGGCAAGATCATCGAGTACCTGAAATCGCACAAGGAAATCCATGACGTCGTCATCTCCGGAGGAGACCCGCTGACAATGGAGACTGACAAGCTTGAATACTTCATTAGGAAAATACGAGAGATAGAACATATAGACATCATAAGGATAGGCACAAGGGTGCCAGTCGTACTGCCGATGAGGATAGACGACGAGCTCACATCCATGCTGAAGAAATACCATCCAATCTGGATAAACACGCACTTCAACCATCCGCAGGAAATAACCAAAGAATCGTCCGAAGCGTGCATCAGATTAGCCAATGCTGGAATACCCCTGGGCAACCAGACCGTCTTATTGAGGGGAATCAATGACGATCCGGAAGTCATGATACAACTGTGCAGGATGCTTGTCAAGATAAGGGTCAGGCCTTACTATCTTTTCATCTGCGACTTAGTGAAAGGCGTCGAGCATTTCAGGACGACTGTGGATAAAGGGATTGAGATAATGGAACACCTCCGTGGAAGACTGAGCGGGCTGGCAATACCTACATTCGTCGTGGATGCGCCCAACGGAGGCGGGAAGATACCTGTGCTTCCGGAATACATATTGGCGCACGAAGAAGACAAAACGGTCTTAAGAAACTATGAAGGCAAGGTATGCGAATACCCCAACCCTGTAATTTAAAAATGAAAAATCAGCTCAATGGCTTGAGCTTGCCCCAAGTCACATTGAACATCTGCTCCATCGCATTGGCGAAGAACGGAGTGTTCACCCAGACGCCCAAATCGTACGCCTCGTGAACTTCGTCGTCGTTGTTAAGCATGAAAAGCATCTGATTGCTGTCAGCTATGACAAACCTCGCCTTCTGGCCAGTAAGGTTCCTCACTTCAGCGAAGTTCCTCAGCTCGTCAGGCAAATCCTTTGCGGCAACATTGCTCGCTGCAATCTTCACCACAACGCCCCTGTCCTTAGCCTTCTTCAAGGCAGACTTCAACGCCTCGTGCTTCCTCAGCAGCCCCTGCTGGGATGTAACGATGGTGACGGAATTCTGCGCGTTAGCTATCATCGACTTAAGGTGGTCATAGATGTTCTTCCTGCCCTTTATGATGCCGCTCATGTCAGCAGGCTCAATCTTCTCTATGCCGTGCTTGTGCAGCAATTCAATCTCCTTGTAGAACTGGGTGTCCTTGACTGTCTCCAAGTCCTGAAGCTGCTCTCCAGCCCTGTCCTCGATAGACTTCTTTACCCTCTTGACAACCTCTTCAGGCTTGACAGCAAGATACTTTATCGGCTTGCCCAACTTCATTATGACGAAGCCCTTCTTCTCAAGGCTCTCCAAGACATCGTACGACCTTGACCTTGGTACGCCAGAAATGTCGGCCAGCTCGCCGGCAGATGCAACGCCCCTTGAAAGCAATGCCGTCCAGATTTTTACCTCATATATGTTAAGATCGAACGCTGACCTCAACTTCTTCAAAAAGCTTTCTTGAACTATCATTTTAATACGCTCCTTCTCGGTATAAGCCCCTTTTGCTAACCATGATAAAGGCATTAGAACTAGCAAGCCATATATAAACCTTTCGGTGAATCAACACTCAGCAGTAGTAAAATTCATCTACTTTTTCTCTTGGCTATGTAGCTGCCCATCGTGGCCAATATAACGACCACGACCGCCCACACTAGAAGTATGTAGAGCAGATTATGGATGACTGACATGTTCGACTCGAAAAGCACCAGCCTCTTCAGTATCTCGACGCCCACGACGAACGGGTTGTACATCACTATGTGCCTAAGGAACCCGGAAAGGCTCTCCAAGGGCATGATGGTGTTCGAGAACAGCAGAAACACCAGGCCTACCGATATCGAGGCGGTGGTGGCGCTCTCCTCAGAATTGAATATATAGCCCAAGAACAGGCCTATGAATATGAATATCGTCGCCAAAAGCAAGAGGATGCTGCCTGCCATCAGGTACAGCTGCCAGCCCAGGCCAGGGATGAATATGGACGCGACGCCCATGATTATCAATAGCTGAAGCATTATCATGCTTATGTCGGTCAGGAACTGGCCGAGGATGAACATGCCGTCAAACGTAGGAGTTATGAAGTTCCTGAAGTATGCCATCGACTTCTTCTCCCTCATTATGCTGGTGGAGCTCATAAGTATGGCCACGAACATTATCAACAGGACCAGCAGCGTAGGGAACGTGTAGACCAGATAGTTCTTCTTCATCGTCAGAGGCTTGATGGTCGTCCTCAACGGGCTGACAATGCTCTCCACATTCGTTATCTTGACGGTGTTGATGCTAGAAATTATGTTGTCGCTGCTTACCTTCAGCGAATCTATGCTGGGCTTGTCAGAGTTTATGTTCGCAGACAGGCCGTCAATGTCGCCGCCGATGCTGTCAGCCGTGGATTTCGCCTCGTCAAGCTTTGCAGCTACGGAATTGTAATTGTTCTTGATGTTATCAATGATAGCCTTCAAATCGCCGAAAGATATGGAAGTAACGTTGTTGCGTCTCAGATAAGCCTCTATCCTCTCCACCTCAGCGGTCGCAGGGCTCAAATCCAATGACGAATAGCTGAAATCAAAGCTGCTGAATCCGTCCTTGGTCGAAGCAGCCATACTCATGGACTTCTGGTTGTTCGCATCCAATGCGCCTATGTAAGCCTTACCCTTGACAGCCTCCTTATTGATGCTGTCTATCGCACCTAGAATCTGGCTGACCATGCCGCTGCTAAGCTCATCAGCCCTAACGGCCACCTTGGCAGCCAGCCTCTCGGATATCAAGTTGGCAAGGTTCACCCTCGAGTCGTCCACGTAAAGGATTATGTTATTGTTAGCGCTGTTGTCAAGGACAAGATCCTTGGGGAACATCACGCATATATGGTAAGACTGGAACTTCACCGCATCAATGCATTCCTGCTCCGAAGCCATCTTCTCGACATTGTACATGCTGCCTGAAAGATTTAATATGAAAGATTCCGACAATGGTGAATATGACTCTGAATATGTGGCAACGTTGATCCCGTACAATGTTGAGCTGTTGAATCCCAGCCCAACCAAGAAAATTATCAGCAACGGGCCGAAAAAGAATATCAACGACGATGTCTTGGACCTTATCATCAGCTTGTAGTTCTTGACTATGAGGCTGAACAGCTTAATCATGAAATGGTACCATCTCTTAGGCTTAAGATGGCTGTACTCCTTCAGCGCCTCAAAGTCTTTCTTGGTCCTTGAGAGCAAAGGCTTCTTATCCCTAACATAGAATCCACTGCTTTTCGGTTTGAATATTCCGCTGCCTAACATCTAAACATTTCACCTCTTAGTAACTGCCTCGAAAATCTCTTCCATCGTAGGCCGAGTGACTTTCAAGTCTATCAATTTCTCTCTCTGCATAGCTATTATCTTAAGTATGTCGTTCAGGACTATCTCGCTGTCAGGAGTGTAAAGTATGAGCTTGTCAGGCTTGATTATAGCCTTGGATACCCTGACGCAGTCAAGCTTCTTGACCCACAGGTCGTACCTGCCAGGCTCGGTCACCAGATGAATCTCCTCGTTCTGGGAATACTTGCCCTTCAGGTTGGTCGGGGAATCGACGTCCACCAAGTAGCCGTTGTGGAGTATGGCTATCCTGTCGCACACCGTCTCCAGGTCGTTCAAAAGGTGCGAAGTCATAATTATAGTAGTGCCCTCGTCATTGATCTTCTTAAGAAGCGCCAAAAGCTCTTTCCTCAATACCGGGTCGAGGTCCTCGGTCGGCTCGTCCATTATCAATACCCTCGGATTGTGTATCAATGCGCAAGCTATGTCGAGCCTCCTCTGCATACCGGTAGACAGCTCGCCCGCAAGCACCTTGTTCGCGCCTGTCAGCTCAACCAAGTCAAGGAGTATCTCAGTCCTCATATCTATATCGCTGCTGCGCATGTTGAACAGACGCCCGAAATATTCAAGGTTCTCCTCGACAGTCAGCTGAGGATACACCGACCCAGCCTGAGTCGCGAAACCAAAAATCTGCTTGAAGAACATCCTCTCCTTAGTTATGTCCTTGCCGTTGAATGTTATCTTGCCTATAGACGGGTCCCAGAACCCGACGAGAATGTTGAGCAATGTAGTCTTCCCAGAACCGCTCAATCCAACAATGCCAAGAAACTCGCCCTTGTTTATCTTCAGATTTATCCTGTCAAGAACCAGCTTCTTGCCAAACTTCTTTATGAGATTGTCTATCTCAATTAAAGTTGTCTCACCCATTTTACTAAAGAAAATGGACATTGACTTAATAAATGTTTTGCTTAGACAGCTCAAGCGTTTCACTCTCTGCACCATACAAAAATATTTAAAGGAATTAGAGTTTCTTTTTAGGGAATGGACTTAAACGAACTGTACAATAAGCATTACAAGAAGCTGTTCATATTCCCAATAATTCTAGTCATTATATCCATGGCCATCATAGGCGACCATTATTACAAGACAGGGGATTTCATCGACAAGGATGTCTCTCTGCAGGGCGGAGTCACGGGGACGATAGCCACCACCGAAACCTTCCCAAGCATGGAAGAGTTCCTTAAGACGAGGTTCCCCGGCTCAGACATCACGGTCAGGACGCTGTCTGAGTTCGGCACTGAACAGCAGATTGGAATCCTTGTGGAAATAACCAAAGCAGACGACAAGGAACTTGAGGCGGCGCTCCAAGAGCATGTGGGCTTCGACCTCACAAAAGACAACTATTCAGTCGAAATCGTAGGATCGAGCCTGGGAGAGTCGTTCTATAAGCAGATGCTTGTAGCCATACTCCTATCATTCATCTTCATGGCGATAGTTGTCCTGCTGATATTCAGGACCATCATCCCTTCATTCGCAGTGGTTTTCGCCGCTTTCTGCGACATGATTGTCGCCGTCGCCGTCATAGACATTGTCGGAATCAAGGTGTCAACAGCCGGCATCGCAGCAATGCTTATGCTTATAGGATACAGCGTAGACACAGACATACTAATCACAACCAAAGTCCTCAAGAGGACGCACGAGGGAAGCGTAAGCCAGAGGCTTGTCGACGGGATGAAGACGGGCCTTACGATGACATTCGCAGCAATCGTGGCTCTGCTTGCCGGATACATGATAACCACCAGCTTCATGCTGAAGCAGATGTTCTTCATCATAATTGTAGGATTGCTTGCTGACATCATATCGACTTACGGAATGAACGCCGGAGTCCTGGTATGGTACGCAAAGAGGAAGCACAAGAATGATTAGCCTCAAGAAGATACCATGGAGAATCTGGCTGCTCATATTCGTTCTACTCCTGTCATTCATGGCCATAGACCCTAACCCCGGAGCGAAAGGGCTACAGATAAAAACAATCGAAGCAGGAATAGCCACAGATGCAGGCGTCGCGGCTGGACAGATGCTTCTCACAATCAACGGACAAACAGTAGATTCAATGGCGATGTTCAATGACAAGGCCAAATCACTGCAGAATCCGGAACAGGAAGTCACAATAAACACAGGCAAGGGAGACTTCGATATAAAAGTAGCCAACAGCCTAGGATTCCAGCTCGACGATAATCTCACAATAGTGCAGGCCGACCCGGAAACCAAACTTATAGTGGGGGATACTCTACTAGCAATCAACGGCGACGAGATAACCAACATCACAGAGTTCAACAAAAAAGCTGAAGATATCATTCCTAAGAAGATATTCAAGATAGGCACCGACAAGGGAGAGTTCGCATTCCTAGCCACAAGCTTCCCCGAATTGAAAATAGGGCCTGCCGCAAAGAGCAACATCAAGAAAGGGCTTGACCTGGAGGGAGGAACAAGGGTTCTATTGAAACCGGTAAGCACCGACCCAATCCAGGATTCAGACATAGCTGACCTCGTCAAAGTCTTAAGCAACAGGCTGAACGTGTACGGCCTAAGCGACCTCAGGATAAGGGAAGCAAAGGACTGGCAGGGACAGAGGTTCGTGCTAATCGAGATTGCAGGCGTTTCTAAAGACGAAGTCAAGGACCTCATAGTGCAACAAGGCAAGTTCGAGGCAAAAATAGGCAACGAAACAGTATTCTCCGGCGGCAAGAAGGACATACCGTTCGTGTGCAGGAACGACGGAACCTGCAGCGGAATAAGGGCATGCTCGCCCAGCAGCGGAGGATTTTTCTGCAGATTCGAGTTCGTCATACACCTAAGCCCAGAAGCTGCCAAGCACCATGCTGACATCACAAGGAACATGAAGGTCATCACTTCGGAAGACGGCAAGGAAGTGCTCGCAGAGAAACTAGACTTCTACCTTGACGGAAAACTCGTCGACAGCCTCAACATAGGCGCCGACCTCAAGGGGTCAGAATCAACACAGATAGCAATATCCGGCCCTGGCTCTGCGCAGACAAGGGACGGAGCAATACAGGCGTCATTAGACAACATGGACAAGCTGCAGACAATATTGATAACAGGCTCATTGCCTTTCGATCTGGAGATTGTGAAGCTCGATACCATCTCGCCTATCTTAGGCAAATCATTCATCAGCAACTCAATAATGGTATGCCTTATAGCCCTGCTCGGCGTAGCATTGGTCATCTACATAAGGTACAGGTCAATAAAAATCCTGATACCAATGATGCTGACAAGCCTGTCAGAAGTTGTGATAATCCTGGGATTCGCAGCCCTAATAAACTGGAACCTTGATGTCGCGGCCATCGCAGGCATCATCGCGGCAATAGGAACCGGCGTAGACTCCCAGATAGTCATCATAGACGAGAATATCAAAGGAAAGAGGGAACAGTCAAGGGGATGGGCACACACAATGAAGAACGCATTCTTCATCATATTCGCATCCTATGCGACAACTACCGCAGCCATGCTTCCGCTATGGAACGCAGGCGCAGGACTGTTCAGGGGCTTCGCAATAACGACAATAGCAGGAATCACTATAGGGGTATTCCTCACAAGGCCTGCTTTCGCAGCCATCGCAGAGATGCTGTTCAAGAACAAGGAATGAACAGCGCCTTTCTCAGTTCCATAAATTAAATATGCAATGCCGCAGAATAATATAAAATTGCCTAAAAACATCACTTCGCAACATTAATAAACTAGTTTCCACAGTTAATTATAATCAAACAGAGGTGATACTTAATGGCAGAAGACTGGGCAATAGTGCTCTTGTGGCTTAATTTCGGCGCGTTGTTAGGGACGCTTTACGTGCTGAGGAGAATACTCCTTATGGAGAAGAAAATCCTTAACGTCGAATCACTGATAATGAGACTGGAAAAAGGAATAGCAGCCAAAAAGAAAAAATAAATTTTTTACTTTCCAACTTTAGCCAAGTAACCTATATGGCCAAGGATATTCTTTATCCCTGAATTGTCCATATCTATGCCATAGCCGGATTTCAATTCAGACTTTATCCTGTCGACCGAGACGTCAGAACCTTCATTTATCTTCTTTATGATATTAACCATGTCCTCCTTGAAGTTCCACGGGAATATCATCCATGACCATTCCTTCTCCTCGCCGCAGAAGTCCGGCTTGAACTTCGAGCCCGCAAGGTTGTACAGCGTCGCCGTCCTTACCTCCTTTGGGTTGCAAGTAATCAAGTGGTCCCTCGCAAGCTGGATGCTCTGGCCAGTGTCAGTGATGTCATCGACCAACAGCACCCTCATCCCGGTAAGGTCCTTGTTCAGCGGATGCGTAAGCTTGGCAGCCCCGTCCTTTGTCGCAGTCAGGCCCCAATGGTCGACCTTAAGACTGAAACATGACTTGACCATCAGATTGTCGCAGAACAGGCGCGCAGGGACCAAGCCCCCCCTAGATATTCCTACAATGACGTCCGGATGGAAATCTGACTTCATTATAGATTCAGAAGCCCTGTCGACAAGCCTGGACATATCATCCCAGCCCAGCACCAAACAATTAAACTTCTCCATATTAAATCCTCCTTTACGAACTTAAAAAAAGATGAAGTTTAAATTGTTTATGGTGCTAAAAAAGCACAATCTCCTTTTCGCCCAGAATAGCTATCGTGCTGTCAAGCTTCTCCTTGCTAGGCGAATGCAAAGTGAAAAGCACATCGCCTTTCTTCACGCGCACGCCTTTCTTGACCCGAAGGTAAATACCCGCAGCATGGTCCTGCGGCGCGCCCACAAGCCTGCAAAGCTTCGACAGCCCCTTGTTGCTGACATTCTTAACGATGCCGTCCCTGACAGACAGCACGTCATGGGTGTACTCGGCGTTAGGCAGCCTGATGCCCTTGTTGCCGCCCTGGGCCACGACTATCTCCATGAACTTTGCGTAAGCCTTGCCGGAGTCCAGCACATCCAGCACCTTCGTCTCGGGATACTTGACCTTGATCATCTTCAGCATCTCGACAGCCAAGTCGACCGCCTTCTCCCTTAAGTCCTTGGGCCCGTCGCCCTGCAGCACGCCCAAGACGTCTGCGGCCTCCAAGGCCGGACCTATGCCGTTGCCCACAGGCTGGGACCCGTCAGTGTAGACAACCTTGACATTCATGCCCAAGAACCTGCCAAGCTCGATGAATTTCTGGCCGAGCTTCTTGGCCTTGGCTATCGTCGCGAACTTAGCCTCGTAACCGTAAGGCAGGTCGATAAGAACGTGAGTGGAGCCAACGGCCTTCTTCTTCGCCATGATGCTCGCCAACAGCATGCCTTCAGGGTCGAGCCTCAACGGGTGCCTCACCCTTATCAGAAGGTCATCGGCAGCAGCCAGGCCGACTGAACCTCCCCAGACTATGCAAGCGCCAACCTTGTTCACCACATCCATTATCTTTTCCTTGCTCAATGACACGGGCGCCAAGACTTCCATGGTGTCAGCAGTGCCGGCAGCGGAAGTTATCGCCCTAGAGCTCGTCTTAGGTATAGTGTATCCCATCGCGGCAAGTATTGGCACCACAATCATGGTCGTCCTGTTGTTTGGGACACCGCCCGCGCAATGCTTGTCGAAGACGACTTTCTGCTTGAACTTCAATTGCGAACCCGTAGAGACTATAGCCTTCGTCAATGCAGCGCTCTCTTTCATCGACAGGCCCTTAGTGTAGCACCCTGAAACGAAATACGTCAGCTCAATCTCAGAAAACCTGTTCTCAATAACGTCGTCTATTATCTCATTTATCTGCGGCTCTGTGAGAGTCAAGCCGTCAAGCTTGTTCCTTATGTAAGTTATCGACTTGGGCTTCGGGGCGAACTCCACTGACACGCCTATGCCAGGCTCGACGCCAAGCTCCTTGAACACCTCGTCAAACAGGCCTATCTCGCCCTTGTTGATGCCTTTATGGGAAATGTCAACGACAGCAATAATGAAGTCGCCAGACTTCATCCTCTTAATCTTCACCCTGTCCAGAGCGTAGACGTCCATGTCCTGAGCGTCATGCTCATTAAGAACGACGACGAACGGACCGCCTGTCGACAAGTTAATGTCTTTTACCTTGAGTTTCATTTTGGTTGAAAAGCACTCCTATGAACAGCAACAGCAAAGACAAGACGAACGGGCCGAGTATGAAGCCTATTATGCCGAACACCGATACACCCCCGATGACGCCAAGCAAGACTATCACCGGATGTATCTGGCCCTTCTGCCCTATTATCTTGTTCTTCAGGAATATGTCAAGCAGCAAAGTGATGATTAGCAAGGACACGACGCCCATGGCAAAGCCGACCGCAGGGCTGACTGTCGCATACATGTAGGCAGACAATGGCAGCCAGACAAAAGCTGGGCCGAGGAACGGAAGCATGGAGATTATCGCCATCAGCAAGCCCCAGACTACCGGCGTCTTTACGCCGAAAGCCCAGAATATCAATGTGGACACCACGCCCTCTATCACGGCCATGGTTATGGTGCCGTATACAGTGGCGTCCATAGTGTACCTGAACCTGTCTATCACCTTCTCCTTGTCATCCTTGCTCAAGGGGAGAAGCTGCCTAATCTTTGCGACGAGGTGGTCTCCGTCCCTGAACGCGAAATAGAGGACGCCCAACGATATTATCAGGCCCACAAGCTTCAGCGGCAACGAGAAGAGGAACTCAGAAGTCTCGTTCAGCAGGTAGTCCAAGGCCTTCTGAAGGAACGGCCCTATGTAGTTGTCCAGCCTGCCTCCGAAAAACACCGAGACGTAAGACTGGACCCTGTCGATGTTGGTCTTCTCGTAGATGTTGGCTATCTCGGTGACTATCTTGTTTCCGCCAAGGACCAGAGGCAGGAATATCATGGCGAGTATCAGCAGCGTCAAAACAACGGCAGAAGCCGCCCTGCTCCTGAACAGCCGGGTCATCTTATTGTTGAGCGGATAGAGCAAGTAGGCTATCATAAGGGATATCAAGACGTAAGTTATGAAAGGCCTGACCATGAGATACGAAAGGTACGCAAGCATAGCTACGAAAAAAATGTACAGGTACTTGGTAAACATAATCTTATCGTGCTCTTTCAAGATGTCAACACCACATAATTAAATTCGCTGAAAAATATATAAACTTATCGAAACCCAGGCATTTCCCTCCGATAGGCAACGGCGCATGACTTAACGCAATCGCCAAAACAAAAAAACATCTGTCCGCCGAAATCAAAAAGCTTTTAACCTAGTTCAATCCTGTTGCGATGACATGGGAAGCCACTATTGCGCAAACTGCAAGAACAACTGCTGCGTGCACGAGAACGGAGGCACATTCGTGACAATCAAGGAAGCAGAAAGGATAGCCGAGGCTATGGGCATGCCCATAGACGATGTCTGCACCTTCGCAGAAGACAATGGGCTGAAGGACGACAGCGACCATCTCAACTATTTCAATCTCCAGGTAAGCTACAACGGCAAGATACTGCCATTGGCATACAAGAAGCACGTGCTGATACTCAAGAAGAAGCAGGGAAGATGGGAGTGCCCGTTCCTCGGAGAAAATGGGTGCAGGATACCCGAGCTGAGGCCGACGTACTGCCACATATTCCCGTTCTGGTTCAAGGTGGTGAAAGGCAGCATATCCATATTCCCTATGAACGCACCGACGAAAAGCATGGAGACTTGCATGATAAGGAAGGCACACTTCAACGACAGGACGCACGAGAGAATACTCGGCGAGATAGGCGAGACCAAGCCCGGGCTGCTGAAAATGCTCCATGCCTACTTAGAAGAGATAAGGCAGTACCAGAATTATGCACCGCTGCTCTACAAGGGCATACTGCCGTCGGAAGCCGCCATGCTCCTCCGTCGAGAGAAACCTTTATAAACTAGGTGCCCTTTAGGAATAGCAAGAGGGATTCCCCCTCGAAAAAAGCAAAACTAATGAGGTGAAAATACAAATGGGAAAAGTTCTTTGCAAATGCGGCATAAAGAGACAGCCGGGCTACTTGTACTTTGTCAATAAGGATGGCAACTGCGCAAGAGTCCAGATGGCCAGAGCTGGAGTGAAGACCAGCAAAAAACAAGAAGTACTACACAAGTGCGGAATCAAGAGGGAGAAAGGATTCTTGTACTACGTCGACAAGCAAGGCAATGTCGCTTGCGCAGCAATGGCTAAGCCAGGCGCAAAGAAAAAGAAAAAGAGATAAAAAATAGAATTTTATTTTTTCTTTTTAACCGTTTTCTTAACAGCCTTTTTCTTTTTGTGCGCAGCGCATGTAAGACACATATTTGTCACCTCCCTAAAAACAGATTCCTTCCTTAGTATAAACTTTCCTTGGATACTTGATCTCTTTAACTTCCGTAGCGAAATCAGAGGCATGGATGAAAGACTTGGGCGCCCTCCTGCCAGTCAGGTATATAGATGTCCCCTTAGGCCTGGACTTCAGCATCTGCAGGACGTCACGCTCATCCACTAATCCTATAGATGCAGCCAGATTTATCTCGTCAAGTATCATCAGGAACGGCTTCCTCTTCAAAAGCTCCTTCGCCACCACCATGCCCTCCAGCGCGAGCCACCTATCCTTGTCTGAAGGATGCTTGAGGTTGACGAAACTCTTCGCGCCGAACTGCTTTATCGTGCAGCCCTTCCTCTTGCTGAAGAACCTGTACTCCCCTACGTCGGAACGCCCCTTCATGAACTGGATTATGACAACCTTCTTTCCGTGGCCCAAAGCCCTGGCGGCTATGCCCAATGCGGAAGACGTCTTTCCTGCGCCTTCGCCTGTTATCAGATGTATTTTTCCCATTTTTTCCTAGAAGGGACACTCGCCTGCCGGGCATCCGCCCGCATACTCGGAATGAGCCTTCACGTGAACCTCCCTAGGATTTTCTTTCTTGAACACCTCGCCGATGTAAAGCACCTGCTCTTCCTTGGAGCCGTACCTGTACACAGTTATGCCTTTGCATCTAAGGCTGTGAGCTAGCATGAAAACTTTCTTGATGTCGTCTATCGATGCCGACACAGGAAGGTTGACTGTCTTCGATACCGCCAAGTCGGTGTGCCCCTGGAACGCAGCCTGCATCCTGACATGCCATTCCGGCCTGATGTCAAGAGCCGTGACGAAAATCCTCTTAACGTCGTCAGGCACGCCCCTTATCTTCTGCACCGAGCCCTTCCTTGATATCTGCATCATGAGGTCCCTGCTGTAGAACCCTCGCTGCCTCGCTACTTCCTCGAACAGGCTGTTCACCTCGAGCATCTTCGTGCCGTCCAAAACGTCGCGGATGAACGAGACAGCGAACAGAGGCTCGATGCCTGAAGATGTCTGGGCTATGATGCTTATCGTCCCGGTCGGAGCTATGCTCGTCCTAGTTGCGTTGCGTATCTTATTGAACTTAAGATTGCTATGCCTCTTGTTAGGGAACGAGCCACGCCTGTTTGCAAGCTCGACCGACTTATTGTCGGCCTCCTTGGATATGAACCTCATGACTTTAGACGCGACGCCTAATGCCTTCTTGGAATCGTAAGGAACCTTTAACTTTATCAGCATCTCGGCAAAGCCCATCACGCCCAGGCCTATCTTCCTGTTGCCCTTGGTTATATCCCCTATCTGCTTGACGGGATACCTGTTTGCGTCGATGACGTTGTCAAGGAAATGGACCGCCGTGTGTATGACTCGCCTGAGCTTACCATAATCCATCTTGCCACCCTCTACCATATTGGAGAGGTTTATGGAGCCAAGGTTGCATGATTCGTAGTTCAGCAAAGGCGACTCACCGCAAGGATTTGTCGATTCTATCCTGCCCAGCTTAGGCGTCGGGTTCGACCTGTTTATCTCGTCGATGAAAATCATGCCGGGGTCGCCAGTCCGCCATGCGGATGCGGATATCAACGCGAAAAGCTCGCGCGCAGGAACGCGCTTGACAACCTGTTTAGTCCTAGGGTTTATGAGAGGAAACTCCCCATCATCCTTCACCGCCCTCATGAACTTCTCGCCCACAGCCACAGAGATGTTGAAGTTCTTCAGCTTCCCCTGCTCAGCCTTGGATGTTATGAACTCGACAATGTCAGGATGGCTGACGTCCAAGATCCCCATCATGGCGCCCCTTCTCCTCGAGCCCTGCTTGATGACCTCGGTGGTGGTATCGAATATATGCATGAAAGATACCGGGCCTGACGCCGCACCTTTAGTCGACCCGACCATGTCGCCTTTCGGCCTCAGCCTAGAGAACGAGAACCCAACACCGCCACCTACCTGCTCTATCACTGCAGTGTTCTTCACCGAATCGAATATCTGCTCCAATGAATCCTCTATAGGCAGAACGAAACAAGCGCTAAGCATCTGCTTCTGCGTGCCGGCGTTCATCAGCGTCGGAGAATTTGGAAGGAAATCCAAATTGGACATCATATCGTAGAACTCCCTCTCAGCCTTATGGACATCGCCGCCGTATCTTGATTCGGGCTTAGCCACAGCCTTAGCTACCCTCAGGAACATGTCAGAAGGAGCCTCGATGATGTCGCCTCGGTCGTCCTTCTTCAGGTACCTTGCGCGCAGGACATTAAGAGAATTAATGTTGAGCTCAGCCCTGTGCCTACCCGAATCCGCAAGCTTAACTTCATCCGATTTGATAGCGTTCACCTCTTTGATAATTATCGTTAGATTCGATAATATTTATACCTTTTCATTCGAAAAAAAAAGAAAAATCATACCCTGTCCTTGACCGCGGCATATATGAGAGGCAAAGCTATCGTCGTGTCGCAGATGACGTCGACAAACTCGCCAGTTGACGACATCTTGCCCCACGATATGCCTTCCCTCAATTCAGCGCCTGACGAACCGCCTGGCTCGGGCCTGTCCATGGTTATCTGGATGCCGTAGTCCGCAGAGTTCGGGGCGAACTGCATCGCCTGCTGGATGTAGTTCTTCGGCACTCCGCCTCCGACGTAGAATATCCCCGCCTTCTTTGTCGTCCATGCTAGGTCGAGGATGTCCTTCAAATCGTCGAACGCGTTGACGTCCATCTTCTTGCCCTGAGCCAGCTGGCCCCATACCATAAGGCCTATGCCGGAATCTGCGATAGCCGGGCAGAATATCGGAATCTTCTCCTCGTAGCAGACCCTCAGGATAGATTCCTTGTGCTCGACCATGCTGCCCAATTTCCATAAGAACTCCTTGACGTTCATAGGCTCCTTCGCCAATTCGTCGAAATGGTCCTTGAAAAATAATTCCATGCCCTCATACACCTCGTTCGGCATGAACGAGTCGTATATCCTGTCGACTTTTTCCTTGTTCAATTTCTTGTCGTCGACGTTAGATGTGCCCTGATAGTGCCTGTAGCCCAACGCCTCGACCAAGTCGTGCGTCAGGTTCGCGCCCGTAGATACGAAGACGTTTATCATGCGGCTCCTCAGCATATCGATGATTATATTCTTCATCCCGCCAGGGACCATCGCGCCCGCAAAGCCGAAAAAGACCTTGCAGTCCTTGTCCTGGACCATCTTCTCGAATATGTTTGCGGCCCTCGATATCCTTCCTGCGCCCATGACGCCAGAAGATTCCATCTGCCTCACCAATTCAGAAACGGACATCCCCTTCTGAACCATTATCTGGTTTACCGGTTTCAAATGCTTCATAGTATAAGGCCCCTCCTGATGACCTGCTCATCAATATCAGCTATGCCGAACAGCTCCGTGACGTAAGCCTTGACTACATTGACGTCGAAAGGCCTGCACGAGAACATGTCCATGTATATGTCTCCCCTCTCTGAGTATGTGTGGATGCTTATGTGGCTTTCGCTCAACAATATTATCCCTGTCACGCCCGAATTCAGCCTGTTCTTTGCGTCATGGAATACCACTGTCGGCGCGGACAGCCTGTTCATGCCCGCCATCCTGACCAAGTCCAGAAGCATCTTCCTCACCACCTCGGTGTCTGCTAGATTCCTGCTGCATCTGCATGCGTTGATTATGTAGTGTATACCTTTTTCGCTCATATTGAACCCTCCTGATGAAAATATCGACTATATGAAATACCTAAGAATTACTTTAACTTCTGGCCCTTATCGTGTCCATAGGATTCTGGAATTAAGTTATATTTATAAACCTAACCATTTTCACGTTTCGCCATGGTAGTCATAGTCCGTTACGCCGAGATAGCGCTGAAAGGGAAGAACAGGTCTACGTTCGAGAAGCAATTAGTGAGGAACATAAAGGACTGCCTGAAAAAGAACAATGTGAAGTTCAATCACGTGGAGAGGATAACGGGAAGGATACTGATAGGCACCGACGATGAATGCGTCTGCCTAAAGAACGTCTTCGGCATCGCCAACTTCTCAAGCTCGCACAAGGTGGACGTCGATTTCGACAAGATAAAGGAGGAGGCCCTGAGGCAGTACACCTCGGGGACGTTCAGGATTACATCCAACAGGATTGACAAGGTGCTGATGAACTCGGACGACCTGAATAAGGAGGTCGGGGCCTACGTGGTCGAGAAGACTGGCGCCAAGGTCAGCCTGAAGAATCCTGATGTCAACATCTGCATCGAGGTGACAGAACGTTTCGCCTTGGTGTACTCGTCCAAGACCGAAGGCGCGAAAGGATTGCCCGTCGGAGTGGAAGGCGTCGTCGCTGTACTTCTTGAGGATGAAGATTCTGTTTTGGCAGCCAAGCTGATGATGAAGAGAGGGTGCAATGTTGTCCTGGTGAAAGTGAATTATGTCGACTATTCC
>CAYHOW010000018.1:0-16249 GCA_964358335.1 Candidatus Woesearchaeota archaeon
CTCTGAGGGAGGAACAGCAAAGGCTCCATCTCCTTGAACTTCGCGACGTAGGCAAGGCCTCCGGCATATCCCCTCAGCCTTGACGCCTTGTCAGCGAGGGCTATCTTGCATTCTTTGATAGAGCCATCCTTCTTTGCCATCTCTATCTTATCAAGCCTGGACTTGAGGAGAGACTCGTCAGATACCCTGTTTGCCCTCTCAGTGTCGGCTATGTTAGGGCTGCCAGGCAGAGAATAGAAATCGCACGGCTTGTTAATCCATATATGCTCCCTTCCTTCCTTAATTCCCCATACAACGTCATCGAATATGTGCATAAGTATGGTTATTTCTTGCAGAATTTATAAAGATTATGGATTCAGGTCTGGCGCATGGACGTACTTGCCTAAAGTGAAGAAGCCTTGCAGGAGGCTGACCTTGGCCAATTTAGGGAACAGGTCCTTTTCCAGGCTCTTGGTGCTCTCGTCATAGAGAAGGAAGACGTTCGGCTTGAAGATGTAGATGCCCGCGTTTATTATGTTGGACTCAGCCTGCCCTTTCTCCTTGAAATCTACGATCATCTCGCCGTCCATTATGGCAGAGCCGAACTTCGACGGATTATTGCTGCTTATCAGGCCCATGGTGCAGACATACTTGCCGGACTTGTGCCTCTGCATCATCCTCCTGATGTCGAAATCGTTGAACGTGTCGCCGTTGATGACGACGAAATCTGATGTGAGCTTGTCTTTTAGAAGCTTCAGCGCATTGGCAGTGCCATTCTGCTGCCTCTCGTCTATGAGATGGATGTTTATGTTCTTGAACTTCTCTTGCGAAAACTGCCTCATCCTGTCATCTGCCTTTGCTACAATGTAGAAATCCTTTATCTTGTTGTTCATCAGGAAATTCAGGTGGTGCTGTATGAGGGGCATACCGTCTATCTGGCTGAACAGGCAGCCCTTCTCCTTCTCGTGGACGAGCATGACCGCCGAAGTGATAGGCTTGGACTTTATGCTGTCCTTCAATAAGACTTCTATCGCCTGCGACCTCGACCTCAGTTTTGTGCCGTCGACTATGGAGTCTATCTCGCTCAAGAGGTCAGAGTCTATCGATATCGCTATCTTTTCCTTGTTCATCACATCGTAAGTCTTCGGTGCGGTTTATAAGTTTTCTGAATTTGGGATTATTCGTGCACAACGACCATTTAGGGCGTGCATTCGGGCATGGAACTGAAATAATCAGCAGGTGTTTATCACTGGGATGAATGAGTAGTTACTAAAATGGTTGGGCAATGCTGGCATCTGAACAATCAGGCAAGGAATTCGAATCAGAAAGGCTTATATATTATCTATAACCTAAATGTTACATATGTCACAAATAAGTTACAAGTTGGAAATAGTAAGAGAGCTTATGCAGGGCAGGATACACATAAGGGGGCTTGCTAGCAGGCTCAGGATTAATGCAATGATGATAAGCAGGAAGATGAATGAGTTGGTTAAGGAAAATGTTGTTGATTTCATGGCTGAAGGGAAAAACAAGTCTTTTTTTCTGAAGGACACAATAGAGGCAAGGGAAAACTGTTACCTTTCAGAGAAATATGCACTATTGATGACTTTGGAGAAATATCCCAATTTAAGGAAATTAATAGACAGAATTCAAAAGGACAATAGAATCAAGCTGGCTCTGTTATTTGGATCTTACGCTAAGGGCATAGCCAAGAAAGACAGCGACATAGATATTTTCATAGAAACTGAAAATACTGAGATTAAGAAAGAGTATAATCTTATAGACTCAAAACTTAGCGTAAAAATTGGGAACCTTAATAAGGATAATCTTCTAGTTAAGGAAATCGAGAAGAATCATATCATCATCAAGGGTGTAGAGGATTACTATGGAAAATCAGGAATTTTTGGCAAAGCTCCGTAAGGAGAAGAAGATTCAGCTTGTTGAGCCAAATGAGAATGTCAAGGAATCTTATTTAGGGAAATCAGAAAGCAATCTTATGTCTGCCAAGTTGCTTTTCGACAATGATAAGCTCGAGGAAGCGGTCACGCTTTGCTATTATAGCATGTATCATAGCCTGATTGCGCTTCTGTTTAGGGTAGGCATAAAATGCGAGAATCATGCGGGCGCGATAATCCTATTGAATAAATTGTTTGGAATTGAGAATTCTGATATTGCCTTTGCCAAAAAAGAAAGGATAGACAAGCAATATTACACTGATTTTCATATCACCCAAAAGGAAGTTGAGGAAATGATAAGAATCGCTGAAAATTTCAATGGAGAAATATTAGATTTCATTTCTAAGCTTAATGCAGAAAATGTAATGAAGTATAGAACTCTATTTGCAAGCATTTTCAATAAGAAGAAAGCAAAGCATTAGTTAATCATCTAATAGCTGATTCGTTCACACAGACCATTTGGGATTACCTTTTCAGGAGCTCTTCATAGACCTTCTTGTGCTCTTTATAGACTCTGTCCCAAGAGTAGTTGTCGACTATCCATTTCCTTCCGCCCTTGGAAATCCTATCTCTTAACGCAGGGTTAGAATACACTTTAGAAATATTTTCAGACAGGGCTTTAGCGTCTCCGGGCTTAACAAATAATCCGTACTCGCCGGTAACCTCCCTAATGGACGGGTAGTCGGATGATATAAGAGGCTTCTCGCACGCCAGCGCCTCGCCTGCGACGATGCCGAACCCTTCCCACATCATGGTGGGGAATATGACAGTGTCGGAGTTCATTATGTAGTCCTGTATCTTAGGGACGTTAGTGATTATCTCGACAGGAAGGTCCTTTGCCTGCGCCTTCAGCTCGTTCAGGTAATCCATGTCGTTGACGAAGCCAACTATCTGCAGTTTCACTTTGTCCCTGACATCCTTAGGCAGCAGCCTGATAGACTCGATGGCGACATGCTGCCCTTTCTCCCTGGATATCCTTGACGGATACACAATCGTGAACTTGTCGTTGTCAGCGTCTGCAATAGAATAGTTCTCCACGTTAATCCCAGTATAAGCCAGATGTATCTTCCTCTCGGGGATTCCCATCCTGATAAGGTCGTTCATCGTCGACTTTGATATCGCAACCAATTTGTCGGCCTTGTTGAAACGCTTGATGGCCATCTGCTTCTGCATCATGCGCTTGGCGCTCATTCCAACCTTTCCCAAGAGGTGCCCGAGATGGCAGACTGTTATGACAGTAGGAATGTTCAAAGAATGGAATTCGTAGCACGTCGACTGTATAAGGTCGGGCTCTATCTCTCTCAGATATTGTTTAGACTCCTTATAGAACCTGTAATAGTTAGAGAATGTATTCTCAGACCTCAAGTCAATAGGGTACGTCCCGTGAGGCAATAGCTTAGGGTCGCGTTTCCAGCCTGAGATAAGTTCAGTCTTGTAATCGAATCTCGCGCGGTTCCAAATCTCGTAGATGTAGTTCTCTCCCCCGCCTATGGCGTCATGGGGGAAGTACCTGCATAGTATTGCGAGCTTCATATTGAGTGCGGGCTCTTCTCATACGCCAGATCAGACTCTACCATTATCCTGACAAGCTCCCTGAACGTTACCCTCGGCTTCCATCCTAGCTTCTGCTTGGCCTTGGTAGGGTCGCCTATAAGCAGATTGACTTCAGCTGGCCTGACGAACTTCGGGTCTGTCCGGACATACTTCTGCCAGTCCTCGATGCCTGCCGCATTGAAGGCAGCCTCGACAAATTCTCTCACTGTATGCGTCTCGCCTGTAGCTATGACATAGTCGTCAGGAACGTCCTGCTGCAGCATGAGCCACATCGCCTCGACGTAGTCCAGGGCGTACCCCCAGTCGCGCTTGGCGTCCATGTTTCCAAGCACAAGCTCGTTCTGCTTCCCCAGCTTTATCCTCGCCACAGCGTTGGTTATCTTCCTCGTGACGAACTCAAGCCCTCTCCTCGGGCTTTCGTGGTTGAATAGGATTCCTGAAACATTGAACAGGTTATAGCTTTCCCTGTAGTTGACAGTTATCCAGTGTCCGTACAATTTTGCGACACCGTAAGGGCTCCTGGGATAGAACGGCGTCTTCTCCGACTGCGGCACTTCCTGCACCTTGCCGAACATCTCCGAGCTCGATGCCTGGTAGAACCTCGTGGATGTCTGAGTCGCCCTTATGGCCTCAAGCATCTGCGTGACTCCAAGGCCCGTGAACTTGCCGGTCAGCAGAGGCTGGTCCCATGACGTCGGCACGAAAGACATGGCTGCCAGATTGTAAACCTCGTGCGGCTTGGACTTCTGCAGCGCGCGTATGAGGGACAGCTGGTCAAGCAGGTCGCCTTCGACAATGTTTATGTCGTTCTGTATGTGCTTTATCCTTTCCATCGGATTGGTGGAATTCCTCCTTACCATCCCGTAGACATTGTAGCCTTTGCTCAATAGGAATTCAGCCAGATAGGATCCGTCCTGGCCTGTCACGCCCGTGATTAAAGCATTCTTTGTCTCCATGAGTCTCGCCTTAGGAAAATGATTTTTGGGCTGTTTATAAAGTTACTGAATTTATGGTCTATCCTTGATTAGGCTCTCATATATCTCCAATGTCCTGTCTGCGATGATGTCCCAGTCGTACTTCTTTGCGCGCTCGATGTTGGTCTCTGAAATCTTCTTCGCCAGCTTCTCATCATCCAGCAGTTTAACTATTGCGTTCTTCAATGCGGGAACATCGCCGTACGGCACAAGTAAGCCGTTGTCTGGGTCTTTCATCTCGTACGGCACCCCGTTCACGGGAGTCGCTACGACGGGCAAACCGCACGCCATGGCCTCGAACAGAGTCAATGGCAAGCCTTCCCTGTATGAAGGGAGGACGTACATGTACGAGCCCTGGTACATCTCTGCTATCTTTTTCTTGTCGTATATCGGCCCGTGAAGTATCACTCTAGGATTTTCTGAGGCGGCTTTCTCTACTATATCCTTCATCCCCTCGTCAGGTCCGACGAAGACAAAACAGCAGTCATCCCTTTCTTTGGTAAGTTCCTTAGCAGCTTCAACCAATTTATCTACGCCCTTCACAGGGCTCAGCCTGCCGAAAAATAATACGGCCTTCTTGTCTTTAGGTATCCCGAAATCCTTCTTGAAATTATTGTCCTTGATATGGTTTAGGAAAATGCCGTCCATGCCGTTGGGTATGACTGTTATTTTATTTTTGGCTCCGCCGTATTTCTGAATATGCTCCAATTCCCATGGCGTTATCGCTATGATCCTGTCCGACCACCAGAAGCTTAACGGCAGCACGGTATGGTAGTCCAGCCATACTAAGGCGGAAGCGAACCTGCTCCTGAAGCCAGAGGTCCAGCAGCAGTGGGTGGTATGGACGTGCGGCACATTCTTCAATCTAGAAACAAGGCCCGAGAAGAAATGGTACGAGTGGCCTGACACATGCGAGTGTATTATGTCGAAATCCCCTTCCATCAATCTTTTCATTACCGAAGGGAAGAACGTGGCAAAGTTAGCGGCGATGAACCAGTTGTTCAGCCTATGGACTTTTATGCCGTCCATCTCAGCCTCTTTCTCTGTAAGTGTGTTCTTCTTGTCGGAGTCGGCGCAGAACACGTGCACGTCATGCCCTTTCTTCGCCAATCTCTGGCCTATCTCCCACACGACATTGGCAGGGCCGTCTATGGCAGGGCGGTAAAAGGCAGTGACGTAAGCTATTTTCATTTCAGAGTATGATGACATAAGAACGATTTATAAAAGTTATGCAGAAGCCTTCATAAAGCTTATAATGCCAATAGGGTTACAATCCATCATGCCAGTGAAATACTCAGGCAAGTTCAGGGAAGTCGATGCGTCATATGACGAGTCCAAGGAGTTCGCGTTGGACCCGAAGGGATATTTCCTTATAAGAGTTAACAATGAGACGAAAAAGATAGAGGTAGGGTTCTGCGAGAGAGGGAACGTGATAGAAATCAAAATATCCGGCAACACCCCTTTGGAGATATACCAGACAGCAATCAAGCACGGCCTCATAACGAGATTGGACCATGCGGCTTACTTGGGCTGCGAGCTGCAGAAGGCTTACATAGCATTGAAGAAAAATATAGGGTATGTCCAGGACGATGAATTGGATATATAAAAGAAGAATTATTCTTTCGTGACCAGCTTCACAGGCGGCTGATAGTCAGGGTCTAAACCTTCCTTCTTTAGAAAGGCCCTCTTCTCAGCCAGCCTTGCCCTGTCCAGAAGCTTCTCGAAGTTAATCTTTAATCCGACAGAATCGTCGTAAAGCCTGCAAGCCTCTTCGAAAGTCATATCGACTTCTTCCGCAAGATTCTCAAGCCCGGAGATGTTCTGGTATTCTGGGCAGAAGCATACGGACTTCTTGTCATCAGTATCGCAGACGTACTTGCTGAAACCTGCGTCCAACATATGATGTATCCTGCTTAGCCTACATTGGTTTTGGTATTCGCATGCCATTTTATGTTAAGAATGTGAAACAATTATAAAAATCTATGCCTTGTACCTGACCTTGTCGTACCATACCTTGAAGTCAGTGGGCAGGGACCTGTACAGCGGCTTTGCGACGTTCTCCCTCATGAAATCGAACGCCTGGACAGTGTACCCGGCAGCATATGTCGGCGCTGTATGCTTGAGGTTGTACGCTACATAGCTTTCGCTCACGAGCTTCTTTAGCACAGGCGCAGGAATTATTCCGTACCTTCTCTCCGTTACGACGCCCCTCATGAGGTTGAACACCAGATTCAGGTAAGCGTTTTTCTTTTTTAGTTTTATGTGCTTGAACCTGTCCCAGTAGTTCAAATCGTAAGCCGAATCGTCTTTCGACTTCACTATGCCGTCAGCCACAGCCTGCTCGTACAGGGGCGTGCCTAGGAAGAAAACCAGATTATTTACAGACAGGAAGTACGGCTTAGGCAGTTCCATGCACAATTTAATGCTGTCAAGGACATCTTCGGGGTTCTCGTAAGGATTTGTGGTTATGAAATCGTACATTACTGTCAGCTTGTCCTTGAATTTATTAATAATCTGCGCAGCCTTGAGCGCCTGATCTCTCTTGATGTAACGCTTGTAGACTTCTAAATTAACCCTGTCGCTTCCAGACTGTATTCCGACGATGATGTCAGTCATGCCGGCGTCCGCCAGCAATTGCAATTTGTCTTCACGCACTGTCGGCGGGTCTGCGAGAGCCTTGAACCTCACTCCGACCTCTTTCTTGTACCTGTCGGAGAACTCTTTGATATCCTCATACGATCTTGCCAATAAGGTCTCGTCCCTGATGTCGAAGACGCCAATGGTGGGGAACTTGTTCTTCAGCCTAACTAGTTCGTTGATGACGTAGTCAATGCTATAATGTCTTAGCAATTTTCCCTTCCCTGTATAAAGTTGTCTATATCTATGGTTACTGCAGTACGTGCATGAATTTACGCATCCGCGCGTCGTCATAAAAAATATCATCCCGTTGAGATCCTTCTCGAAGAAGGGCGCAAGGGAATCTTTCTTGAGTATGTAATGATCCTCTATATCATAGTCTGGCGGAGCAAGGTTGTCAAGCGAGTTAGGCATCTGCCTTATCTCATTCTTGAATATCTTCCCGTCTTTCCTGAACCAAAAGTTCTTGACATCAAAATAGTCCTCGCCCTTCTCAATCTTATCAACCAATTCAACCATCGCCTCTTCGCCTTCGCCAACACATACGATGTCGGCTTTCTCGATGCACATCTGCGGAGAGATGGTCGCGTGCGGCCCGCCCCAGACGATGGGCTTGCCTAAAGGCTTCAATTTCTCTATGATGTCTTCAGCCCGGACAGAAGTCGATGCATAAGACGATATCCCGATGACTCCGGCATCCCCGCATATCTCTTTAATCTGATTCACAGCCTCTTCAGGATACCTCATGTGGTACGACTCTTCAGCGGGCAGGAATATCATCTTGACCTTGTGCCCTGCGCGTTTCAGGCACGAGGACACTGTCCTGAGCCCCTGGTCTGAAGGGTAAGTTGAGGTGGATATCAGTACGACTTTCATTTGCATTAACGGATAAATGAGATGTTTAAAAATGTTGTGCAATTACGCCTTGTACGAATCGACAGTCAGCCTAAGCCCGTCTTTGAGAGAGAACCTCGGGCTCCATCCGAGCAGCCTTCTCGCCTTTGAGATGTCATGGTAATATTCCATGGGCTCGTTGTCCTTGTACGGAATCGCGCCAAGCTGTATGTTTGACCTCGACTGCGTAAGCCTCCTCACAATCCTGACAGCTTCCATGAGCTGCACGGGCTTGCCTACGCCTGCGTTGAACACCTGGCCGTTAGCGGATTCGCTGGCCAATACCCTCACGAGAATGTCTACGATGTCGTCAACGAATATGAAGTCCCTTGTCTGCTCGCCCTTTGTCATCCTGAATTCCTCGTTCGAAAGGCACGTCATGACTAAAGTCGGTATGAACATCCCTAGTCCCTGGCCAGGCCCGTAGATTATGGACGGCCTGACTATTGATATCGGCTTGCCTTGCGCTATAAGGTCATTGCAGTATTTCTCGCACAATAATTTGGACTCGGAGTAAGGCGTTATCGGGTTTGTCCCCATGTCTTCCCTGAACGGGGGCGTATTGCCGCAATAGAATTCCGAGGTGCTTACGTAGACGAACTTCCTGTAAGAGCCGTATGAGTCCAGGATGTTCATGGTGGCCTCGTAATTGGCTTTCATGGCCATGTCCCTGTCGGCCTTGCCCATCACTGCCGCAAGATGGATTATGTAGTCTGGCTTGACCTGGTTAAGATATTCATTCACCCTACCGAAATCGGTGATGTCCAGAGAAGCCACTTTATCATTGTTAGATGACTTGTCGAAAGCGTAGACTTCAGCCTCGAGCATCCTTAATCTTTTCACCAGATGCGTGCCGACGAAACCGTTGCCGCCGGTTACAAGTACTTTCCTTCCTTTGAGCTCATCCATGTTCGCTGAAGAACCAGTTGTACCACTTTACGGTCTCCCTCAGGCCTTCCTCTATGGTGTACTTGGGCTTCCAATCTAATACCCTGTAAGCCTTTTCGCTGGAGAGGTATTGGTGCTTGATCTCGCCCTTGGCTTGGTTCAGGACTACAGGCTCCAATTTAGAGTCCATTACTTTCAAGACCATCTTGACGATGTCCAGGACGCTCAGCTTGTTCATCGTGCTGAAATTGAACGCCTGCCCTTTCACGTCGGGCCTGTCGAGCTGCTCTGCCAATTTCAAGTATGCATCGGCCGCGTCCCTCAGGTAGAAATAATCCCTGATGTACGAGCCGTCGCTCCTTATCACTGGCTGCTGGTTGTAGTATACTGACCTTATTGTGCCGGGGATTATCCTGTTCCAGTTGATGTCGCCAGCGCCGTAGAGGTTTCCGCACCTAGTTATAGCAACAGGCAGCCCGTAGGTCTTATGGTAGCACTGCGATATCAAGTCAGTGCACGATTTTGAGACGTCGTAAGGGTGCTCGCCCTGCAATGGAGCCTCCTCAGTGTAAGGAAGCACAGGCTGCGTGCCGTAAGCCTTGTCGCTGGACGCGACTACGACTCTCGTGACCAATTTGCTGACCCTGGCGGCTTCCATGACGTTCCACGTGCCTCTTATGTTAGATTCGAAAGTAGACAGCGGGCTTCTGTTGGCCGTGGTGACTATCGCCTGGGCGCCGAGATGGAACACGGAATCCACCTCGTACTCGTTCATCGCCCTCTCGATGGTCTGGTAATCAGTAAGAGAGCCTTTGACAATGGTGACTTTCCTGTCGTTGCCCTGCATGAAGAAGTCTGATTTTGAAACAAAGTCCCTTACCAATGCAATGACGTTGGCTTTCCTTGATAGCAATTCCTCTACAATGTGCGAGCCCAATAGTCCGGGAGCGCCGGTCACGAACACGTTCCTGTTCATCCAGAAATTCTCGTTGCTCATTTCCATATCCTCCATGCCGGATTGCCTGAGTTCCACATCCCGTTCAGTACCTCAAGCTCCCTCTGCGTGTCCATGCACTGCCAGAACCCAGGATGCTTGTAGGACATGAACTGCTTGTCTTTCGCCAGGCTCTTCAGGGGGTCGGACTCGAGCATGCAGTTCTTGTCGGTTGACAGGTAATCGAACATCTCCTTCTTGAACACGAAGAATCCGCCGTCTATCCAGCCGTCGTGCAGCTTGGTGGTCTTCGTGAAGTCCAGTATACTCCCGTCGTCCTGTATGGTGAGGTTGCCGAACCTTGTCGACGGCCTTACGGAAGTTACGGTTCCTATCTTGTTGTGCCTCTTATGGAACTGTATCAATTCAGGGATGTTCACGTCCGCCACGCCGTCGCCGTACGTCAGGAAGAAATTGTCAGCGTCGATGTACTTCTCTATCTGCTTAATCCTCGAGCCGGTATTGGATTCCAAGCCCGTGTTGGCGAAAGTGATGTTCCAGTCCGGGACATCATCGTTATGGTGCACAGTCTTGGTCTTGTCTTTCATGTTTAGGGTGAAATCGTGGACATTGAACTGGTAGTTGAGGAAATACTGCTTGATCATGTCGCCCTTGTAGCCTAAACAGAGCACAAAATCGTTGTACCCGTAATGCGAGTATATCTTCATTATGTGCCACAGTATGGGCATTCCGCCTACAGCCACAAGAGGCTTGGGCCTGTATTCCGTCTCTTCCTGCAGCCTTGTCCCCTTGCCTCCGCAAAGTATGACTACTTTTGGTTTTTGTTCCATAATTTCCACCTGAAATTAGTTAGATTATATAAAAATTCCGAAACAGTAATCAGCTTGACGTTGGACTTGCCTGACCTGCGCTTGGCGAAGATTATTCCCACGTCGCCTATCCTGTAATGCCTCTTGACTGACTTGATCAGGAATTCCGTGTCTATGAACCAGTCCTTTGACTCGAGACTGATGGATTCGAAGACTTCCCTTTTCATCAGCTTCGGCTTTGCGTTGACATCCTCAATCCATGTCAGGAAGAATATATTGACTAAAGTGTTATAGAAGAGCGAAGCTATGCCCCTCTTCAGCCCGTCTTCCCTTACTAAACGCCTTCCCTTGGCTATGTCGTAGTCGCCGGCCTTCATCACATTGTAGAGCTTGATTATATCTTCTGACATTACCTGCTCGTCGCCATCTATCCAGCCCAGGATGTCGCCCTTGGACGCTTTCAGGCCAGAATGCACTCCGTGCCCGTAGCCCAGGTTGACTTCGACATTGACGTGCTTGATCCTCGGATTGGATTCTGTCAATTCACTGATTATCTTCGGCGTCGCGTCTTTGGACCCGTTGTTGACGAGGACCAATTCATAGTCTATTTTAGACTCTTCAAGATGCCTGACTATGCCATCTGCTATCCTTTTGGCGCAGGATTCCTCGTTGTATAGCGGTATGACTATAGATAGGTCCATTGTTATCATCAGATTAATTTTATTACTATTTTTAAACATTACCCATCTTTAATCCAAAAGATGACGATTCATCCGAAAGATTAAAAAAGGGAGAGCTTGCTTATTCAAGTTGAAAAATGAAATGTGACCTTTGTGGCAAGACCGAGTTTAAGCTATTGTACGATTTGAGGCCTTACAAGATTTATGAGTGCAAGTTCTGCAGGCTGAGGGTCACTGACCAAGGCTCAATCAAGGCCAAGAAAGACAGCGAGATGTATTCTGAGGAATATTTCAAGGAAGTCCATCCTAAGTTTTTCGGCGTCTGCGACAAGACTTATCCTAAACACATAAAGCACAGCAGGAAGCTCAAGAATTTCTGGAACGTAGCGAACACGATATCGAAATACGTCCCAAACAAGGGCAAGGTGCTGGACATAGGCTGCGCTACAGGCGTCTTCTTAGACATGATGAAGCGCAAGGGGTTCGAGCCTTACGGCGTCGACATCTCTGATTACGCGTCGAAATATGCTAAAGAGAATTTCGGGATAAAGATGTTCAAGGGCAAGCTGGAGGACTCTAAGTTCAAGGACGAGTTCTTCGACGTGATAACCATGTGGGACTTCATCGAGCACGTTACCAATCCTACAGAAGTCCTGAACATTGCCAACAGATTATTGAAGAAAGGAGGAATGCTGTTCATACTCACGATCAACGATGACAGCCTCATGGAGACATTATCGAGGATGTCATACAATCTAGGGATGAAGAAGCCCGCGGAGATAACGCATCCAGTTCACCATGTGCACCACTACACCGACACTACGCTTAGGGCGTTATTGCACAAGACAGGATTCCAGATAATTAGGAAGGAAAGGAGCGAGATGCCTCTGGAGAATGTCGAGGGCAACTTATTTGTCAAGGCAGCTTACATCCCGCTTGTCGCGATGTCGCACCTGCTGAAGAAGCAGCATGAGGTAAGGGTCTTCGCGAGGAAGAGAGAATGAAATTCAAGGAATTCAAGGACAAGTCTTTCGACAATCCTGACCTGTTCAACCATGTCAGGTCGGCACTGCTGTTCGGCAAGGGCAAGATGTACGGAAAGGTGGAGGGCGCTGTGGCGCAGAAGGAAGGAGAGAGAGTCTTGGACGTCTGCTGCGGCACCGGCGAGTTCTCAGCGCTGTTCAACACAAATTATGTGGGGATAGACATCTGCGACAGCTTCCTGGATTTCGCGAGGAGAAAATACAGCAAAGAGTTCGTCCACATGGACGCCACCAAATTAGATTTCAAGGACAAGGAGTTCAGCAAGACGATATTCATCTCTGGCATGCACCATTTCAGCGAGGATAATCTAGCTAAAATCTATCCGGAACTGTCAAGGGTGACCAGCGAAAGGATAGTAATATTGGATCCCGTGCCGCAGAAGTACAACCCAGTAGCATGGCTATTGTATTCCATGGACAGGGGCGCCTGCATAAGGGAAGTGGAGAAGCAGAAAGAGATAGTCAGCAGGTATTTCGACATAGAGAAGATAGATGTCTTCCAGTCGTTCCTCTACAGGCTATCGGTGATATCGTGCAGGCCGAAGGTGCAGTAAAATGAGAATCATATTCTTAACGCCGTATTACAGCGTCAGCGAGAGGTACGGCAGCAAGACCAACCTGAAGAAGTGCGGCTACTTGCCTCCGCTAGGCTTGGCGCTGTTAGGGACCATATTGGAGAATGATGGCCATGAGGTCAAGGTGATGGACCTGCAGCTGTACGACCTGACACTGGACGAGATAACCGAAGAGGTGAGGAAGTTCTCGCCCGGCTTGATAGGCATGTCATGCGCAACTCCGACAGCCAACAGAGCGTTCAGGATGGCCGAGCACCTGAAAGAGAAGTTGAACATTCCTATAGTCTTCGGCGGCCCTCACGTGTCGTTCGAGGCTGAAAAGGTGTTAGAGAAGGAAAACTTCATAGACATCATAATCATAGGCGAAGCAGAATTGCCGATGAAGGAATTGGTTCGCGCTTTAGCCGACAAGACGCCTTTGGAAGAGGTCAAGGGCATAGCGTTCAGGAAAGACGGCAAGGTCGTAAAGAATCCGCCATCGCCGGTGGTTGAGGACTTGGACGAGCTGCCTATAGCGCAGAGAAAATTCTTCAAGATGGAGGATTACATCCCGCTGCCGAACAATTACAAGCAGCTGCCAAGCACCAACATGGTGACTTCAAGAGGCTGTATCTACGGCAAGTGCACGTTCTGCCACGAGTCCGGGCCGTTGGGCCACAAGCCGAGGAGGAACAGCGTAAAAAGAGTAATCGAGGAGATAAAATATCTGCAGAAGGACTACGGCTACAAGGAGATAAATTTCTGGGACGACGAGTTCGTGTTGGGCCATGCCAACTGGGTAAGCGAGTTCTGTGACGAACTGAAGAAAGAGGACATCAATATCACGTGGACTATATGCAGCCGCGCAAGCTCGATAAGCTACGGCCTGGCCAAGAAGATGAAGGATGCAGGATGCTGGAACATCTTCCTGGGCATAGAGTCTGGCAACCAGCAGATACTCAACAACATCAAGAAAGGCGTCACTCTGGAGCAGATGAGGCAGGGCGTCAAGGCCATACAGGATGCAGGGATAGAGATAAGGGGATCGTTCGTGTTCGCCCTCCCTGGCGAGACTCCGGCTATAGCCGAAGAGACTATCAATTTCGCTAAAGAATTAGACTTGGACTACGCCCAGTTCTGCATAAACACTCCGTACCCGGGAACTCCGTTGTTCTACGACGCAGACAAGTACGGCAAATTAAGCTTGAACTTCGACGAATTCAATGTCTTCAATCCCGTCTATGTGCCGTTCGGGTACAAGGACGCCGAGGAGATAAGACTGGTGCAGAAAAGGGCGTACAGGAGATTCTATTACAGGCCGAAGTACGTGTGGAAGCACATCAAGAAGATAAGGTCGTGGGAAGATGTCAAGAAATACCTTTCTGGTGTCAAACTTATATTAGGGATTTCCTGAGAGTTGAGATTGCCTTATTTTGTTTATAAGCTCGGACATTTTTGGCAGATTCCAAAGATTGATTTGGAACTATCTTGCCTAATCGCAAAATGCTTTGTTTTGCCTGAATAGGCACATTCTGTAAAATTATTTGTAATGACTTCTAAGTTATTCCAGTAGGTCTTAACTAAAAAGTGATTTCACGTTTCTGGAATATATATTTTAGGAACTAAGTGTTTAAATAGAAGTATGGCTTTTAGTATTTTCAGCGACAGTTTTCCCGCATTGGGCTTGGGGCTTGATGCTTTGGAAAGCAAAAGGTGTTTACTCAACAGTGATTTCTGGAACGACGGCATAGCGATTGATAAGACTAAAGTGCGCCTTTTACACGGGACGTACCCTTAATGAAAATTAAGGAGAGGACATGGGGTAGTATAGACTATATTATTCTCATGGCTGAAGACACGGATAGCCTGGAGGCTGTTCTCCTGGCGGAATTTGGGGGTAAAAAAGATGAGGTTAGATAAAAGGGGTATGATGAACAAGCTTGGCGAGAAGAGGAACCTTGCCATCTTGCTGATACTTATCTTGGGCGCAATGTCTGCCGTGTGGTCGCATTCGGCCGTGGCAGAGACATTAGGCAGCATGGACACTGCCAACGCTATCGACACAGGCATAGACAAGAGCTACGGTGTCAAATTGGACTTGGTCGAGAATGGCTTGACTCATAAGGTTCTAGAGATGGATTTTGGCTCTGCGAAAACTTTGACGGCTGAAAGTCTTGCCCTGCTTATTACAGATATTGATTTTAATTCTGCTTTTATAAAGAATAAGAATTTAGAGGTTAGGAAAGAGAGAGAGGTTTCTAAAGAGGTAAGGGATAATGTATGCAGTCCTTATTCTCAGTCTTTCGAGAACGGCAGCATCATGGATGTTCCTAACTGCACTTCTGTGGTCACCGGCAGCTACAAGAAAACTGAATATTATTGGGAGCATGTTTCTTTCGAAGGAAAGAGCGTTGTTGAGAATGAAGCTATGGACGGGGCTAGCAGTGTTACTGGCCAGGTGTTCAGGTACTCTTTCGACGTTCCGATAGTCAAGAGGGATGATGGGACTTACGGGAGCACTGGAAAAGTGTACGTCAATGCGAAAGGGTCTACTTATGTTGACTTGCAGCATTCGAGCTGGTGGAATACCAGCTGCGGATACAGGAATTCGATACATGTCGCGCCTCAAATCACAGATGGAAATATGCAGATAAAGCTGTCCTTATTGACCAATGGGTCGAATTGGAATGATAGGATATATGTTGTAGACAACCGAACTGAGACAACATTGAAGTGGATAAATTTCACTGACTTTGGTATATCAGTACCTACAGAGATATGGACCAATACTAGTATTGTCGCAAATACCAATTTTGGGATTGATATATACTATAATTGCACTACAAATACGCCTAAGTATAGTATAGATGATATATTCTTATTTGTTAGAGGTTATAATTCACAAGCAAGTGTAGATAGTTATGATACTGGATATGGACCTGGGCTTGTTGATACTACTTATAGGCTAGAATTGAATGCATCCATGAATATGTCTGGGGACCAATCAGAAAGAAGCTACGACCTTGTTGCTAGAAATGTAGGATATAATGTTACCATAATTGCATACAATTATCTAAACAATGCAGTGTTGCCTAATTCAAGGACAAAGACTGTTTATGTTAGTTCTGGCTCTGTATTGTTGGGCAATACTGCTTATGATGAGTCTGCTGCTGGATGTCTTACGACACTTGATAAATGGTGCATAGGCGTAAATGAATCCTATGTTACAGATTACCTTCCATTGACTACAACATGGAATCAGCATATGATAACAATCAATTCAACAGGGACAACTTTATGGAATAATGAAACATTCAGGTACCATTC
>CAYHOW010000019.1:0-16111 GCA_964358335.1 Candidatus Woesearchaeota archaeon
TTCCCTTGTTTCTATCTCTAATGGCGTCTTATATGAAGAGATTTCATGCACTTCGATTTCTGACAGTGAGAGCATAACGAAACTGTGAAGATGCTCTAGCTCATGCTCGCTGATTTGCTCTTCAGCAATAAATCTTTTATGTTCAGCATATTCTTTTAGTATCTTCTTTCCTATGTGTTCCCAAAGCATCTCACATCTAATCTCTAGCGCCGTATTTTCCCATTTAGGTTTTAACCAGTGTATCCAATTGTTGGTTTTCAATTGTTTATACACTTCAAAAAAATCAGTAAGGCCTATTCCATAACTCGCCTTGAACTCTTCACTCGCTTTTTCATCATCGGATATTCTGTCTATATATCTTGAAGTAAACTCCTCTATGCCCATGCACTTGCGGCCTATTGAATAACTGACCCTTCTGAAGTCAATCTTGCCTTCCTTCTTATTATGAAAGTGCGCCCTGCCAGATATGCCTTTCATATTCGATTCAACTTCTGCTAAATCCTCATCGTGAAGCATGAAATGGATTCCATACGGCCTTGACTCTATCTTCACTTCGTGCTTCGGTTTCTTTCCAAAAAAAATGCTCGTAGATCTGCTCGTTGCTTCCGTGGCTCATAACATATGAAACGTATCTGCTGGCTTTCCTTGATATTGTCAAAGCATTTGGCAAAATGGCCTTCTAGCTCGACATTGTTCCCAAGAATTCTCCTTATTGATTCTTTTGCCTCGTCATGCAGCAAGCTCCAACACCTTCTTGTACGTGCTAAGGTATATGCTGATGTTGCCTGCCATGCTGTAATCTTCCTGCATCTTGCTGTAATTCTTTACTTGCTCTTTCATGCTCTCCATCAGCACACCTTTCTCGTACCCGAGAAGGAGGGAGTTAATAAAATAGTATGACAATTTAGGTATGCTTTTTTTGCCGTTCCCGAATTTCTGCATCAGGCAGTATAATTCTTTCGGGTCGAGGATTGAGCCCTTTGACAGGTACTCGCAGCTAAGTATCAGCCTCCTCATTTCCGTCTTGCATCCCTCGTTATCCAGGATGAACTTCACAATCACCTCGTAGTCCTGCATCAGGTCGCCCATCTCAATGCTGAATTCCTTCCTAGGACTTATAGCAAAATTGCTCACGCTTATCTTCGACAGCGAGCTGAAGAACAGGCTGCTCAATGCCGATTCCGGTATGAAGTTGATGTGCCTCTTGCCTTTCTTGTAGTCCTCTTTTAGGTATTTGGCAAATACAAAGATGTCAATGTCGTTGTACCTCTCATTGAACAGATAGGATCCCGAGACCATAATCCGCTTGTTCTTGTATTTTGCCTTCACCTCATTCACAATCTTTACCGCCTTAGGTATTCTGTCCTCTATCATATTCTCTCTTCCGACAATGTTCTCCTCTATACCCAAGAGGGACAGCATGGCTTTCAGCTTCGGCTTGATGAACTTGTAATAGTATGTCTGCTCGTTCGAGTCAAGCTTCTTCAGCTTCAGCTTCTTTTTCAGGACTTCAAGCTGCAGCGACGTGAATATCCTGCCCCTCAATACATCCTCGCTCTTCAATACCGAATTAAGCCTTATCAAATTTTCCATTTTATGATAATATATTATCCTATTTTAATATAAACCTTTCCATCCGCCCTCTCGCAGAAAACCCCAACCTTTAATAACCTTGAACCTCTAGCAGTACCTTCGATAAAATGGCGTCCGATAAAACCAGTCTCCTCACAACAGAAACCTTTATAAATAACCCGCTTTTCCTTATTTGAACGATAATTAGGCTAAACAGTCCTATATATCTATTATAATAAACAGGAGGAAGTTAAAACTATGGCAAAGGAAAAACCACACATAAATGTTGTATTTGTCGGCCACGTAGACCACGGTAAATCTACTACAGTCGGCAGGCTGATGTACGATTCTGGCGTTATCGACGAGCAGGCCATGAGGAAGCTTAAGGAGAAGGCACAGGAGCTTGGCAAGGCTGGCTTCGAGTTCGCTTTCGTTATGGATAACCTCAAAGAAGAGAGGGAGAGGGGAGTCACCATTGACCTTTCGCACAAGAAGCTCGTAACAAACAAGTACGAAGTAACAATCATAGACGCACCAGGCCACAAGGACTTCATCAAGAACATGATAACAGGCGCAGCGCAGGCTGATGTCGCTTTCTTGGTAGTCGCTGCTGGCGAGGGCATCATGGCACAGACCAAAGAGCACGTATTCCTGTGCAGGACTTTGGGCGTAGGCCAGATGCATGTCGTGCTTAACAAGATGGACACCATCAATTTCGATGAGGCTAAGTACAATGCCGTCAAGGCAGAGCTGTTGAAGCTATTGGCTTCCGTTGGATACAAGCCTGACAAGGTAAATTTCCTGCCTGTCAGCTCGCTTCACGGCGACAACATAGTAAAGAGATCCGACAAGACCCCATGGTACAAGGGTCCCACTTTGGCTGAGCAGCTGGATTTGCTTGAGTTGCCAGAGAAGCCCACACAGTTGCCTTTGAGAGTGCCTATCCAGGACGTCTACAACATCACCGGCATCGGCGTAGTCCCTGTCGGCAGGGTTGAGACCGGCGTCATGAAGGTAGGCGACAAGGTAGTCGTAGTCCCGGCAAGGGAAGGCACCGGAGTCAACGGAGAGGTAAAGAGCATAGAGATGCATCACGAGGCAATCACGCAGGCTGAGCCAGGCGACAACATAGGATTCAGCGTGAGGGGCATCGGCAAGAAGGACATAGCAAGGGGAGACGTACTGGGCCACGTTGATGCTCCGCCTACCATGGTCTCTGAGTTCACCGCACAGATCATAGTGCTGAACCACCCGAGCGTCGTCACTGTAGGATACACGCCTGTATTCCACATACATACAGCGCAGGTAGCTTGCCAGTTCTCGGCTTTGGTAAAGAAGCTGGACCCAGCAACAGGCCAGACTCTGCAGGAGAACCCGGACTTCATAAAGAACGGCGACGTCGCTATCGTAAAGATAAAGCCGACAAAGCCGCTAGTTATCGAGAAGCAGTCCGAAATACCCCAGATGGCTTCATTCGCTATCAGGGACGCAGGCCAAACAGTTGCTGCTGGAAAGTGCATCGACTACGTTAAGAGGGCTTAAACGCCTCTTTTTTCATTTTAAAATGCAAAGGGCAAGAATAAAACTGGCATCGGCGGACATCAGCAGGATGAACGAGATGATAGACTCCATCAAGGACATAGTGGAGAAGACCAAAGTCAACATCAGGGGCCCTATACCACTGCCAACCAAGAGGATGAAGATAACCACGAGGAAATCTCCAGACGGAGAGGGCAAGGCTTCGTTCGATAACTTCGAGATGAGGATACACAAGAGGCTTATCGACTTGGGCGTTGACGAGAGGGCCTTGAGGTTCGTCATGAGGGTGCCAATACCAGACGGCGTCTCAATCTCGATAGAGATACTTGAATGATAATGTTTATTAATTCTTATTACTTTTGATTATTGAAGATGGAACAGCTACCTCTGGATAGGCTTTTCGAGAGAAAAATCAAGATACATTCGGCAAAGTACCGCCATGTGTACAACATATTCTATACGCAGAAGACATATTTCGGAACCTATCATTCGGTATTGTTCCTGAAGAAGACGCTTCTTGACGAGATAGCTATCAACAGGCAGATAGTGCGTAAGATAAGGAGGATGTACACGGCGTCACGCGAAGGCGTGCCGTACCTGCACTCTTTAGAGGGCATAACCAACAGGCTGATACGAATCCTTGAGCAAGAGTATGATGTCGTGAAGGATATCGGGCTGACCTCAGTGGCCTTCCATGATTACAAGGTGATGTTCTCCAAGAGGTACAAGCATTCCTACCTCACCGACAAGTGCCTCAGGTTCAGGGACGCCTTCGAGAAGGAGGCCTCTGTCAACAAGGAGCTTATCCAGGAGCTCTACGCCAGGAACGCCGAGCTGCAAGGGATGTCAAAGTTCAGGCGCGATAGGATGGACCTTCTCGACACAAGAACCCTTCTCATAGAGGCGCAGAGGCTCCTGAAGCTGTTCGTCAAGTCTATCGGCAACACCGACACGATGATGATCACGGGGAGGCAGCTGCTTAAGGTCTTGGACAAGGTGCAGCAGACTGAAGTGTATGAGTTCATACAGCAGGACATCGCCGCCATAAAGAAGAAAATAAAGTACGTCATGGAGCATCCCAAGGAGTCCAAGCTCGCTTACCTGTTCACAGGCATATACATAATAGCCCCCGGCACGTTCGAGCTTACCGGAGCCATACTGACACTGAGGTACCTGACCAAATATACGCTCAAGAGGTCCAAAAACATATTCGGCCGCGACAAGTCCATACGAAGGAAAGTAAGAAGGATGACATCTAAGAAAAATTAGCTCAGCAGGCTTTCCACCAGTTTCAGCGCCTTCTTCTTCGTCGTGTCGATGATCAGCAGCTTGTGCCCCATGTCTCTCGCCTCTTCGATGCAGATGTCGAATATCTCGGCGTCCATGTTCTCCTTTATCTTGCCTTCATGGTAGCCGCGCTTAGATAATCTTCTTTTCAACTCTTTCAGTCCGCACTTGGTTACGACGCAGAGGTCGACGTACTTAGGCGGCACCTCGTGCGCCATGTGCGAGTCTATGACTATGCCGCTGTCCATCTTAATCATGCCTATCAGGATTCTGGAAAGCTTCTTCTCGTCGACAACGTAGGTGTCCCTCTTCTTGTCGTAAAATTCCTTGAGATTGTTGCTGTCGATGACATCATTCACATCGATATATTTCATCTTAAGCTTTTTCGCTATGGCCTTGGCTATCTCTGTCTTCCCTGTCCCCGGAGTTCCTGTCACCACTATCGCCATAGCTATCGAAAGGCATATATACCTTTATAAAGTTTTTTTATGCTTGATTCTAATGAAAGTCGGAATTGATATCGATAACGTGCTCGCTGCAACGCACGAGTCTGTCGTCAAGAGGCTCAACCTCCAGCCGTTCGGCCTAAACCTCAATATAGGGGATTGGAAATCATATTATTTCTGGGAAGCGTTCGGGATTCCCAAAGAGAAGGCGGAGGATATGTTTAATCAGATAATCTCAGACGGATTCCTGATGGAAATACCTGCTATGCCCGTAGGCAGGTACGTGCTCGACAGGTACAGCTTCGAGAGGTATCTCATCACCGCTAGGGCTGTAAGCCAGACCGGGATAACGATGGAATGGCTCCTCAAGAACCAGATAAAATATTCTGCCAAGAACTTATTTTTTGTCGGTTCAGGCTCTAAGCTCGAACGCGAGATATCGTCCGAGCATCTCCGCAAGGCATACTTGGCCAGGCATCTTGGGCTGCACTGCCTCATCGAGGACTGCGGGGAGATAGCATTGGAGGTAGCCAAGCTCGGCATACCAGTCATATTGTTCAACTATCCATGGAACGAACGCGTCTCGCACCCGAACATCTTCAGGGTAGGCCACTGGAAAGACAAGTGCTCGTACTGGAAAGAGACGGAGAACACACTAAACCTGTTCGCCTCAAAAATAAAATGAAAAGGAAGAAATGCTATTCTTTCTTTCTTGCCTTGCAGACAGAGTTATGGAACAGCCTTTCTGTGTTTATGGCTGGCTTCTCTGTCGCCCATTTTTGCAGGTATTCTAATGGGAAGTCAATAGTAACTACTGGCCCTGCCTTATATCCTCCGACCGGGAAACCCTTGACGTGGAATCCTATTGTAGGTGCGCCATAGTCCAACTTCTCGCCGTAGCCGTTTCTCTGCATGAAGCACATTCCTCGGTGATGCTCACCTCTCTTCGAAGATGTCTCCCCAGCCATATGGTCGTGGCCAGAAAGCACAATGTAATCCCTTCCGTCAGTGAACCTGAAGGCCTGCCCCCTGCTGTTGAACGCATCCCTGGACCCTTTCATATTGTCCCCTCTCTTTGCGCTTGTCTGCTTGTGCCTTGCGTATAATGCGTATAGATAATGCTCGCTCTGCGTGAGCGCCTTCTCTCGGCTTCCCTTGCTGTCGAGTATGTCCCCATGCTCGACGCCGGGCGCGACACCCCAAAGCTCCGCATACAATCCCTCTGAGCCAAGCATAGGCGCCATTACCCTTTGCAGGAGATGATCTTCCATGACCATCTCGTCGTCTTTTATGCCTAGCCTTAGCTTGACTTCTCTTGCGATAAGCGGTGCGGTTATATACATTCCAAATGTCGTGTGTGCGCAATGGTTCCCATTTATTATGAGGTAGCTCGGCCCGTAAAGGCCAACCTCATCAGCCCTCTTTATTGTTTCCCTTATCAAGTCATAGTCGAGCGCATTGAGGTATTCGTGCAGCTGGTCCTGCGGCATTAGCAGCCCGGTCCTCAATGCCTGCAGCATAGCAAGCTTTTTCATCCCATTCTCTCTCTTTGCGACATCTTCTATCTGGATTATCCTTTCAAGTTTCATTCTCACCTGTGAAGGTCTCAAGAGGTCAGGATGCCCTTCTGCAGACGTGTCATAGTTTTTTTCTTGCGTCTCGTCTCCGAGCGAGGCGATTGCAAGTATCGGGGCGCCAATCTCTCTCAGCATCTGTTGCGCGACAGTGTAAGTTGATAAAATGTCCGTATCAGTCTCAATAATGCTCATGTACTTTGAGCCCCAATGCTGGTCGCCGAATATCGCCATATGCGCAACCGAATAGTTAACTATGCTGCTGTTGTCCTTGAACACCTCTCCGTTCGTAAGGAACTCTTCCCTCAGGTTCTGGGTAGTCATTATGCCGCTGATGTATCTGTGCACAATCGCCCCTGACTTGAAGTCGGGATGCTGTGCCAGCTTGGCCAGATCGTCTCCAGAAGTCCTAACTTTTCCTGCACTCTTGCTTTCACATGCCTTTGAGTCGATGCAGGTCGGCAACTGCGTCACTGATATTGTTCTTGTGCCACTTATGCCATTTGTTGTGAGATATTCCCTTGAATATTCCGGACTAAGGCCTCCCCCTATGACGAAGTCAATCTCGTCTCCGCCTTGGTGCAGGTCAGATGCAGTCTTCCTCTTAAGCCTTGCCATCAATGTGTCTGAAGGGCCCCCGCTGAGCTTGTTCGCGCACGGTATGATCTTGCCTACCAGGCCGTTAAGCTGCACGTATGCCTCGCCAGTCGAGATAACTTTTGATTTTGGGATAGCCTTCTCAATCCTTTGGATTATATAGCCCCTCATCTGCGAAGACCCTATCTTAATATAGTCCTCATCAGTATTGGTCATTATCACTCTTGACTTGTATTGCTCCCACTCATCTATCTGGGATGTCAAGCTTTTCCTCTCTTCGGCCAGCTTACCAATCTCCTGGTCCAGAGCATAGACTACATCATTCTCGTCGATCTTGTCGTCTTCAGAGCCCTCGCTTGCAGAAGCGAGTTCAGGTATCTTATCCTGCGCTTTTCTCATCCTCTTCGAGCTCTGCGAGATAATCTTCGTCAGGCCTTTCTTCTTGTCCTTGAGCTCCCTTATCTGGCTGTTAACATACTCTGTCTCTTTTACCCTCTCAATCCTTACAAGCTCGTTCGTATGTTGCCTTGCCAGCTCCTCTTCCATATCCCCTAACGTAATGTATACAGGGCCCTGATAGAGAGGCTGGCCGTTCTCGTCAACGAACAATTGCGGCAATGAGTTCTTTATCACCATGTCCAGCCTTTCCTTGAACGTGACATAGACCGGCTTGTTTTCCTCAAGAAGCTTTTTAGGGTCACGGCCAGACTTGACAACGGTGCTTGGATAATTTATTAGCCTGTAGTCCAAGTTAACCTCGGAGTTTGTCGCCCTGTCCGGCTTGAATTTAGAATATCTAGTCAGGTCCATGTAGACGACGTTTCCAGTAAGCACAATCGCATCAACGGATGTTGCCTCTGCATATCTCAAGAAGTTACGAAATAATTCCTTATTTGTTATCCCTCCGGCAAAAACCGTGTTTGCAAACCCTATAGCATAATCATCCTCGCTCTTTATCGGAATAACTTCGGGATTTGAAAATGAATTCGTGGGGAGTTTCATCAATTGCCGTTCAACAATCTCACTCAGGGATGGATCATAGCTGAAATTGACTCTATGGCTGTCGGTCAGGTCCTTGGTTATCCTATGGCCTTCCTGCTTAAGCATGCCTATCCATTTCCCTATTGTAGACGTGTGCACTTCAAGCCTTTCAGCCAATTGCTCACGTGAAAATCTGCCTGTCCTGAGCAGTTCCAATAAGTCTTCTTTCGTGCTTCTTGTCATAGAATTTCAATCCCCCTTTTCTTTGTTTGTAATATTATATTCTTATTTAAACTTTTATGTTTTCCAACATAAGATTTGCGAAATAGGTTTATTCTTGCCACCTCCAATATCCCATCATTATAGAAATCAGTGTTATGATTGTATGCAATTCCTGAGCCTTGCTGACTTGATTAATCTGCTATGCTAGACTATAATATGCCCAAGTATTTAAGCCTTTTCGTCGTTTTTTCGACTTGGAAGTGACAAAAAACCTTATAAATAGGTTATATATCAACATGAAGTGAAATGGAAGGCAATTTCGTAATCAAATACCACGACCAGGAAAATAGGCATTTCTCAATATGCTACGAGTCAGTCAGGATGGACGTGCATAAGGCATGGGACCTTGAAAAAGACAGGTTCATGGCCGCTTACAATCTTTATCTAGGCTTAAAGAAGTGTGCGCATCCAATGCAGGCAGCCGGCTTGCTCTCTGCCGCTGACGATGAGGTAAAGGCCTATATTCCTGTGATTGCGGAGGCGCATGGCGGCAAGGTCTTTAATTACTCACTTTTCCTGTTTGACCTGGCCAAGCAGGTCAAGGAAGATGTATGGGCCAGCCTTGTTTTCGACCTGCCCGTAACAAAGATATTCTGCGAGAAGGAATCGTTGCGTGGCGAAATCCTTGAAAGCAAGTTCGTGGACCTGATACCACTATATGGCTCTGATCAGATTTATATGCTTGAGGATAGGCTCTCCTCTGCGTTCCCTTACCTGACTGCAGAACAGAACAATCGCCTCATCAGGATAGCCCGTGAAAAGGTTGACCCTAAGCCACAACAGCCTGCGCCTTATAGCAGAGAATATAACAGAGAGCTTCTCAGGCGCCAAGGCGAAGAGTTCCTTGACTGGTTCAGGGCGGGGAACAGGAAGGAATAAGATGGACAGCCATGTTTGCGTAACATTCCCATCCCCAGACAATAGCTCTTTCATTGTAGCATATGGGCCAGCAAGGCTGATAGTGTTCAAGGACCCACACAATGAGAGGCACGTGATGAGGGTCGCTTACACGCTCTACGAGGATATAAAAATGTGCGACAGCCTTGTTGCCGGACACCACCTCCTTATGTCCAGGGACCCTGACATGACATTGTATGTCCCGTTCTACCAGAAATATTATGCTAACTTAACAGTCGAATGCTCACCGCTGATGCGCACGCTGATAAAGTCGATGGGCAATAGCACATGGCATAACATTAAGCTAAAAAATCCGCTATTGAAGATAATACACGACGATATCTCCATCATCACTGACGAGGTAGTCGAGAGCAGGCTTGTAGACCTAATCGAGATGTTCGACGAGAATAACTTCGCATTGAGGTATTACATCGCCGGAAAAATGATAGAAGGGTTTCCTAAAATGAGCGTTGATTCAATAAGCGGAGTAATCGATTCTGTCTACAGGAACCTCTATGGCGGCAACCGGCCAGAATATCCGTCACCTCCAATATACGACAATAAGAGGATGCTTGATGCTGAAAGGGAAAGGATGAGGAAATTGCTAAGGGCCGGGAACAGGAAGTAAGATGAAAGACATATTTGTCAGGACGCATGATAAGAACAAGTATACAGTTGAGCTAGACTGCTCCACGCCCACTAGAACGCGGACGCTTCATATCGATGTCGACAAGCGGCCAGATGATATGATACGCCACCTGAATCTTGCCGGAAGAAAGTTCAATCAGCTAAAGAACGATTACCCCGAACTGAAAATCTCCGACACCCCCAAGTATCCCATGATGATACCAAAACTCAAAACTTACCTACAGATGTTCGAAGAGTTTGAAGATGCAATGGGAAGGCAATCATTGTTCCCCTACAGCAGCTTCGCCCACATGCTCTGCATAAATTTCAAGGGCTCTGGCTCTGTTGGTGACTTCTTCAAGGATACGCCTGTAGCAACAGCCACATTGGATAATCTTGACCTTGACGATAATGTCACTGAATCTAATCTCATAGATCTTGTCGAGCTCACCAATGCCGGAAAATATTACCTGCGCCTTTCGTTGGATAAGAAGCTTGGCATGGGAATGCCAGACATCGAACAGGTGGTCTATTCAATAATGAAAAACCTGGGCCCTTCCTATAATAACAATGCTAATCCCAATTTTAATTACGCTGAAGCTATGAGGAAGGAAAGGGAGAGGCGGATGGAAGCCGAGAGGGACGAGATGCTGCGCCAGCTGAGGGCTGCGAACAGGTGGAACAAGCCCTGAATAGATATTTAAGGGTGCCTGATTCTTGATGGTGTATAATGTGCGGAATAATCGGTTCGTTCAACTGCGAGGAAAAAGTGCCTAAGATAGTCTCCGGATTGGAGATAATCAAGAACCGCGGAATGGACTGCTTCGGCATTTCAGACGGGAAAAAAATATTGGCCTCTAAAAATCTAAATGACTTGAAACTCTTTGATACTTCAGAGGATGGGCTGCTCGGGCACTGCCTGCACTCCATCGTCGGCTATGTCCCACAGCCTGTGCAAGGCAACAGATCTGTATTGGCCGCCAACTGTGAAATCTACAATTGGAGAGAGCTTGACGAGAAGTACGGTCTCGATGCGGAGAACGACACTGAAGTGCTGCTGAACTTGCTGGATATGAAAGGCATCAACGCCCTGGAAGAGCTTGACGGCGTCTTCGCGTTCGCTTACCTCAAGGATGGAAAGCTGATGCTCGCAAGGGACCTTCTGGGCTTGAAGCCGTTATGGATTTCTAAAGGCAACGGGCTGTTTTTCTGTTCGGAAAGCAAAGTGCTCAGGCATTTTAATGCGAGAAATATCGAGGAGCTAAATCCCAGGACTATCCTTATTTATGACATTGAGAATGACAGATATGAAACTGTCGAGAGGGATTTCTTCTCCCTAGAACCGCAGCACAGGAAAGACTACGGTACGATGAAGAAAGAGGTTCTCGGCTTGGTCGTAAACGCTGTCGCAAAAAGGATACCAGACCAGAAGGTTGGAATACTTTTCTCCGGAGGATTGGACTCCTCTATAATCGCGCTTGTGTGCAAGAAGCTTGGCGTTGATTTTACCTGCTACACTGCCGCTTACGTCGATGGCAATTCTCAGGCTCCTGAAGACTTATCGTGGGCTAAAGAGGTTGCTGAGGCTTACGGATTTGAGCTGAAAGTGAAGACCCTTGATTTGAGAGATGTTGAGGAGAACCTTAAGATTGTCGTTCCATTGATAGAGGACAACAATGTCGTCAAGGTGGGCGTCGGAATGACATTCTATGCCGCTTGCGAAATGGCGAGGGAAGACGGCATCAGAGTGATATTCTCTGGGTTGGGCAGCGAGGAGATATTTGCCGGCTATGACCGCCACAAGAAGTCCTCTGATGTCAACAAGGAATGCCTGTCCGGGCTGAGGAAGATTTATGAAAGGGACACCTACAGGGACGACGTGATAACGATGAACAATAACATGGAGCTTCGTGCGCCTTTCCTTGATAAAGAGCTCTGCGATTACGCACTGAAGATCCCTGCAAAGCATAAGATGGAAAAGGATAGGGTTAAAGCGATACTCAGAGACGTCGCCAATGATTTAGGGCTGGACGAGAAGTTCGCCGAGAGAAAACGAAAGGCGGCGCAGTACGGCAGCAGGCTGGACAAGGCGTTGCAGGCGTTGACGAAGAAGAACAAGTTCAAGCTCCGCTCGGAATATCTTAAAAGCTTGTACTCGACCGATAATGTAAGATTAGGAGTGATGTTCAGCTCCGGAAAGGACTCCTGCTTAGCCATGCACATAATGAGGAAGCAGAACTACAAGATTGAGTGCCTGATAACGATGAAGTCAAAGAACCCCGACTCCTACATGTTCCATACCCCTAACGTTGATCTGGCTTCGCTGCAGGCGGAAGCGATGGAAGTGCCTATCATAATCCAGGAGACTGCAGGCGAGAAGGAGGATGAGCTGAAAGACCTGGAAATTGCTCTATCGAAAGCGAAGCAGAAATATCATATAGAAGGTGTCGTCGTAGGCGCGATATTCTCTTCCTACCAGAGGGACAGGGTGGAGAAGGTCTGCGACAAGTTAGGATTGAAGATATTCGCCCCATTATGGCATATGGGCCAGGAGCTTGTGATGAGGACACTGCTGGAAAATAAGTTCGAGTTTATACTTTCCAGCGTCGCAGCTGACGGGCTGGACAAGAGATGGGTGGGCAGAACGATAACATCTGAAGATGTAGATAAGCTGGTCGAGCTTAACAAAAAAAATGGGATTAACATTGCCTTTGAAGGCGGAGAGGCAGAGAGCTTAGTTCTAAATTGTCCGGAGTTCAAGAGAAAAATTATAATCCTTGATTCCGAATTGAAAGAGGAAAGCAAGAACGTAGTAAGGTTCTTGGTGAAGAGGGCCGAGCTTCAGTAGTTGAATCTATTCCAAAATTCAAAAGAAAACTTCAAATATATGGTTATATCATCTGATATAATGCAAAAACAGATACAAATGACTCAGGTATTGAGGTTTCCGCGGCTCGATACTGTCCTTATGGTGGAGAAGTTCATACGAAAATACGATGGTGAGTACAGGAAGAAGCAGATGTGGGAACGCCTGCCAAAGAAGATGATGTACCAGACTTTCTCACTGATAATAGATTACCTTCTCTATTCAGGGAAGATATCCGTAGATGCGGAAGGCAAGATAGGATGGACACATTATCCTAGACGCGTCAGGGAAAGGATGAAGCTGAAGCACCTGTTCTGGAAAGGCTAGATAGCTTTCCTTATCTCTTCCCTTATCTTGTCGAAAATGCTGTCGTTGACGGATCCTATCCTTTTCAGTATCTTATCTTTCTTTATACTGAATATCCTGTTGATCTTTGCCATGCTGACTTGCTCTAAATCTCCGTCGTCCAAATCATCACTGCCAATTATTATGGAATATGGGGCATCCCTTATTGCAGATGTCAACGGGACAACTATGCAGTCTGCTATGCTCTTATTGATATGATTGTTTGATACAATAATAGCTGGCCTTATCTTACAATCGTTGAAATCCGAATACGGGCACGGCATCAAGACTATTTCTTTTTGGCTGACTTCCATAATCTTTCGCTCCATTCTGCATCTTGCTTATTGTCCCAGACGTCTTTCAGTGAGTCCATGCTCAATAGATATGTATCGCCAAAATCATCGTCCCACTTGTCGAAGAATGATTTTTCCTTCTCCAGAATAATCTGCCCTCTTAAGTTTAGAAGCACGAGCTTATCGCCTTTCTTTATCTTAAGGTCGTCCCTCATCTCCACCGGAATTGAGATCTGCCCTTTCTCTGATACTGTGACTGTAGCCAATGCGCTGTGCCTCTTTGTCTTGTTTGCCATGCCTAAAGTAAGAATTTTCCTACTTTTAAAGGTTTCTGGGATCAATTCTTCGGTTCCGTTGCTTATTGCTTCTATGTTTGTGGACATCTGCATGATGTAAACTTGGATGTCGCTGCCCTTAATAAACTGGGATGATGATTTTTCGGAAACTTTCTTTTGGTTGCGGAAGAATGCGCGGAGAGTTCCGGAAACGGCTAAATTAAGAGGTTTCATTCGCTTGATTCGTTTCCTATCTCCATATACTTATTTTCCACCTTCCTATGCGAAACCATTATAAATCTGGCATAGTTCTGTCAGTGAAACATAAACCCGCAGAGGTGAGCGTATGGCAAAGGCGATACAATTCAAAGTAAGTTTGGAAGGCATAACTCCTGAGATATGGAGGCGATTCGTGGTCAAGGACGATATTACGTTCCATCAGTTGCACGAGGCAATCCAGGCAGTCATGGGGTGGGATAACTATCACCTCTACCAATTCCATGTAGGAGACCTATGCTTTGAAGAGCCGGACCCTGAATCCTCGATGAACTGCAAGGACGAGAAAAATGTCTCTATAGAGAAGGTGGCTGACTATGTCTCTAGCGGCGATGAGCCGTTCACTTATGCCTATGACCTTGGCGATTGCTGGGAGCATACGTTGGAAATAGAGAAAGTGCTTGATGCGGACGAGCTCAAAGACGTCCCTTGCTGCATTGGTGGCGAGAGAGCCTGCCCTCCGGAAGACTGCGGCGGCGTCTACGGCTTCGAGCATCTCCTTAACGTCAGGAAGGACAAAAAGCATAAGGAATACGATTCTTTGATTGTTGACTGGCTTGGTGAAGGCTATGACCCTGAATCGTTCTCTGTGGATGAGGCAAATTCCAGATTGAACGACGAGAATCTTTTTGCAGAGGATGATGGCGATGAAGCCATTGACGATGACTATTTCGTTCCGCTAGGAGAGCTCCTCCTTGAGGACACTGCTGAGGCAAAGGGGCTCAAGAACCTGGAAGGGATGGAAATGGATTACGCTACCTACCTTTTCACTGTTGAGAGCGCTGTCATGGACAATTTCCTTGATGACAGGAAGCTTACCGATAAGGATGTGATTGCTGCGGTTGAGAAGATAAAGAAGGATTACCTCAACCCATTGGACTCATTTGATGATGGGCTCGAAAAGGACATCATGCTCGAGCTCAGTTCTGTGCTCCAAGGCGGAAGCATCACGCACCATGAGCTCAAGCTCGTGCTCGGCCATATCTTGTGGTCCATAGACAACCGTTCATGGCTCGGCGACTCGCAGGCATATGTCAAGTGGCTACCCTATTACTTCAACCTCTACAGCGACGAAGAGGATGAAAGGTACAAGAAGAACTTCACCAGGCGCACCAGAAGGATGGGAGTGCCGCAGAAACAGATAGACGGCATGCTGGAACGCGATGATGACGACTGCGAAATGGACAATCTTGAAGATTTGAGGTTCGATTCTGGCAATGATAAGGAGAATCAGGATCTTTTCATCAAGAATTTCCTATCTGATCCTTCCAGGTTCCAGTCCTACGCCATGCTGCTTGAACGCAACGGTGACTATGCGGCTCTTGTGAAAGCTTACAAGGTGGCCATGGAAGTGATGGACCTGCCTGTCCTTGAGTTTGCAGTTGGCGTCAACTATCTCAAGATTGGCAATAAGGAGTCTGGCATGCACCATGTTGAAAATGCCATGAAAAGGATTGAGGATTTGCCTGAAGATGATAGTGACACTTTCTGCGTTCTTGACAAGCAGACTGTTTTGAGAAGGATGAAAGAGATGCTGGCTGCCATGCCTAAGTGAAATGCTTTTGGAAGATGCCAAGAATTTGCTGAATGGCTAGATTCTCCAGCCTTCTGTCCTGAATAATTCCACCATGTCTATTGCCTCAATGGATTTCTTGCTGCACACATAAGGAATCCTTATCTTGTCGCCCCTCAGCTTCTCTTCAGTCACCACGACCCTCTTGATTTCAAATAATGTCCTCTGTTGGCTTGTGGACATCTCTGTACCCCTTGCTATTATAATCTGTTCTAACTGATTATCGTCCCTTTAAATCTTTTGCCTTCAATGAACCTCTTCAGGTTGACTACGCCTTTCATCACCACGACCTTTATCTTCGCCTTCCTGCATATCTCCGCAGCCATATGGTCCAAGACGAAATGCATGCCCGGCTTCTTCTCTATCTTGTCGATTATCCTCTTGAAATCATCGTGAGACAGTTTAGGTATGAACTTGGCATCCTTGAATTTTTTAGGATCCTTGGTGAACAGCCCGTCGACGTTCGTCATGTTGATAAGAACATCGGCATCCAAATAGTCAGCTATCATCGCCGTCGTCCCGTCAGAAGTTTGCCCCGGCGTCAGGCCCCCGCAGACAACGACTCGGTTCGACTTGGCAGCGTCAGCCACCTCCTCTAAAGTTTTAGGAATTTCCTTGTTGGCCACTTCTCCTAAGAAAGACGCTACCAAGTAAGCGTTCAGCCTCGTAGCCTCTATTCCC
>CAYHOW010000020.1:0-15255 GCA_964358335.1 Candidatus Woesearchaeota archaeon
GGATGGCTTGACCGGCATTTACAATAGAAGGAAATTCGATGCAGACATAGCAGCAGCAGTCTCCAGAGGAGACAGGTATGGAAGGCCCGTAAGCCTCATAATGATTGATGTAGACGACTTCAAGAGCTATAACGATACATTTGGCCACCAGGCCGGCGATGATCTGCTGAGGGACATAACAGGCACCATAGAATCAAATTTAAGGGCAGAAGAGAGGCATTCGCTTTACAGGTATGGCGGTGAAGAGCTTGCGATAATCTTGTATGATACATATCCAGAGGTGGCGGCGAAGCTTGCTGACAGGCTTAGGATACGGGTTATGAGCAGCGAATTCCCGACGGCAATAAATAGGAGAACAATTAGCATGGGCGTTTCAAACTATCCATTTGTATGCCATAAGGCTGAAGATTTAATCACGACAGCCGATGCTGCATTATATGAGGCAAAGCACGCGGGTAAAAATAGGGTATGCTCTTATGTTAAGGAAGAAAAGCAGGCAAGTTTTAATTTTTAGTTTTTGCTTAAAAGATCCAGTCAAAAATCTAGCTTAAAAGATTTAGTCAAAAATTAAAAGATTCATTTCATAAAATTTCATCTATTTATTGCTCAACCAATATATAGGATAAGAAATATATTTGATAAACAATATATAGTATAATCAATATATAGGTTACACTATATAAATATTTATAAATATCTGAGCCCACAATAATAGCAGGTTACTGATGAGGAACGACGAGCGATTACAGCATTTACATCTGAAGGGATTTTTAGCGTTCCAGATACTACATGAACTGAGGGAAAAAAAGCTATGTGGGGATGATCTCGCGCAGGTTATAGGATTAAAAAAAGGTTCCAAATTAACCCCTGGAACAATATATCCCGCCCTCAAATATCTCCGTAAGAAAAAGCTCATACAGCACAAGAAGATAGGGAGAAAAAAACTCTATAACCTGACTGAAAACGGCCAAAAGGAATATGAAATTTTCAAAAAAAATTTCATGAAAGTTTTCAAAGAAATCCTCAAAAAATGAGGCATCCCCACAAACCCCTTTTCTTTTTTTAATAATTAAAAGATTTAAGAAATGGCTAAAGATTACTGGACGTTTCTCATCTTGGCTTTTGCCTGCTCTACCTTTGGCGCCAAGTGAGGTGGCAAGTCAACCATCTGTTCTTCTGCATTTTTCAGGGCTGCAACCAGCTCAGCTTCGGCTTTCTTCAGGTCGTAAAAGTAGCTGAGGAACGAGTTGCTCTTGTCCATTTTCTGCCTGATAGTCTCGACTTTCCTAAGTGCCGCCTCTACATTTCTTATAGTCTCATTTTCTGGCAAATCGACCTTTTTCTCCTCGGCAACTTTCTCTCTATAGAACCTATCGCTAAGGGGTTTAGGCGCAACGGAAGGCATATCATGCAGTGTTTCAAGCCTCCTCCTTACGTTAGAAATCGAGCTGAAACTTGAGCCGCTAAGCCTTTCAAGCCTTTCTTTTACAGTCTCCAGCTTTTTGGGCTGCTCTTTGACAAAACGGTCTTCAGGCTCTTCGATATCAATCTCTATATCCTCTTGACCCTTCTTTTTGTCGTCGAGAAATTCAAAATCTTCCTCTTTAGGCGCCTTTGGTTTCCGTGAAAAGAATAGTCCTACCATAAATCAAAGAAATCAATTATGTGTTTATTAACTTTGTGGATAAAATCATAAGGAATCGAGAGGGCTTTTTACTTTTTTCAGCTGCTCGGTGGAAACCTTTGTGTACCTTTCTGTCGTCGAGAGATTTGCATGGCCGAGAAGCTCCTGGATGACCCTTATGTCGGTTCCGGCCTCTAAGAGATGGGTGGCAAAACTTGACCTGAGAGCATGGCAGAAGACTCGTTTCTTTAAGCCGGCCTCTTTAGCTGCGCCCTTCACTACGCCCTGCGCCTGGCGAATCGATAAGTGGGTTCCTCTTGAGGGGAACAGGTAAGGCGAATCCTCTTTTCTTTGGGAAACATACTCTTTGATATGGTCCACAAGGTTGGATGATAATATGACGTTTCGGTCCTTCTTTCCCTTCCCACTGACTACCCTAGCCATCTTTTCGTCAAAATCAAGGTCATTGAGCTTTATGCTGACGCACTCTGAAACCCTCAGGCCAGAAGAGTACATCATTTCTATCAGAAGTCTATGCTTAAAACCTTTAGTCGATTCCAAAAGCTTTTTGACTTCTAATTTAGTCAGGACAATTGGCAACTTTTTCTCCATTTTAGGCGGCTTGATGTCAATGAACATATCTTTTCGTTTTAATATTTCTTCATAGTAGAATCTTATAGCAGAAAGAGCAAGATTTACAGAAGACGGTTTGTAGTACAACTCCGACATAAGGTGAGCTATGAAAAGCTTGAGATCATCTTGCGTTACTTGGTCCGGGGTCTTTTTGGCAAAGTCCAAGAACATCTGATTGAAAGAAGTGTACGCAAGAAGAGTCTTGTTGCTGAAACCCCTTAGCTTGATTTCAGTCTGAAGTTTTTCTAGGATGCTTTCACCTCTTACGTTTTTTGAATACGCCAGAATTTATCTACTTTTCGGAAATCACACCTAATATGCATTAGACGCGATAATTATTTAGAGAGGTTTGTAGTGCAACTCGCTAATTCGAGGTTTTTAAGGCGTATAGAGGCAGAATACGAAGATAATTATCACGGATGGCCTTATTCTTGTCTCTGGGGATAGGTAAACCGCGAAAAGATTATCGCAATTTTCTGATGTTTTTGTAGGCATCTGGAAAATCAATTGCTGGATTCGGCCTGCCGATTTTCAAATCCGAAGATAGTTCAAAATCAAGTAAAATAATTTTTGGCAGAATGCACTATCTAAATCTGCCCAATTTTTAGCGATTAGAAAAACCGAAGGAGACAGATTGGTAGAAAGAACAAGCAGCCAGAACCTTACTAAACGAATAGCTATCCGCCAGTTTGTTACTACCGGCAAGTATATAAATTAAGTCAGAGCATTAAGAGCAGATTCGGGTTATCCAAAATGCACACCATAATCCCAAAAGAACTGAGAGATATGCAGGGCGACTGGTTCAAGCCAGGCGAGCTGCCGAAAGAGCTTGAGCGCAAGCTAAGGTTCAATTCCATAGCAGGCCTGATGGGGGGTAAGTATTATATTATGGACAACCTCTCTGGCGGCGGAGGCACAGTGCAGATTGAGCCAGTCCAAAAGGAGGACTTTGACGAATTCTGCGAACAGACTGACAGACACTATTACAAGAAGAAATACAGCAAGGAGCACGAAGACATTTTAAGATCATTTCTTAATGAAAGGGGCGTTGAGCTTAGAATTGATGAATATACCGATTTAAGGAAAGGCGTCCTGAAAGACACAATTTCAATATATGGCATACTTCCAAGGCACCATTTTGGGCACAGGCATTTCAAGGAGTTAACGATGGGCGGCTGGGGCAGTGGCGGCGCCAAATGTTCGCAGTATGAGGATCCAGCAGTGCATATGTTCAACTTCGTAATGAACGGCGCAAAAAGGAACTTCAGGGGATTGTTATTGCACGAGACAGGCCACGCAGTTTATGAGAATCTTAAGCATTTCGACCCGGATTTGGACTTTAAGCTCCAGACATGGTCAAGACAAATGCATCAGCCTTTCGCCACAGACTACCTTTTTGGGCAGAATGAGAGGTTCGATAGGCTTAAATCTGGAAGCGACGAGCTGGCAGCAGAGACATATTTATTGTATGTTGCAAACGGCAGGAAACTTAAGGAATTCATATCAGAGCTTTCAGGCAACGAAAGAAAGGCATGGGAAAACCTTTACGATATGCATCAGAAGAGCTTCGGCGGAATTGAATACGTTTAATTATTTAGATTAGTTAAGTATGCATTTGCCCATTTCATCGGCTATCTTTCCAGACAATCTGCAATGATATCCTTCAGGGCACCCAAAACCGGCAATTCCGCCGCACTGGCACATAGGCTCGCAGACTTCTATGCAGAACTGCTCACCCATGCCGGCGCAAGGCGACCCGCACTCAGTCCACTTGCCGCGGGCTGACTCGCAGAGTTCCGGCGTCATTTCTTTAGGCAGTTCCGCTGGCGATGGTTCCTGGTTATTATCAATAGGAGAGGGTTGTACTACATCCTCAGTTGTACTACAAGCTGTTAATATTAGAATCAAAAACAAAAATAGAGGCAATAAGAATCTCATTTTGACCTGGCTTTCTCAGCTACCTTTTTCTTTTCTTTAAGGCAAGGATTTTTAGTGGTTGAGAAAACATAGGCCTGCTTGCCTTTTCTCATCCTTTTGACGTACCCTAAATCTTCCAAGCTAGATATGTACTGTGAAAGTGTTGACCTTACTTGATTGTAGCCTTTGTCAGGATACATTTCCTGCGCTAGATATTTCAGGCTTATCCATTGGTTTGGAAGTTCTTTCTGGACAGCAGCAATCTGGAGGCAGATCTTCTGATGGGTTTCGGTCAGCGAGTCCCATGAAGACTTGTCAAGAGTCAATGTTGAAGGCAACTCATCCTCTTCTTCATCTTCTGAAATTTCCTCAACATCATTTTGGCTGAGATTTTCAAGCTGAGCTTCAATGCTGTTCAATCTTTTCATTATGATCTTGAACATCTTGTCATGGTCATCATGCTTAGAATTGAAGTGGTGAATCCACTTGCCGATTGCATTCATGTCTTCCCTAACCCGCGAGAAGTTCTGGTCAAGCCTTGAATGGATATGGCTTACGTCCTTGTTTCTTTTGAATAGCCAGCTGAGCATACAAAATTAGAAAGCAAACACATTATTAAATGTTTTGGTGATTATGCACACGCGTTACCTACACGTCGTAGACGTCTATAGACGTGTTACCGACGCGTCGTAGACGTCTATAGACGCGTCTATAGACGCATCTTATGCACATAATTCCGAGGGAGAAAAAGTTTATGCACATCCTGAAAAAGAGCGATGATTTTTCCGAAATTTATGCACATATTTCCGAAACTAAACACATAATTCCGGCAGAACCGGAAGATTTCCGAAACTAAACACATAATTCCGAGATTATGCAGATTATTTCCGATTCTAAACACATAATTCCGAAACAGCCGGAAAAAAGAGGGATATTATGCACATGTTTATGCACATAATTTGTAGTACAACTAACTTGTAGTACAACCAATTTATGCAAAAAATATAGATGAAGAGGATAAAAAAAGGAGAAAATATAGTAAAAACACAAAAAGTGAGGGATACTTTTATGCCAAAAAGTATCACTAAAGATGAATATTGATGACAAATAATGCTCTCAAGAAGGAAAGTAAGAACCAGCCACAAATTAAGAGTAGCCTGCAGCATAAAATCGCAATAAAACAGCAGAAGTGAGGGACGAATTATACCCTAATGGAATCTTGAAATGCCCTGCATTCACATTCTATGCACATCTTATGCACAACCCATGCGGAAATTAGCATATACAAAGGCCATTATCTGCCAGAAAGGAGAAAAAATATAAGAAAAGCATCAAAAGTGAGCGTCGTAGAACGCCAAATGCTTCCCTCAGAGCATCAAAATGATTCCTTGAGGGTAGGCTGGTAAGGATCAGCCCTATAATAATTGGCCATAAGCTGCTTCTTCAGGTTCAATTCCCTAAACTCCTTCGGGACAGAAAGCAGCACGAGCTTGTTGTTGAATTTCTTCTTCTCGACGGGAACGCCCTTCCGGATTAGAGAGCTGATATATGTCCTTATGCATCCTTCGGACAGTTTCAGCTTCTCGGCCACGTCGGTGTACGACACGTTATTCATATCGTCCTCGAGCTGGTATATCGTCAGGAACGTCAACAATTCCTGCTTAGACAGCCTATCGAACGTCTCTTCGATTTCCCTCTTCAGGCCCTGGAAGGTCGCAAAGGACTTTATCTTCTGGGGCTGCGGCCTCTTGTGGAACATCGAATAATTCTCATTCTCCGTCGGGAGATTCTCGCTTTTTGCTCCAAGCTTCTTATCCTCTTCAGCAACAAGTCTTGCCTGTACTGGCTTGGGCTCGTCAATAGGTTTAGCCATAATAACCTTGGGCTGGTCAGGAGCCTTTGCCCCCTCAGCCTTAGTGTCTTCGGCAGGCTTAAGCTGCTCTAGCGCAGGCGCTTTTTCCTTAGGGGCTTCAGCCTTTGCTGGCGCAGGGACAGCCTCTTCTTTAGCTTCAGAAGACGGCTTAGGGACAGCATTTTCCTCCTCTTGGGGCTTGGCTTTAGGCTCGTCAATCTGGGCCTTTGCTATGCCCTTAAGATACTCCCCAATAAAGTTTAGCGGCACTGCCCTTAGTTTGGAAACAGGCCTTATGGCCTCCTCAGGCTCGTCATCGTCTTCATCGTCATCTTCCTCTAAGGCATCCTCATTTCCCTCTTCTTTGGGCACATCGTTTCCAGCATCATGGCTTTTAGCCTCAAAATCCTCTTCAATATCGTCTTTCCCCTCGGGAATAGCCAGAGGATGAATGCCTATTGAATGACTGTTGAATGAATGAATAGTGAATGAATGAATATTTGAATAGACCCCCTTATTTCCACTGGAAACCGCTTCATTTGGGCTTATTTCTGCCTTTTCAGCCTCATTTTCAGAGAGTTGCCTGCTAAGGTGTTCCAGAAGAAATTTTATCTGCTCATTCTGCTTGATAATGAAGTCCCTATTGGCCTTGACCTCTTTCTCTAATAGGAGAATATGCTCCCTTACCCTCGAAAACGAGCTTTTTACGTTATCCTCGAACCCATGATCAGCCAAGTATTAACACCCCCAACAGATAGGGAGATTTACGGAATTTATAAAATTTTGTGTGTTTCGTTATGCACTTATGCACATGGTCAGAACCTTATTCATTCACATAGATTTAAGCCTTATCCATTCAGGCGAACCATTGGTTATTCATACACATATGGATGTGAATAGGATGTGCATAATAAGCGAATAATAAGATAAAAAAGAGTAAAAATAAGTAAAATAGAGACTTACTGCTTGTTCTGCAATAAGGGAAGCCTCAGGTGCGGAGGCAGGTTGACTTCCTGCGCCAGTGTCAGGGCCTTGATGTTGCACTTCAAGAGCACCGTGTTCAATAGCGCCTTGCTGACATCGCCCTCTAGCTTCTTTGATTTCTTCCATGCTGAAACAAGCTTCTCGGCCTCTTTCTTCTTCTCCATGTAATGGATATGTCCGTTGATCTGCAGCTCAGCAAGCTTCGGGTCGTATCCCAGGGAGAACTCGAACGATATCTTCAAGATGGCATCTTCCTTGCTAGAAAGCATTGTCTTCTCTTCAGTTACGTCTTTTATGGCCACGTTGGTATTGATTTTCAACGGCGGCTCTATAGGCTTAAGCCTCTCAACATAAAATTTGTCGAAGTTAAATCCAATTATTGGCATTTCATTTCACCGAGACTTAAAATCCTCAGAAGGTATATAAAAGTTATGGTTTTCTGATGGCCCTTTACATGGCTTCAGGGGCGTCAATGCCCAGAAGGTTAAGCCCGTCCTCAAGCACTATCCTCGTGCACTCGACAAACAATAGCTTCGCTTTCCTGTCCGCCTCGCCTGCGGTCAGGCACGGGCAGTTCTGGTAGAAATCGTTGAACTTCTGCGCCAAAGTGATAAGATAATGGGATATTGAGGATGGCTTGTAGTGCTCAGCGGCATCTTTTACGACGTTAGGGTAATCGGCAAGCATCTTTATGAGCTCCTGCTCGAACGTGGACTTCAGCAGCGAATAGTCAACGCCAGTAGTTACCTTCTGCTTGGCTTTTTTGGACATCGACACGCACCTGGCGTGGGCGTACTGCACATATGGGCCGGTATCGCCTTCAAAAGAGACGCTCTCTTCGGGATTGTAGGTCATGTCCTTTGCGGGATCGCACTTGAGCATATGGAACTTCAGGGCGCCCATTCCTATCTGCCTGGCTCTCTTGGCAGTTTCCTTTTCTGTCAGCTGATGCCTCCTTTCGACCTCTATCTTGGCGACCGAAGCCATCTCCTTTACCATATCGTCAGCCTCTACTACGTTTCCTTCCCTGGACTTCATTCTTCCCGAAGGGAGATAGACCATGCCGTAGCTCAGGTGGTAGCACTTCTCGATTCCCTTGTAGCCTAAAAGGTCCAGGATGGCGAACAGGGTATTGAAATGCGCTATCTGCTCCGAGCCTACAATGTATACCGACCTGTCGAGCTTGTAGTCCTTCAGCTTCTTGATGGCAAGATGGATGTCCTGCGTGATATAGATGGCAGTGCCGTCAGAGCGCAATAGGACCTTGTCTGGCAGCTTATACTTGCCCAGCCGGGCTATTACGGCGCCGGTCTCGTCTTTATCGAATATGCCCTTCTCCTGGGCCTTCAGGACGATGTCTTTTCCCGTATCATAGATGCCGGACTCGCGGTATGCTATGTCCTCATAGTAATCGAACTCTTTCAGGGTCTGCCTGTAGCCCTTGAATACCCAGCCCATCATCTTCTTCCAGAGAGCCATGGTCTGTTTGTCGCCGTGCTCCCACTTCCTCAGCATCTCCTGCGCCTCTTCATTCAGGCCGGCGTCTTCCTTCTCTTTCTGGGAATACAGGACGTAATAGTCTCCGACGAAGAAATCCGGCTTGATATTTTCGGATTCAGGCGTCTTGCTATGGCCCCACTTCCTGTACGCAAGCATCGCCTTGCACATCGCTATGCCTCGGTCATTGTAGAGGTTTGAGATGATGACTTTGTTGCCCTGCTTCTTCAGGAGGTTCCTTATCGAATTTCCTAGCAGGATGTTCCTGACGTGCCCGAGGTGCAATGGCTTGTTGGTGTTGGGCGAAGGGTACTCGAGCATGATAGCCTGCTTCGACTTCCCGTTGCCGTACTTATTTTTCTCTTTAAATATCTTTTTCAGCGTCTCCTCTGAGAGTGCCGTTGGGGATATGAAGAAGTTCACGTAAGGCCCGACGTTCTGTACCTTGACCACGATTTTGGTAGGCTTGATCTTCTTGGCCAGCTCTTCAGCTATGGCCATAGGAGATTTTTTATATTCTTTCGCGAGGAGAAAGCAGGGGAACGCGTAGTCGCCAAGCTCAGGCGACGGCGGGATTTCCAGAAGGGAATCCACGTCAAGCTTGACATGCTTCTTCAGTATTGTTACGACGCTTTTCCTGAACATCTTGTTTTACCTACGTTAAGCTTTCTTATATACCTTATTGAAGAGTGCGACGAAGACCTCGTCGTTCATCGACATTCCCGCCTGGAGGTATGTGTTGGCGAAATTAAGCCCTTCCTTCTTCGGGTCGAACGTCTTGGATTTGAAATTGTATAGCTTTGAGAGCGTGTAGTTTGAGATGAACCCCTCGTTTAGTTCGAGGACGATAGGGATGGAGTCTTTAGTTACGTTTCTCGTCGTGAGGCTGACGGATATGCTGTCTTTTGTCATCTTGCTGCCTTTCTTCTCGAACCCGTGGTTTGCTAGTTCTAGCTCTAGAAGTTTAGTGAAGATTGTTTTTGATGGGAACTGCTTCAGGAACTTCTGCATGTCTTTGACGTCATGGTACTCATTGAACAGTTTGTCTGTTGATTTTTCCAGCGTGACTATAGGTCCTAGATATCTCATGACTTTCTGCCTAGAAACCTTTTTGCGCTTGCTCCATGTGTTCTTTACCAGGTACGCATAGCGCTTTTTTTGGATGTTTTTTATCCTTATGAACATTTATGTATTAGGCACTATGATTTAGAATATAAGCTTTTCCGTATTTCAGCATCTATATGGCTTATCTTGGCGGTTTAGATAAGGCGCTTCTTTGATTTCTCTTCCACGACGTGGATTACGTTCACCGGGCACGATTCCGCAGCTGTCTTGTTGCAGATTAAATCCTTCTCTTCGATAATCAGCTCGAAGTTGCCGCCGTTATTTTTGCCGTTCTTCAGGCTAGATTTCCCGTCGTCTCCCTGCTCCCAGAAGTCCGGGCACACGCCCCAGCACGCGCCGCAGCTTATGCATCCTTCCCTCTCGTGGATTACTTTATACTTTGCCATCCTTCTTCATTAAAGACTCCATCAGTTTATCAATTTTTCTGTAGAACTCTTCCAGGGCCCCGTTGTTGTCTATGAAATGGTCGGCGTCCATTATGACGTTTGCTAAGCCTTTGTTCTTGATGTCCCTCTCGTCCCTGCCGAAGAACCCTTTCCTGTCCTGCGGATCGTCAGATGTTTTCCTTGAGTACCTGACTTCCTTGTCTGTCAGGATCGAGACAAGGACTGCACCGTGGAATTTTTGTCTCATGAGGTCGGACTCCTCCTTGCTCCTGAAGCTGGCTATGACAAGATTGTCTTTGCCTTCGACCTTCTCGAACGTCCTCAGCGTGACGATGTCCATCCTCCCCGATTCCTTTCTCCACTCGTCTGCGAGCAACGACTTGTTGTCTTTCGTCGGCTCCCTTCCCATCTCTATGAGAGCATCAACTAAGATGTCGGCGGTGTTGACCTTCTCGTACCCGTATTTCTTGACGAGATGGTCGGCCATCGTGTCCTTGCCTCCCCTTGCCAGGGAGACTACTCCGATTATCATGCGCTAAATATTGGAAGTAAGTGTTTAAATAAATTTGTCTTCAGGAAAAGATATTTTGTTGAATGAATGAGTGAATGAGTAGTCAGTATATCTTGTCATGATGGTCGTAGCCGACGAGCCTTACGACCATATTGGCCTCATCCACCTCAAAAACAAGCACAAAAGACTTGTCTATGTGGACCCTTCTTGCGCCAGAGAGGTCACCCCTTAACGGCTTATAGTGCGATGGATTCTTGCGTATCTCCTCTACCTTCCGATGGATAATCTGCAGCTGCTTCTTATCTTTCTTGGAAAGCTTCTCGAATACCTTATCGAGCTTGTCAGAGATTTCTAAGCCATAATACATTATATTCCATACCTCTTGGCTATGCTGTCTATTTTCAGGAACTTGCCCTTCCTTATCCTCTCAAGCTTCTCCAGGTATTTCTTCTTCGCCTCTGGCTCTTCGCTCACTACGGTCTCCATGAACATCTGCACCTGCCTGCTCATGCTCATCCCATGCTCCTTGCAGAACCCGGAAAATTTCCTGTACACTGCCTCTTCCACATTGAAAGTCTTAAGCGCCATATCGTTTTCTCCTGTTATTTAAGGTTAAATAACATTAAATAATGTTAAATAACTTGTATAAAAGGCTTGTTATTTTCCCTGCATTGTGTCGTAGGGGCTCTTCACCTTGATCCTTTCGGGGTTCGCAGTATGGACATATATCAGCGTCGTCTTTGCGCTGCTGTGGCCCAAGAGCGGCTGAACCGAGACAATGTCGTAGCCGTCCTCTATTAGGTGCGTTGCGAAGCTGTGCCTGAGCGTGTGCGGATGGACACGTTTCCTTATTCCCGCCTTCCCTGCCACATCCTTTATGATTTCCTGGACGCTCCTGACAGTTAGATGCCCGTTCCTGCCGGGGAAGAGGAAAGCATCTGCATCCTTCCCATTTATCAAGCCCCAGACCTTTTCAGATATGCATTTTGCTATTATGAACGGCCTGTCCTTATTGCCTTTTCCGTGCCTCACCCAGCCTATGCCCCTTTCAGGCTCGATGTCTCCAGCCTTGAGCGCTACGGCCTCGCTGACCCGGAGCCCTGCTGAATAGATGAGCTCGAGCATGAGCTTATGCGTGGCGTTTTGGATGGCAGAGAACAGCTTCATGACCTCTTCCCTTGAGAGGACGACGGGCAGCGACTTTGGCGTCTTTGAGTAGCGCACCTTTATCATGACTTTCTTGTTCAGGATTTCCTGCAATACGAACCTCAATGCGTTTATGTGGACGTTCAGCGTGTTCCCGCACGCATTCCTGTCTATCAAAGTGTCTATGTATTCCCTCACGTCCTTCTTCGTTGCCTGCTTGAGGTCTTTCTTGCGGAATGCCATGAACTGCCTTATGCACTGCGCGTATGTGCTGATGGTCCTCGGGCTGAGGCCCCTTCGGTAGGCTTCCCTTTTCATGTTATAGAGGACGTCCATTGGGAATCGCTTAGATTCAGAGGGTTAATTAATTTAGCGGGGAAAAAGCGCCGTTATTTTTGCCGGGTACGAAAATATGTAGATGCTTTTCCGGAAATGCTTGTTTTTACCGTCGCAGAGAGGTAATGAAAAATCCCCTTATGGGCATTCGTATGATTATAGGGAATGATGCTTCTTGGCGGGAATCTGGGCAACGTCGCATATATACAGTTATCTGTAATTCCCTTCGGCGCCTAAACTAACGATACTTTAATAAATGTCTTTTCAAATCATTATCATATGAAGTTCAAAATAGCTGTTGTGCAATTTGAGATTAAGCAATTTTCCCCTGAAGAAAATTTAAAGAAAGCGGAAGAATTCGTTAAGAAAGCTTCATTTTCAAAAGCTAACATTATCGTATTTCCAGAAGATTTTATTACAGGTCCAATAGGATTAAAATTAGAAGAATTTGCAGACACAGAACAAAAATATTGCAAATTCTTTCAAAACCTCGCTAAGAAATATAAGATTGATATTGTTCCCGGCTCAATTATTGAAAAAGATAAGCTCGGTTTTTACAATACTACCTACTATATTGACTCAAGCGGAAAAATCAAATCAAGATACAGAAAAATAAATTTGTGGCATCCTGAAAAACATTATCTCAATCCGGGAAATGAAGTTTCTGTATTCAACACACGATTTGGTAAAATCGGATTAATTATTTGTTGGGATTTGATTTTTCCAGAAGTGTTTAGAAAAATGGCAAAGAAAGGAGTCAATATAGTAATCTGTCCATCCTATTGGACTTTTGAAGACGCTTCTGTTGGTCTGAAATACGATAAAAATTCTGATGCCAAACTTGTTGATGCTTTGTGTGTTGGTAGGGCTTTTGAAAATGAAATAATAATGGTTTATTGCAATCCTGCTGGAAACCTAATTCTTCCTAAATTTAGGGGAAAATTGCTCGGACATTCTCAAATTGCCGTGCCCTTTAGAGGCGCAATAAAAAAGCTTGAACATAATAAAGAAGAAATGTTTGTTCAAGAGGTTGATACAGCTATTTTGAAAGATGCTGAAAAAGCATATAAAATTAGAGATGATTTGAAAAGTAGAATTCTATAACGGCGCCTTCGGGAACTCTGTGGTGCTCGGCTTCGCCTCCGCTCCTCGCCACGCTGCGCTCTCCCTACGCTTCGCTTCGGTCGGGACAGATAACAAGGATTTAACGCAATTTTTTCGCAATCGTTTGGGCTAATTTCTGTTAAAAATAAACGTAAATTAAAGCTGCAAACCAGCTTCCTGCCCCAGATGTGCGAAAAAACTCTGCGCTTCGCTTGCCACATTGCATTCTCGCCTGCGAGGCTCGGGGCGTCAAACAGGAATTAAGCTCAATTTTCCTCACATTCGTTCAGAAAACTTTGCTCTGATGAGCAACCCTTGTCAGGGGAGCCTAACAATATTATATTCAATTTTTGAAAATGCTTAATAAGTGAAAGAGGGCGTGACTGTCAACTTTGGTATTGATTTTTAGAGTCAAAGAGGGCTTTTAAGGGTGGGAAGGCAGGTTTGTGTTAGCTTGAGTGTAGTTGAATCATTAGTCAAGCTCAAATTGTTGGGCAGGAGATAAAAAATGGTGGTTATTGCATAGTCCTAATTATGCAAAAGGTAGGAATATTCATAGGCGAGTTTTTTTACGTTTCTGGAACAGATGCAGGGAACAAACTTCGCAACTGGTCAAACAGCCCTATCAGAGTGAAAATGCTGACCTTGAGGGCATCAAGTGTCCCTCCCCATTTTTCCCTGACAATCTTGAGCTTAAGCTCAAGTCCTAACTTGCTTCTGAACCTTTTCTTACTGGACTTCTGCAACGTTGCTGAGTAGTACTGCTCAACAGTATTGTTGGTTGGCGGAACAAGAATGTTTTCTTGGAAGAGTGTAAACTTCTCTAGGTTCTCGTTTATCATCTTAATTCGCTTCTGCGCTTTTTTGGGAAAACATCCAATCTCATTGTTTAACTTGCCAAGTGCTGCAAGCGTTTCATCCTTGTCTTTTCTGAGTAGGTACTCATAAGCGTACTTTCTCCGGTGCTTTTTGAGCCCTTTGCGAAACTCAACAAAATCTTTTATGAGCGAAAGCTCATAAGAGCCTATGGCTGTCTCATCAAGCTTGTGCCCCTTTGGTAAAATTTCCTTGTGTTCTTGGAGTCGCTTGAGTTTTTGTTTGAGGTTTTGGACTTCTGCATCGTGGTCAAAGAATATGTTGAGCATAAGATACATATTGTAAAGCTGCAGCAAAGGAAGCATTTTGTGCTTGTTGCAGGCATATTCCTCATAGTCTTCAAAGTCTTCGACTATGTGCTTGTTTAGGTGGAATATGCACCACTGCACCTTGGCATTGGGGAAAATCTCTTTGAGCATTGCAGGATAGCCTCTGGCAAGGTCTACCACGAATGCTGTTTTCTTGTAGGGCAGCATTTTCATTCTGAGTTTGTCTTTGAGGGTTTCAATCTTCTTGTTTTCAACCCACTCGTCAAAGATGCAGTCCTTGCTTACCGCATCAATAACTACAACCCTAAAACCTTCAACTCCATTAATATGAACAACCTGTTCATCATAGTTGAATATGCCTGATGTTTCAAGGATTAGCTTCTTCTCAATCTCGCCTGCAGATTTTATGTACAACTGCCTGACCCATTCTTTGCTTATTGTGCAACCAAACACATCAATGATGTATTTGGTTATTGGCTCTAGTGTTGCGCCATTAGCACACCAGTAGAATACAGTTTGTTCCACAAGCAGCTTGTAAGCTCTGATAATGTTGCGTATATTGCTGAACTGCAAAGTCCATGTATGATTACAGTTCTTGCAGGCATACTTCTGAAAGCTAATTTTGAGTTTGAGCTTTTTGAAAAGCTTGTTCTTGTTGAGTTGCGTGCCATTCTCCAGAATTCGTCTGGAGGCGCATTTTGGACAGCAAAGCCCTATCTCCTGAATGACACCTTCGGTGCTGATGTAGAATCGCCTCTTGTCTCTGGAAACAAGGTCTTTTTGCGTCTGTAATGGTGCTACTATAGCACCACAAAAGTTATTTAGCCGTGCTTCGTGTTCAATTACCATGGTGGTTCTTCTTTTAAGAGGGGTTACTCCCACTTAAAGGAAGTGTTTTTTATATCCGAGACTGCCTTCCAACCATGTTAATTCCATCAGAAATAAGGGTTAGTCAAAAACAGCCAAATCAATACCAAAGTTGACAGTCACAAGAG
>CAYHOW010000021.1:0-15018 GCA_964358335.1 Candidatus Woesearchaeota archaeon
AAGGACTATTTTTTAGAAACTACTTATCAGAAGTTAATCGGATGCGGAGATACTGGATTTTTTGGAGGTTTCAGAGAAATGCCGGGATAATACGAAAAAATTCCTGCGCCATTACTTTTTTTTAAAAAGAAGATTATGCTAAGATTCGTACTTGTCAAGCTAAAGTAAGTTTCCCTTTCTTAGATGTATATGCCGTGCTCTATCCTGCCAAGGACGTCTGTTACTTTGCTTAGGCTGCCTTCCCTGCAGAGGTCGTACGGCCTTTTGTTGCCTAGGGATACTATCTTAGAATAGAACCAGTCCCTCGCGCTGTCTTCGCTGCCGAAGAGGACCACCATCTTCCTTATCGTCCTGTCGTCTGCGTATGCCTTCATTTCCATCGTGAGGAAATCATCCAGGCCCTTGAAATCCTTCTGCCTGAGTATGTCGTCGATGTTCATTTAATAAAGTTTTGATGCAAACTGGTATTTAAGAATTTCGGAAGTGGCGAATATATAATTTGGAAGATATTTCCGCATAAGTTTCTATTCTTTTCCCACAATTCATCCGACCTGTTTCCTGAACTCATCCTCGTCACCAACCAGCATAATTATCTTCCCTTTATTTATGTTTCTGAGAAGATGGTGGCCGTTCCTTGCGCGCTGGATGAAGGTATCTTCGGTCCATAGGACATAGTTTATCTCCCTATTGACAGTTTTCTCCAGCCTCTGAATCTTGCTGATGACTTCATCTTCCTTGATGCCTGCCACGATGAACAGGTCGATGTCGCTGGATTTTGCCTCTGTGCCTGCCGCGAAAGAGCCGTAGATGAAGCAGTATTTTGCGTCCTTGAACTGCTTCTTTATTAGGTCGCCTAGGTAGTCTGTCTTAAGGAACAATTGCCTGAGCTCCTCTAGGATGATGCAGCCGCCGTTCAGCCTGTAGATGCTGAGGTTGGCCTTCTTTGTCTTTGTGGCGATGTTGAGCCTCTCGAGGTTGCCGAGCTCCTTGGACAGGTAGATGGGGCTCACGCTGGTCAGTCTTGCCAGCTCCCTCAGATGGTATTCCCTGTCCTGGTTGAACAGGAGTATCCCTAGCAGCTTTACCCTTGCCTTTGACGTGAAAAGTTTCTCTAACATTTTGTTTACAGATGTAAATAAAAGGTTTACATATATAAATCTTCCTGCTGAAGCTCGGAAAGCTTAAATAATCCGCATCCATAACTAATGCTTCAATGGGCGACAAGATAGAGTTGGCGAAGCAGTACTGCACGCATTACCATGACGGGCAGTTCAGGAAAGGCAGCAGCCTGCCGTACCATACGCACCCTTTCGCTGTGGCTGACATTCTGGCCAGGTACGGCTATGACGACGCTGTAACGCAGTGCATAGCTTACCTGCATGACACTGTCGAGGACACGCCGCTGAGGATGGACGCCATAATGGAGGTGTTCGGGTATGAGATAGGCAACGGCATCTATATTTTATCTAGGAACAAGGGCAAGATAAGCGAGGGCAGGAAGCTGACTGAAGAGGAATACAAGCTCAGGCTGTCGTTCGCGAGGAACAAGATTAAGAGGGTGAAGGTGGCTGATATGATTCACAACACTTCTGACCTGGAATCGCTTGACGCCGGAGGCATCGAGGCTAAATTGAGGGATGCTGAAGGGTTCTACATACCGATGGGTAAGGAGATATGCCCGATAATGGTGAAGGAGCTTGTGGCGAATGTTGAGGGGTATAGGATAAAGGTTAAGGCGTAGTTTGTATTGCACCAACTAGCTTATGAGCAGACTTTAAACCAACAGAATATTTATTTAGGATTTATAATTGCTTTCTTACGATTTTAGCTATTGGGACAGACTTCTCAAGATTATGGAATGTCTAAAATAATATTAATCATTTTTGCAGTCCATTGTTTTCAATAACCATTTAGAAAAGATAATTGAAGAGATTAAGAAAGTAAAGTTATTCGAGTTCCATTTCTCTGATAATTATGTCAATTGTTGAGATTAGATTTTCAACGTCTTCTTCATACCAATCTTGATAGTCCTGCTCAGTGGTGCTATCCGTTATAAAAAAGAAAACAGGATGGATTAATCTTTTCTCAGCCCTTTCAGCATGATCTGAGTAAACTTTGTGGATAATTCCTTTTACTTCTATTTTTAATGGTGAGAACGTAGATTTTCCTTCCTTATGATTCATACTCTTTAAATCACCTAATCTTGATTTAATTTCTAGTAATCTTTTTTCTATTTTCTCTTTATTATATCCGTTTTTCTTTACTGATTCTTCTTTCTTTTCTTCAGTATAATGAATATACTGGTCTCCTTGTATAATTCCTGTTTGCGGACTTTTAACTGGATTATTTTGTTTTTGGTTCGTCTCTGTTTGCCTTTGATTCTCAACCACATTCTTAATCCAATGAAAAAATACCTCTGCAACGCTTGGACTAAAAAAGCTAGTAATGCCTATCCCTCCAAAAAGCAGTGTAAGAAGAGCAGTAACCATTCCTCCTGCACTTCCTATTCCAGTGGTTAATGTAACAATTAGCATTATTACTCCCAAGACTATGCTTATAGTTGCTGTAATATACTGTTCTTTTTTGGCTTTTTTCATGATTATCATTATTAGATTATAATTTCATATAAAAAGTTATCGTAGGTCATAAGATATTTATAATATCAAGTAAACTGGAGGGTCCTTCTGATTTGCTAAGTAATGGAGAGTTGGTATTTTTTATAAAGCGTAAAAAAGATAATTCACCCTATAATAGGACAATAAGATGCTCCCGCTGGGATTCGAACCCAGGTCCGAACCTCCGCAAGGTCCTGTTCTATCCAAGCTATACTACGGGAGCAATATAGCAGTAAGGAAAGCAAAACCTTTATAAATATTTGCCGATTCCAATAGGTAGCGAGGTTTTAAAATGGAAGGAAAATGCATATCGTGCAAGAAGGAAATAATGAACGACAGCACGTCTGTCAAGTTTAAGTGCCCTAAATGCGCCAAGCAGCTTATAACAAGGTGCGGCCACTGCAGGCAGATAGCGTCAAGGTACACGTGCCCCGAATGCGGATTCACGGGACCGAACTAACGATGGCAACAGTCATTATAACGTTCAAGCTGATGATGGACAGCCCGGACACCGACATAGACGGCGTCAAGGAGCTGGCAAAGGCGGCCTTGGCTGAGCTTGGCGGCGAGATAGGCAAGGACGAGGTCGAGGAAGTCGCGTTCGGCCTGAAGGCGCTGAAATTGATGGTAGTCGCAGACGAAAAATTAGGCACTGACGCCATGGAATCCAGGCTTTCCGAGATTGAGGGCGTCTCTTCGGTCAAGATAGATGACTACAGAAGGGCATTAGGTTAAATTTATTTTCTTAAGAATATTTCTTTATGGCTTCCATATATTCTTCAGTCAGTCCAGCCAATCTGAATATAACAACCTCAGAGACGTTAGCATCCCTGCATATCTTCAGGTCGCGTTCAAGCTTCTTAGGCTCCAGAACAGGCTCGTCCCCCCTTATTCCGGTGGCTATAGTCCCCAAGGCGACCATGAACTTGTCCCCGTACATCTTGACGCCAGTCGTGACCTCTTTGGTGATGAACCTGTCGCCGTGGTCGTGCAGTGAAGAGTAAACCATCTTTATGACCTTGTTCTTGTACTTCTCGGGATTATAAGTCAGGCCCAGGAAGGCCATCCACTTCGCTATAAGCCCTTTCTCGGGGAAATACTCCGCCGAATATATCTGCCCGTCGTGCTTGAGGAAGAATGTCCTTATGAAGTACTTGTTCCTGATGAACTGATACAGATTAGTTAATATCAGGCTTCGTTTCCTCGGCATCTCGCAGTCCCAGAGTATGTCCATTCCCATGCATTCTTCCATGACTTTCAGCAGTGCCTTCCTCTTGGCGAACGGGCTCATCCAGTAGCCGTCATTGTAGCTCAGTACCGGCCAGTACACGGTTTCCTTGACATGTTCAGAGGTTATCTTCTTCCTGATCTTATTAAAATCGTCCACCGAAGCAGCGGCTATGTAGAGCTTCGTGTCAAAATCTATCATCTCTATCTTCTTAAGGTTCTCCTCTGTCGGGAACTCCTCGAAAAAGCTTATTTTCATGGGTATTTGGGAGAATGTAATCCTTTAAAAACCTGCTCCATAAAGCGGCTTTGCACAAAAAGTGTCTTAGAGAACTCAAATCAGCCCCTAGCCACTTAGAAAGCATAGCCCACTTTTAAATCTGTTGGAGATGATTATTCCTTGAGAAGTCACTTCACGTAGAATCTTAATATCAGCCATGCTACAGTCATACCTACAAATGCAATAGCCCCTTTATTTTTTTTCTTATATAGACTATAAGAGAATCCAAACACCAATGATAATGCTACAAATATATCAATGATATTCATTAGCGTAATCATTGGAATAATGCCACTCCTATACCTGCCAAGCCCAAGAACACACCGCCTATTTTTGTATATCCAGCACCAAGGGCTATAAATCCTACAGCCCCTAATGCAGAACTTATGATGAAATAAGTATGCCTTGAATTAGCTTTTTTGTTCATATGTTCTTAAAAACGTAACATCTTAATAAAAGCTACTATTTCCATTTAAATAGTTTTCTCGCTAGAAATCCACACCCTTTAGGGTTGGGGTAATTCAAATGAGTTCTGCACAAATAGTCAGATTCCTGCACAAATAGTCTGACTTTTTAGGCACTTGTTGTGCAAAGTTCCATAAAGCTTATTAACCCTCATACTTTGTCTTATCTTGCTGTCGAATGGAGGTGTGCGTATGATTAAGAGAGTGGAGCCGAGCGGGATTATAGAGGATCTTCTGGATGCTGCTACGGAAGCCATGATGGACGCTTACTGCCCGTATTCTAAGTTCAGTGTCGGCGCGGTCATACTCACTTCCAGAAACAACATCTACAGGGGCGCCAACATAGAGAATTTGGCGTACGGCTCTACGATATGCGCCGAGCGCTCGGCGATATGCCATGCGAACGCTCACGGGGAGAGGGATTACCTTTATGTCGCCATAATAGCGAAGAACGGCTCTTCATCATCTATAGAAGTCGTTGCGCCGTGCGGAGCGTGCAGGCAGATGCTGTACGAGTTCGCCAAATTGTCGGAGAGGGACACCAAGATAATAATGTCCAACACAAAACGGAGCAAGGTCGTCATGGCATCCATAAATGAGCTTTTGCCGTTGGGCTCCGGGTCGCCTGAATTAGCTAAGCTGTGATTGTTATCTGATATTACATCGGGCTTGAATCTGAGCTTATCTGTTATACCATATAACAAGTCCTATCTTACAACTTCGTAGCCTTTCTTCTCAGAAATGAATCTGTTCCTTATCCAGAACAATAGCACTTTCATGTACCCTTTCTTCTCAAACCTTCTCATAGAATTTATTACGTAAGTGTCTGCGACGCCGAACTTCCCGAGTGCTTTTGCCTGCCTCAGGAACCGCCCGTCCTCGCCGAAATCCATGCTCTCGTCGAAGCCTCCCACTTTGCCGTAAAGTTCCTTCGTGCAGAATATCAGGCCTGTGTTGCTTCCGAAATGGTGCGCCACGTTCTTTATTCTCATCATCATTTTGGGCACGATCTTGTCCACGTCCGGCTTTGCGTAGCAGGTCCCTATGTCGTAGCCGGAATCCAGTATTTTCCTGATGGTGTCTTCTGTGATAGATATATCAGCGTCGAGGAATACCAGCATGTCTCCGGACGCTTTCCTTGCGCCTGCGTTCCTCGCTTTGGAGACGCCTTTCTCATCAGCCTCTATAACATCAGAGGCATATCTCCTGGCGACGTCGACCGTCCTGTCGGTGCAGGCGTTAGCGACGACTATGACTTCAGCGTCCTTGCCTATGACCGATTTGAGCGTGTTCCCTATGTATTTCTCTTCCTGGTGCGCTGGTATTATCACTGAAACATTCATGGTTTTCAAGCGAAAGGTATTTAACGTTTAAAAAGTTTCTCATTGGCATCATGGCAGTGACACAGGAATTGGTGGACGACATAAAGAAGCAGCTTGAGGGCTTGTCGCCTGAGGAGCAGCAGGAGAGGCTGGAGGAAATCTTAAGCACGTTGCCTCCTGAGGACAGGGAGCAGCTGATGGGCGGCAACACCGGCGGCAAGTGCCCGTTCTGCCTGATGGCCGAGGGCAAGATTCCCGTGAAGAAGGTCTACGAGGACGATGTCGTCATGGCTATCCTTGACATCAACCCTGCCAACAAAGGGCACACGTTGCTGTTCCCGAAGAAGCATTCTCAGTTGTTAATCCATGTCGACGACAAGGAAGTCGCGCACATGTTCCTGATTGCAAATAAATTATCGGACGCCATATTCCAGGCGTTAGGCGCCAAGGGCACTAACATAGTGGTATCCAACGGCCCGGCTGCAGGCCAGACAGCACCCCATGTTCTCATTAATATCATCCCAAGGTTCGAGAAGGACGGCGTCGCCATAGGATGGGGCCCTAAGAAGCTTGACGAAGCTGAGATGGAGGACGCCGCGAAGAAGATTTCGGAGAAGGCCAAGGGGATAAAGCTCAAGAAGGACGAGCCGATTGTGATCAAGCCCAAGATAGAGGAAAGGAAGCACAGCCATTTTGACGATTTCCGTATACCATGAAGCATCTTCCTATAAAAAATTCTAGAAGCATAAAAGAATTGAGAAAGGGCCTGTTCGTGTACTCTCCTGCCCCAAGCCACGAATGGTACATCAAGGTCTATAACGACTTGATGAACTCTTCAATTGATTGCATGGAATGCCTTGACTATGGGTGCTTCAACGAGGATGTCTACAGTGCGGCAAATTACATAGAGCTCACCAAGAATTTCACCCTGCTTTACTGTCGGCTGCGCGACAACGGCTTCTACCATCCTCGCACGGTGTTCATGCTGAGGAATGACAGCAAGGGCCTGCCTTCTATGATATGCCTGATGCCCGAGCTCAAGCCTGGCGACGTATTGCCGTTAGACAATCCAAAATTGAAGGAGAGCATTGAGGATTACATAAGGACCGAGCCTAATGTCGACATGATATTCAACTTCAATTATGGTGTTGACGGAAGGAACAATACTTACTGTCTGGATTTGCACGTGTTCAGGAGATGGCCGCACAACATGTTGAAGTTCAAGCCACAGAGATGATATTGTCCTTGAGCGTGAACTTGACGTCTAAGAATTTCTCTATTATGGAAGCGTTCGTCTTCATATGATCGGTTATCTTGGAAGTCTTTATTTTGCCTTTCCCTGCAAGTGCCATGTAAGGCATCAATTGGTCGGCGGTATACGAATCTACAGCCGAGTTCTCAAGCTCGAATATCAGCCTCTGCGCAGCCTCGGCTCCGACAATCTCCGCCCTTTTTGTCTTCTCTCCGAACGAGTCTCCTCCGATGACGGTGTTCTCGCACTCGGCCCACAGCGTTATGCCTGAGCCTGGGCACGATGTCTCCTTATACAAAACTAAAATGTCGATGTCTTTCTTAAGTGATTCCTTGATGAGGTATTTAGCCGCGTCTGCCTGCCTTGTGGCAACCTGCGGCCTCTCCAGAGCCAATGAAGCGACCGAGACGCCTTTCAGCGCTATGACTTTTCCTTTATCTAAAATCTCTATGGGCTTCAGCTCGGCCTTGTCAGAGACGACTTCCACTCTCGCGCCGCCTTTAGGGTAGAACCCGTGCTGGACGTTCCTCACTTTCACGTTGTATCCCATCTTTGCGAGCATGGGTATGGTGACGTTCCACAGGCTGTCCATGGGCTGCGCCCAGGCGCCGTACGTTGCTCCTCCCTCCACCATGACCCTTATCTTAGTCTGTGATGCTGGGATTAGGACTGCTTGGAGAATCAGCCCCACCGAGCCGGCGGTGCCTACTTTTATCTTGATTCTGCCCGACTTTATCTCTTTGGGCGTGAACGACAGTTCCATTGAGTCAAGCACGTTGCCTTCGACTTCAGCGTCGCATATTGCCGCCACTGCGTTGGTCGCTTCCATGTGCTGGACCCTTATGCCTGACTGCGGCCTTGAACCTCTGATATTGTGCATCTTGAACGGCTTTCCGGTGATTGCAGATAGCCCTAAGGCTGTGCGAAGCATTTGGCCTCCGCCCTCAGACCCGTCGATTTCTATCATTTTAAAGTCGAGAAGTTGGGGTTTATTTAAGAATGTTTCGATTTTGGAATTATGCTAGTTTATAGAGAGGAGATAAGAAAAAAAGGCTCTAAAGGTTTTTGATGAACGAGTATTTCTCTCTAAATGCCACATTAACGAAAGATATATAAATATATAACCTTTGTAGATACCATATAAGGGGGGCAGAAACATGGAAAAGATACCGTTGCAGGTAAGGCTGAAAAGGGAATCGCATAGGAGAATAGCCTATGCCCAGGACTTGATAGTCAAGGAAGTCTACAATGTTTTTGGCAGGGCTGTCTTGCACGGCGGCACTGCCATCTGGAGATGCTATCAGGGAAGAAGGTTCTCTGAGGATTTGGACTTTTATTTTCCAAGGGACAAAAGGCAGATTGAAGCGCTGTTCGATAATCTGAGGAAGACTGGCTTCGTGATAAAGAAAAAGAAAGTGTCGGACAATAGCGTCTATTCTGAAATGGAGATGGAAAGGGTTTCTGTAAGGCTGGAAGCCACTTTCCAGAACATCTCCGGCGTGATTTGCGATTATGAGATGTCGGACGGCAATTTCATCAAGATATATAGCCTTACAGTTGAACAATTTTTAAGCGAGAAGGCGAACACTTACCTGAAGAGGCTCAAGGTCAGGGACTTGTGGGACATTTTCTTCTTGCTGAAGAGCGCAAAGGACCCTGGCAAGGTCAAGGAGATTGGGATGGTAATTAGGGATTATAAGGGGCCAACCGATGAAAAGGACTTGAAGGCCATCCTGCTCGAGGGCATCGTGCCTTCTGCCGATGAGATGATAGACTATATTCGGAGAAAATGGGAAAACAAATACATCTAAGGAAAGTTGAAGAGCTGTTCGAGATCAGCCCGGTCGTTGATTTCAGGTCAATTGAGATGGTCGTGAAAGCCAACAGGAGAGGGGGCAATTATGCTAAGCTCCTTATATCTAACTTGATTAAGCAAGGGAAAATAAGGAAAGTGGGGAAGGGGTTTTATACAAGGCATGATGACAATTCCCTCGCTGTCTTTGCGTTTAAGCCTGCCTATTTGGGATTGCAGAGCGCATTGAGCTTTCATGGCCTATGGGAGCAGGAGACAATCCCCGTAATCCTGACGGCCAAAAAGGTCAGGAGGGGGATAAGGGTCATATTAGGGGCGAATGTCCTTGTGAGGAATATAGGCAGGAAATATTTTTTTGGCTTTGATTTCCTGAAGGACGGCGATTTCTATCTGCCTTATTCTGATTTGGAGAAGACGTTTATTGACATGGTTGTTTTCAGCATGGATATCGGCAAAGATGTCCTGAGAAGAATAAAAAAGAAAATCAATAAGGGCAAATTGGCTGGTTACCTTAAGAGGTACCCTGAAAATATAAGAGCGAGGGCTGAAAAGGAATTAGGGATGTAAAAGGCTTCCCGTCCTATTCTGTATCGGATTTTTGAGAGGCGTCAGGGACATTTCTCACGAACTTGGGGTAGACTCCCCTTTCGTAGAACACTTTCCTTGCCTTGACAGCAATGCCTTTCTTCTGCAGGTGTATGTTCTGCGAGTTCATCACGGCTTCGCCCAGGCACACAAGCTCATCCTTCAATGTCATCACAGCCACCAAGTCGCCGTGGTTTATCCCCGATTCTAATTTTGATATTCCCGGGACAGAGAGGTCTGCTCCGTGCGACATCGAGTCCACCGTGGTGTCGAATATCCATATTTTAGGCAGGTGCGATATGGCTGCCTCCATCGGCTGGATTATCTTCCTGATTTCTTTCTCATCGCCAGATTCCTTCCAGACTTCGTAGGCGTCCTTGAGGTCCTGCAATGTGATCATAGTCTCGTACGAGAACGGCCCGACTTTGGTCCTGACGAGCTCGGCCATGTGCGCGCCTGTCTCAAGCTTCTTCCCAAAGTCGTCGCACAATTTTCTGATATACGTTCCCGCCTCGCATCCGACCCTGAACAGCACGTCCTGTCCGTCGATCTCTATGATGTTGATGTAATAAATATTCCTCTTCCTCCACTGCCTTTTCACGGCCGACTTTATCGGCGGCAATTGGTCTATCTCGCCGATGAATGACTCGACAGCCTTCCTTATATCTTCCTCCGTGACTTCCTTGTGGATGTGCATGACGCATACGTACTCCTTGCCTGCAGGCAACAGAGTCTGGACTATCCTTGTCGCTTTGCCGGTGGCTATAGGAAGCAAGCCAGTCACGCCAGGATTTCCTTGCTTTTTATCGCACTAAGGTCCCGGAATGTCCAGCCTTGGTTATGCCCAAGATCTTCTGCACGTAGTCTGAGACTTGATGTGACGTAGGCCCTGACGGCTTGTTCAGGTTTATGACTCCATAGTCTATAAGCTCCTGCACAGTTCGCTCTTCAGGCCTCTTGCCGTATTCTGGGTTTGTTTCCGCTTCTTTCCTTACAAGCACTGTCCTTTCAATTTCTTCGAACGGAAGTTTCTCTGCCATAGTGGTATTTGTGATATAAGTTTGTTTAAAAGCTTAACGATATTCCAGAAAATCTAATTTTCATAGAATTTTAAGACAATATTTATAAATCGAGTTCCGATTACAGCATATGAGGTGCAAAAATGAGAAAATATGATATGAAATGGAATTCTGTTAAGTTCGGGTCTGAAAGTTTTGACGATGATGATTCGGGCGAGATTACATACGATGAGGAATCAAGGCTTGTGCAGCTTATCGGCAGCATTGACGATGAAACTGCGAAAGGCGCTATGTACGCGTTGAGATTATTGGAATCTAACGGAGTCAAGCCAATTCGGTTCGAGATATACTCTTATGGCGGCTCTCTTTTTTCAGGCATGATCATTCACGACGTTATGAAGGAGGTACGTTCTCCGGTTTACACGTTAGGCTATGGTTTGTGCGCTAGCATGGCTGCTATGCTTTTGGCAGCGGGCGAGCCAGGCCATAGGTACGTGTCTCCAAGCGCGAGAGTCATGATTCATGCTCCTTCTGCGTATACAGAGGTCGAGTTCGATATGGCCAAGATGGAGCAGTTCCGTGAGAATCTTATTAGGGATTACAATCTTGGCATTAAGATGCTTTCTGTTTACTGCCATAAGAGCGAGGCCCAGGTTAAGGAAGATTTAAAGAAAAATCTTTGGATGGACGCTGGGCAGGCAGTCAAGTACGGTTTGGCTGATAAGATTTTGGAGCATAAAGGCGGTATGTACGCTAAGAGCCTTTCTAAGCCGAAAATAGTAAGTAAGCCTAAACGAAAATCTAATAGAAAATAATTTTATTTTTTCTTGTCTCTTCTGAAGCTCTCTTCGGTGATGTTTGTCATCGTGTCCTGCTTCTTCTCGAACTTCTGCGCCTTCTTTGGCTTGTCAGGATGTCCAGCGTGCTCCTCTTTCTCCAGGAGCTTCTCCTCTTCGATTATTGCCTCTTCCTTGCTGAGCTTTCCGATGGGCTTCTTGTCGAGCTCTTTGGCTGTTTCTTTGGCCTCGGCCTTCTCCTCGGCGTTAAGCTTGTCCTTCAGTTTATTGGCCAATCCCTTCTTCTTGGGGGCTTCCTTCTTCACTTCGACTGGGGCGTTGACCAATTCAGCCACGACGTAGACGCCTTTGTCCTTGTCTTCGAACTTGGTGACTATGACTTCTACCCTTGCTGGCGGATGCCTGTTGCCCCTTGCCCATAGGGCCTCGTTAAGGTACTTGCCTAGCTTGACATTCTCTGTCTTCATGTGCTTCTTGAGGAATATCTTTGTCGCCTTTACTGCCTTCCTTGTCTTTGCGTACAGAGGAACCTTGGCGCATTCCTTCCTTAACGGTATTACGTATTTTCTTTCCATGAATATTCACCCTTAGGCTTTAGTCTTGTTACGTCTCCAGTGCCTCTTTACTTCGGTGTGCCTGCCAGGATGTACTTTCCTGCCGGTGCCGTATATCTTCGGGACTGTCCAGAATGGTGCCCATCTAGTCTGCTTTAGCTTCTTAGCTAGCCTTAATTTCTTTGCCAGATGTATGAACCTGCTCATTTTTACCTTCTTATTGATATTTTCGTTTCCTGCTTTTTCGGCTGCAGCCTCAGCAGCAGTTCCTTGAACTGCGCGTCGGTTATCTTGCCGTGTATCTGGCCCGTGTTCACGCCTTGCGCAATCAGGGCTGCGATTTGGATTGCCTTTTCGGGATGTGCGGCCTTGATGTTGCCGTACCTCGATATGGCCTGTGCGTCGAGATGCTGCCTTGCGACGTTCTCGACGATTTCAATCTGCTGCTGCAGTTGTTGCTGGTCCTCGGCCTGCGCCGAGATCTTGTCCTGCAGCTCCTGCAACTTTCTTTTCTTTATCTCTTCTATGCTCATTTTGCAGCTTTAGCCTTTATTATCTTATCCAGGAATGATTTGCCCTTGGGCGTGATGATTCTTCCCTTGTGCACGCCCTTCTCGACGTACTTTACAAGCCCTTCCTTCTCTAATTGTTGGAGTATGAGCCTTGCTATTTTGCCCGAGCCCTTGTAGAAGTGCTCTCGTTTCGAGCCCCTGCCCTTCTTGCCGCCGAACTGCGTCCTCAGCTTGCTGACGCCGATGGGACCTGTGATATAAACTTTCCTTAGGACTGCGGCTGCCCTCATGAACCACCAGTTGGGGTCGTTCGGGGGCCTTTCCTTGTGCATGCCTGTCTTGACGAAGATTGCCCAGTCTGGCTTCTGAATATCTTTGGATTTCTTCAGCTCTTCTGCAGCCTTCTCAATCAGCTCGTTTGTGTTGACATCATAAATTGTAGCCATCTTTTGTCCTCTGGATTATGCTAAGGTTAGGAAATTAGAGGTATTTAAAAAGCTTTCTGTTTAGAGGTGCTTGTTATCAATGTACCACTTGTATAGCTCTTCCAGCCCTTTTTCTATCTTTATCGTCGGGACGAACCCCAATTCTGCTTCGATTTTCTTTGTCGAGTACTTCTCTGACACCGTGAAGAACTTCAGCTTCTTTAGCGAGAGCGGAGGGTCCTTTCGCATCAGCCCGAAAATGTTCTCCGTGATTATCGCGGCTAGTTTGACCAGCGAGACTGGGACGCTGATGCTCGGGAGTTTTTTGTTTTCTATCTTCGCCACAGCTTCCATGAACTGCCTTGTGGTTATCACTTCTGGGCCTGCGGCGTTATAGACTTCTCCGTCCTTCGCGCCAATGCACCTGACGAAAGCCTCTGCCATGTCGTCTGTGTGTATAGGCATCATGTTTGAGTCCATCTTCCCTACGTGGAAGTACGTACCATTCTTCACCATCCTGAACAATGGCAGCAGCGTCATGTCTCCAGGGCCGTAGACTCTCGCGGGCCTGACTATCACGTAAGGCAATGGATGCTTCTTGGCGAAATCTGTTATTTTAATTTCTGCCTCGAGCTTGCTCTTTCCGTACGGGTATTTAGAATTGCATGGAAAGCTTTCTGATATTGTATCTTCGTTTGGCGCATAGCAGCTGGCTGACGAGCAGTGCACTAATTTTTTCAATGAGGCATTTTCTGCGCACGCCTTCAGCACGTTTTCTGTTCCTGTGACGTTCACGTCGAAGTAAGTCTGCTCTTCCTTGTAAGGCAGGTGCACGACGCCGGCGAGATGGAACACTACGTCCTTCCCATTGATTGCTTCTTTCAGCGAATCCAATTCCCTTACGTCGCCATAGGCGAAATCCAATCCTTGAAGGCCTTTCAGCGCTTCCAGGCTGCTGGATTTCCAGATGAACGCGGTGACCTCGTGCCCGTCCTTGAGCAGCCGTCTGGCCAAGTGCTGTCCTATCATCCCGTTCGCGCCTGTGATCAAGATTTTCATAGCATCCTTTCCTGCCTGTACCATTCTGCGGTCTTCGCCACCATCTGCTCGACAGTTACTGACGGCGAATACTTAAGCTCTTTCCTTGCCTTCTCTATAGAGTACCTTCTTGACGAGAGGAAGAACTCGAGCTTCTGCGTTAATTTTAGGTGATGGTTGAATACTGCTGCGCCCTTCTCTCCGACGTGCGCAAGTATCATGATGGGTAGTGAAGGTATCCTAATCTTCCTTGGCCTCTTGCCCACGGTTTTCGCTAGCATGGCCACGAACTGCCTTTTCGTAACAACATCTGGGCCGGTGACTATGTATTCAGTGTCGGTCTTCTTTGACTCAAGTGCTAAATAGAACGCTTCGGCTATGTCGTCAACATAGGCAGGCATCGTCATGCCGTCGCCCTTCCCGATTGTGAACGACATTCCAATCCTTGCCAGTTTCAACAAAGGCAGGAGAGAACTATCTCCAGGTCCGTATATCTTTGACGGTCTTATTATGATGAATCTTATGTTGTGCTTCGGGCACAGGCCTTTCACTATCCTTTCGCCTATCAGCTTGGTCTTCCCGTAATTAGATGCAGGCACGATTGGGTGCGACTCGTCTATGACTGTTCTCTTATCGTCCTTGACCTTGCCGTAGATGGCGATGGTGCTCGCGTAGATGAGGCGTTTTACCTTCTTGGATTTGATGCAAGCGTTAAGCACGTTCTCGGTGCCTTTGACGTTCAGCATGTATAGCTTCTTCTTCATCACGTCTGGGACGTGGACGGCTGCCGCGAGATGATACACTGCGATGCAATTTCCTAATGCCTCTTCAATTGACTTCTGGTCGAGGATGTTCCCTTGCTTGATTGTTACGTTCTTGATTGAGTTTAGGTCTTTAAGCGGCGTGCCCTTGAGCACGAAAGCCGTGACTTTGTGCTTTTTTGCCAGCTTCCTGACTAATGCAGTTCCAAGGAGTCCGTTGGCGCCGGTCACGAAGACGTTCATATGGCTAATTCATCTTGAGGTGTATATAAATTTTATCAATCTTGAGAAGATTGCCGTTATGCATGCAATATCAAGCCTTCGGCTTCTCGACTTTGCAGTCTCCGGGAGGCA
>CAYHOW010000022.1:0-11913 GCA_964358335.1 Candidatus Woesearchaeota archaeon
CGTCGGCAAAGCAGGAACTATATACTAGAGAATATAATTCACCTTAACAAGTACTTTTTTTCGCACATTTTAAATAGTCTTTTTTTGATATGTTGTTTTCAATATGAAAGTGGTATTGGACACGAACATTTTTGTTTCAGGGACTTTTTGGAAAAGCAGTCTTAGCAGGCAGATATTGGACTCATGGGATAATGATAAGTTTACATTGGTCAGCTCCAATGAAATGATTGCGGAATTGGTGAGGATATTAAGGGATTTCAAGGTGAGGATGGCGGATGATGAGATTGAACTTATCAAGGAGAACATATTCAGCAAGGCGATAATTGTTGAGCCTTTAGAAAGGGTTCAAATTGTCAAGGACGACCCTGACGACGACAAGTTCTTCGAGGCGGCCATTGCTGGTGGCGTAGGATGGATAGTCAGCCAGGACAGGCATCTGTTGAAAGTGAGAGTTTACAGGGGAGTCAATGTCGTGACGCCTGAAGAGTTCCTGTATCTGCTGGTCTAGCTAGAATTTTGCATAAAAAATGCTGGATTTCAGATGCCTTTCAGCTTAATCTGTCTACCAGTGCCAGCGCTTCCTTCCCGAACTTCGAGAACGCGAACCACTTCTTGCCTAAGTCCTTCAACGAGGCGCCGAAGTGGTAGACATCCTTGCCGTCAATTATCAGGAACCTGTCATGGGAGCATTTGAGCTCTTTCAACTGTATGGCAGGATACTGCGAATTGTATTTCTCAAGATCCAATGACATCTGCCTTGATATTTCTTTGGTATATATTGTCACAGTTACATCATTGTTTCTCTTGCCAAGCAATGTCAGTACGGAATCGTCGACGTAATTGTCTATGAGGATGATTGACTTTGTTGCGCTCCTTACTATATCGGAGACGAAGCTGTAGGCGTCGAACACCTAGCCGTCGAAGAAGATGCCTTTGTCGGGCTTTATGCCCTTGTCCTCTATGGCATTGAACACCTCTTCGAACTTCCTGTCGTGCTCGAGCTGCTTCACCTCGACCCTGTCAAGCCTCTGGAACACCTGCGCGTTTGAAGCGATGAAGCGCCGCATGGCGACGAAGGCGTTCATGATTTGGACGCTTATCTGGACAGCTGTTCCACTTTTTAAGATAGCCGAGAGCATTGCGACACCTTGCTCCGTGAAAACGTAAGGCAAGTATTTCCTATGCGAACCTCTGCCATTCTCTAAGGTCGCAAATTGCGGCCTTAAACGATTACTGTCTAAATTGCCATTTTGTGGTCTTAAACCACCAATGTTTAAGATGCCAATTTGGCATCTTAAAGAATTCCACTCTTCATCGGTCAATTGGAACATGAACTCTTGAGGGAATCTTTCGATGTTACGCTTGGCTGCGCGGTTTAAAATACTAAGATTGACTTGATACAGTTCAGCTAAGTCTTCGTCCAGCATCACCTGCTGGCCGCGTATGGCATAGATCTTGTTGCTTATCTCTGTGTTTGCAATCTCATTTTTCATGCTACGATTCTGGCTGTCTTTGCCTTTAAAATCCTTTCGTCCGATTCTCGGAAAACCTCCGGATTTTGAATCGTAAGGCCAAAAAAGCATGTATTTCAAAACGTATGGCCAAAAAAAAGCTGGATTTCAAGTTGGAAGACCAAAAAAAAGGTCCGATTTCAATTTGCATGGCCCAAAAAAAAAGGTTTGATTCCAAGGCGGGAGAGGACGAGCCAGCCACGGTTCCTTTTCAGGGGAAAGGTGGACTGGCCCGAGCCTCTTGACTTGCGGGTTTTATTTGCGAGGGGTCCTGGCGGGATTCGGACAGCTCACGGTGAGCACGAGTTCATGAGATATATGCCCGAGGATGCAAAGCTTCAGTCCACCTCCATTTCCGTTCATGCTTCCCTCCTTCTACTTCCTGTAGATTCTGGCGAGGTGCTTGAACTTGGGATTTTGACGTTGCCGAGCGCCTTATATTTCATCTGTCATCCTTCATGAGCATGTAGCCTCCGTACACTGCTAAAGCGAGTAGAATCATGATGGAAACCAACGCGAAGATGCCAAACAGTAAGAGCAGGGCGACGAGGACGATGGACATTACTTCCTGTAAGGTGAATTCTAAAAGCAAAGCTATAAGCAAGTAAGTGATGATGCCCATTATTTGCCTCCGAAGATTTTTCGGCTTTTCCAGACAGCGAAAGCGGCTACTGCGAGGATGAATATGATGGCGATGAGCTCTGTCACTTCCCCTCCCCTTCCTGCTTCTTCCCATCTTCCGTCATCTTTGCAAGCTTATTCTCGCGCTCGATTCGGATGTCGTTTGTCGGCAGCATGAAGGCCGCTGACGCCAAGATGGAGAACATAAGTATGATGCAGACCATCGTGTGGCTGCCTCTATAGGCACGGAGTGCGTAGTAGATTAAGAAGTTGGCCATCAGCATCTCTACTAGGGAGATGGGCACGCTATAGATGTAGAACTTCCGGGTTGAACCGTATTTCTTCTTGATGTACCTGTAGTCTACATGCATCTTGATGATATGCGTGCTGATGAGGGCCAGGGCGAAGATTATGGCAAGCACGAGAAGGAAGATAGATGGCGCGTCCATGGTTCCTCCATGTCAGCCGTACCTGGCCACGACGGCGACGATGAGCGCGGCGATGGCTGCGAGGGAGAGGGTGTGTAGGTGGTCTTTTCGAGTTTATTTTCCATCTGTGCGCTTCTCCTTAATAAGAGACATCCATTCCGTCAGAATTCCTGTAACGGGCCAGATTGCCGTTGGCGTCTCTGTCGAACCACATCTCGGTGCCGCTGGGGTGCTTGATGTGGATATGCTCGCTGCCGTCGGCGTGGTAGGCATACCATCTCTCTGATGCGGCAGAATCTTTCCTGTGGGCGAGCCTGCCCTGGTCGTCGAACTCGTACCATGTCTCTCCGCCTTTGGAGTTCCTGACATGGATGCGCTTGCCATTGGCATTATAGTCGTGCCATTCATGGTAGCCGTGGCCGTTCCAGTAATGGACCATGTTGAAGTCCGGATTGTACTCAAGCCATTCCATGGCGCCGTCAGGCCTGCCCTTCACGCAGACGACGACGTTGCCGTTCCAGTTTCCAGTTGTCATGTCCGTGCCTCCTGTTTTGTTGTCGTAACTCGCCGGCTCCATCGGAACCACAAGCCTCTATAGGAAGAAGTCTGTGGCTCCTAGGGGAATCAGCGAGACATTGGGATGGTTTCTTAGGCGTGCCTGCCGGAGGCCGTGCGTATCACTCTTACTATGACCGCTCGTACGTGAGCACTGACCTGATGTAGAGTGGCGGCTTGAGGCCTCTCAGCCGCAGGTTGGCGATGTCCTCTCCGTTAGGTTTCGATACACCCTTGAGGACGAGATTGTCGTCGCTGAACTTCACCATCTCATAGAATCCATTGTCCTTGAAGAGGAGCAAGGCCTTCCCCTGCTTATTGACAATTCTGAACTGCGTGATGCTGCCCTTATAGGTCCTGGTGAACTCCTTCGTTTCAGGGTTGCCGTTGTAGTCGCGCTGGAACTCATTGACGCACTTGAATAAGTACTGCCTGTTCCATGCAGCGTCGACGTTGCCGAACCGGATCTCGCCCTTGGCGGTGATGTCGCAGTCGTTGAGCTTGCCGGGCACTTCGAAGTAACGAATGCAGTTGTCGCCGTAGTAGCATGCCTCATGCTCGACGCCCTTGAAATTCCACTTGGTGCCCCTGAGGTCCGAATCCTGCGGCTGCGGGGCCTGTGTGAAGAGCACTGCGATTGCGATGACGATCTTGTTCATGTCAGTTTCTCCTTGCTGGTTGTTGTAGGAGCCCACTGCCTCAATCGGAACCACAAGCCTCTATAGGAAGAAGTTTGTGGCTCCTAGGGGGAATCAGCGAGGCATGTCTACTTCGCAGCGGGGCAGTTCTCCACGCACTTGTCGTAGAGGACCTTGTAGATGATCCTGGCCGACCTGCTGTCGCGGACATCCTTCACGAGCGTCTCGGCGCGCTTCCAGAGCCCTTTCAGTTCGGACGCGAGCTTCCGGCTCTTCGCGTCCAGCTCGGCGTTGCGCTGCTGCAGGGCGCGGTTCTTGTTCAGGAGGCGGTTGGCTTCCCTCTTGAGCGCCCTGTGCTCGATGTCGAGCGCCTTGTACGCCTTGGCCCAGCGCCGGTTCTTGAGGCGCTCGTTCTCCTTCTTGAGCTGCGCGTACTCCTCGGCCATGATGCGGGCCTTGCACTTGTCGTCGCAGCTCTTGGCGTAGTATGCGGGGTCGTTGACGGCGTGCGCTGCGGTTGCGATGAAGAAGAGCTAGGCCAGAGTGATGATGACGAGCATTGCGTTTTTCATTATTTTCTCCTTTCGCCATGGATTTCCGCCAGCGCCACATGCCTCTGCATTGATAGTTACGCAGAGGCCGTGGCACCTTTTGGGATGTTTCTATGACGGCAGATGGAACCCGCTGCAGGCTCGATGGATGTCGTTGCCGCAGACGTAGATGCTGAGGATGATGAGAAGCGTGAGGAAGAGAAGTGTAATATTGTTCTTCCACCTGAGGCTGACAGGCTTCCCGCGCACCTTCTCGATGGCGAGATAGAGCACGTAGCCTCCGTCCAGCGGCGGGATGGGGAGGATGTTGAAGAAGAACAGCGCGGCCATCAGCATCCCGCAGAAAGAGAGGAAGTCGTACATGCTCCTCTTGGAGTAGACCAAGCTGCCGATATGGACGATGCCCACTGGCCCGGCGAGGTCTTTGGCCTTGACCTTGCCGGTGAAAGTCAAGTAGAGGCCGTATGCGAACCTGGCAGGCAGCACGACAGTGCTCAGTCCTGCTAGCCTGACCGAGTCGACGACGCCGAGCCGTTCCTTCCTAGTCTCGCCGTAGCTCTTGACGCCGATGAACCAGTTGCCTTCGACGAGCTTTGGGGCCACGGTGAACGTGAGCTTCCGGCCGTCGCGCTCGACCACGACCTTCAGAGGCTTGCCCTTGGTGTCCCTGATGGCCTTCTGGACGTCGAGCAGGTCGCTGACGTTGTAGGAGTTAATCTGGATAATCCTGTCTCCGCTCTTGAGCCCTGCCTCGATGGCGGGGAGCTTGTCGATGGGCGTGATCCTGCTGGTCGAGACCTCGTACCCGCTTAGGTTGGCTATGAGGAAGAACAGGAATGCGCAGACGAGGTTCGCGCTGACGCCGCCGACGAGGATGAGGAACCGCTGCCACGGCCTCTTGTTGACGAAGGCATCCTTGTCCGTGCAGTCGTGCAGGACGACTTCCGGATTGTCGTTGGCAAGCTTCTGATACGCCAGCACATCTTCGACGGTTGGATTGGCGATTGGCGCGAGCCGTTCCATGCCCTTCATCTTGACGTAGCCGCCGAGAGGCAGCGCAGAGAGCAGGTACTCGGTGTCCCCAAGCTTCCTGCTGAAAAGCTTCCATCCGAAGCCTACAGAAAACTCAAACACCTTGACACCGAACAGCTTGGCCACGACCATGTGCCCGGCTTCGTGGATGATGATTGCGAATGCGAACAGTAGAATGAGGAGTAGGATTCCCATGTTACGTCTCCTTGTTTTGTCCGTTCTGTTTATCTTGGTTCTGGGCCTTGAGGATGTGCATCTGCAGGTTGAGCATGTCCTGGAGCTGGATGATCTGCTCGATGCTGAGCCCGTGCATCTGCATGAGCTTGCCCTGATCTGCAGTGAAGCTGACGTCGACGAGCTTGTACGCCTCGGTCTCCTCGTTAGGCCTGAAGATGGACCTGAAGTACTTGGCGCCGAACGGCGTGAAGATTACCTTGATGAGCACGTAGGCGCTGATGAAGGTGTAGATGAGTATCAGGGCCTCGCCCATCTTGCCAAAGGCCATCGTCCAGAGCGTCATGAAGATCTGTCCTCCGTCGAGCGCGAGGAAGGGGAAGAGGCCGAAGGGGAGCAGGTTGAGCAGGGAGAGGTAGAGGAGAATGAACGTGAACATCTCCCAGAACCCGTGGGCCAGGTTCACCTCCCTCCATTTCCACCGGTTCTTCCATTTCATGATGAACAGCAGCGGAATGAACAGGAGGATGCCTGCGAACGGCCCGGCGAGCAGCCCGATGATGAGCTTCCACCACTCGAGCTTCTTCATGTCGCTGTCGTTGGTCTGTACGTATCCTCCGAGCGGAAGCAGTGAGAGCTTGTAGGTGGTGCCGCCTATCTTCTTGCTGGCGAGCACGGGGCCGAAGCCGAGCGAGAACGCCTCGACCCTGACGCCGAAGGACTTGAACACTGCCATGTGCCCGGCTTCGTGCGGGATGACGAAAAGCGGGGCGTAGACGAAGAACAGGATAAGGTAGAACTTTGTCCTTGGGCTCATTTCAGGATCCTCCTTTTTAGGTCAGATGGCTTGTCCGAGTCCGCTGCTCAAACAATTATAATATTTATCCCTACATATTTTAAAGTTAGTTATTTCTGTAGGGATAAACTTCATCAGGCATATTTTACATACATTTCAAAGAATTTAGCGAAAGTCTCCTTGAACCTCGTCAGGATGAATCTCTCTAACGAGTCAGTGTGTCCTGTGTCGAATTTCTCCAAGGTGCCAATGTATGAAAGCCTCTGGTTATTCCTTATTATCAATGGAGGATACTTATGTTCCGTCAGTATGACGTTTATTAAGAACCTCCCTACTCGGCCATTGCCGTCCTCAAACGGATGGATTATCTCAAACCGGCCATGGAATATGGCGGCCAGCTTGATGGGATGCACGCTGCCCTTGCTTTTCTCATACCAGGCAATGAGCTTATCCATCTCTTCATGTACCTTTTCAGGAGGCGTAGTCTTCCTTTCCCTTCCAATTATTATGTTAGGGAATTTCTTATATCCTGGCTCAACATCGATGTCTCTCACAAGCATCTTGTGCATCCTTATGATATCCTTATGGCTTATGCCGAACTTATTCTGCATCACCAACTCGATAACTTCCCTTGAGTTGCGGGTCTCGTAGACTTCCCTGAGGCTTTTTCCCTTTACTGCCGCATTCTCGAACATTACTATGGCAACATCCTTTAGCGTGAGGGAGTTGCCTTCCAAGGCGTTGCTTTCGTAGGTGAAATTAGCCATGAAGCGGTCAAGCAGGTCTTTCAGGCTGGCTGGGGATAGCCTGCTGAGGATTTTCTGGTAATTTAGGCGGATGTCCTCTATCTTCTTTATCTCTTCCTCATTAAGGATATGGCCAGGCTTGAAAATGGATAGTGCGTACCTATGGTATGCCTCCCTTTCCTTTTTGTCGAGGATATCCTTTATCTCTTCATCGGCCTGGTCGGTATAGCGCTTTTCCAGGCTGGCAACCTTGCCGTTAGGCATCCTTATGGATCTTGCGATGTACCTGTATTCCTTGCCTCCGACAGTCTTATTTTTTATGTGCATAATGTTTTTTATCCCTACATATTTATATACTTTTCTTTTTCGTAGGGATAATATTTCCAGGCTAGTCGGATATGTTTTAAGGCTCATCGGCTCCGTCTCTTGCCTATGAGTAAGCGCCTGTTTAGTTCAGCTGCTCCGTGAAGGCCTCTAACCTGAATCAGCTAGAGACCTTGGGGGAGGAGATGAGGCAGGGTTATGGCTGTTTTTTTTTGCTCCTTGGCGCTCGCTAGCGCTCGCACACACGCACCCCACGAGAACGGCCGTAGCTGTTGAAGCCGTCGCCACCGACACGGAACTCGCCATCGCCGTAGAAGAAGCCGGCGGCCCTCGACGGGAACGTCATCCTCGAATCCAGGTCAGGCGTCCAGAAGCGAATGAAGTCACGCTCCATGCCGAACAGCCTTTCGAACGTCTTGAGAATTACCTCAGCATCGTCCTTCGTCCTGCAGAGCTCATGAAAGAACTTCAGGCCTTCGGGAGTGGCGAGAACCTCCGCAAGAAGGGTACCTTCATACACCGGGCACTTGACCATGGCTCCGCCGTCTACTGAGACCAGCGCGCCCTTGTAATTGAGCCTGCCGCAGAGAATCCATGCCTCGCGGCAGTCTTTTCTGATGGACTCGAGCTGCTCATGTATGAGATCGTCCACCAAGGCGTAGAAGTGCTTGAACAAAGCAATCTCGCAGCCTTGCGACCGATAGTACGCCTCCGCCTCCTCGAATATCATCCGCTTGTCGTCGCCTACGACCTCGAGCTTCGGCGGTTCCGCAGCTCCGCACGCGCAAGGGACGTCTTTCTATTTGAAGAGCAACTCACACGCCTTCTTGTACTTGCGAGCATCGTAAAGTTCCTTAGCCTTCCGCAGTTTCGTGTCATCCATTTTTCTATCTCCTTTGTGCAGATGCGTTGGTTGTCGAGCGCCCCAAGCCTCTGTAATATCAGTCAGAGGCTCAGATCACCTAGCGGAACCGGCGGGCCATTAGAGCCGGGTGATGGTGCCTGCCAGCGGGTCGACGTGCCAGGCCTTGCCATCGTTGGCCCTGATGAAGACGAGCCTGTTGCTGGCGTCGTACTCCAGCCATGACTCATCCCCGTTGGATTTCAGCTCATGGGCAAGGCCGCCGCTGCTGTTGTATTCCCTCCACACCTGTAAGCCGTTCGGATGCGTGGCGTGCGACCTTGTCCCCGAATCGCAATACTCCCACCTTGTCTCGGTGCCGTCAATGCCCCTGAAGTAGACGAGCCTGCCCATGCCGTCATAGGCGCACCGCACCTGCCCTGTCCGCGCATCAGCCGTCATATTCGCTACGCCGGCAGCTACAGGATGCCGATGTCCTTGAGGGTCATCCAGAGCGAGACAAGTAGAATCAAGGTACCGAGCACCAAACAGACCACCGTCGAGGCGGCATAGAAGAACTGCAGGGCCAAGATCCAGACTGGGTGCACGGGACTGTCCTCATTGAACCAGTCCACCCTTGCTTCGGCGATGAAGCGGCATGCCAGCCGGACGAGGATGCTGAGAAAGAACGAGAGAACCAGCCAGTGCAGCATGCGTTTTGCTCCTTGTTCCTTGCGGATGGCTTTGGATGCTCGCAGGCCTCGGCGTACTTCTCCATGTCCTTCTCGCCGCACGGCTTTGGCACGGCCATGTATGGATGGTCGAGCCGGGTCTTGGCGCGTCCGAGGCTGAACGTGTCGTAGACCTGCTGCCTGACGGCGTAGTAGTCCTTGACATGCGCGGAGGTCTCGTTGGCGAAGAAGTTGTACCGTTCGATTACCTTGTTGGTCTTGGTGACGAGCTTGTTGTAGAGCTCGACGGTATGGGCGTACATGCCCCAGTCGCGGTTGTACTTGCTGGCCAGAGCGTTGTGCTCCTCGTCGGAGATGGCCCTGGTGCTGGCGTCCTTGGTGTTGAAGATGAAGAACGCGGCGGTGACGAGTGGCGACTTTGGCTGGCGCGGGGTCCCGTGGTTGTTCCAGTTGTATTCCATACCCGCCAGCATGAATATGCCTAAGAAATTTATAAATGTTTTGGTGGACTGGGCTCTGTCCGGAGTCTCGCCTTCGGCTTGGTTTTGCGTCGGCTCGCTTTTCCAAGTGAAAATGTAAACGTGACAGCCCGTAGGGCGTTTCCCCAGTCACGTATCGCAACGTGTATCTAAAGACGCTCGCGAAATGACGCTAAAACTACTCTCCGGACAGAGCCGGTGGACTGATTATGTCCGCTCATACTTCTCATGAGACTTGATGAACTCTACAGGTCTTGTCAGCTCTGCCATCGTCGACAACTCTCCTGCGAGGACTGATGCGCCTATCAGCTCTGCGAGCTTTTTCGCGTGGCTTCCGGGAGGATTCCCACCACCATAGCAACCTAGCCTTTCCAAGACATAAGAAGAATGATTTAAACAAGTACCTCCTCCGACTGTCCCCACGATAAGATTAGGACAAATCACTGAGAACTCCAGATCACCTGAGTATGTGACTTTCGCATAAGTAGATCCAAGCTGGCCTTCACCTATGTTCGCAAGGTCCTGGCCGGTCGCAAGATACATCGCTGCGATTATGTTAACGTGATGAGAGTTCTGTCCGCCTAAAGTACCTGCAAGACGCGAACCAACGACATTGTTCTTGTAATTAAGATCGACAATCCTCTCAGGCGTCGACTTGAGATGAAACTCCACTATCCCCCTCGGGATGACTGCAGTCGCATGGACACTCTTGCCCCGGCCTTTCTCAAGATTGACCAAAGCGGGCTTCTTGTCAGTGCAATAATTGCTGCTCAATGCCGTGTATTGAAGACCAGGAAATCTTCCCTGAAGGTAAACACACAGAGCTGTAGCTGCTTTTCCTGCCATGTTGTGGCCTGCAGCATCGCCGCAGCTCATCATAAGACGGAGATAGATATCGCTATTGCAGACAACAGGCTCCACAGAGATGAACTTGCCGAACCTCGTGGTTGACTCGACGACACGTTTCACTTCGGCTGTTTGATTGAGGACATAATCAAAAATCTCGCAGGCAGATTCTTCTGATACTGCGGTGAGAAGCGGCGCACGAGTCATACAATCCCTATCGACGATAGTCTCTATACCTCCTGAGAGCTTCGTGACTTTCAACCCGCGCCTCACTGCGATGTTGACAGTGTTCTCGAAAGTCATTATAGGAACTTCAAACTCACCTACAGCATACTGGCCTCTGACTGAAAGCCCCCTGTGCCAACGGCACACCATGCTGACCTGAGTCACATCATCGCAACGTATATTGTCTTCCATGATGATTAGCAACGAGATGGGGTATATAAAACTTATTGAGAGAAGATACATTCAAAGCATTGTTTTTCAAAACCGTGTTTGTGCTTGAGTTCGCCGGCTATCGCCGTCTCACTCGCGCCGGTTCGCGTCTAGATGTTTTTTGTATACGTGACGTTCCCGTAGGGACCGTCCCCTTGTCACGTTCTTACGTGTTATTTGATTGACGCTCACAAATTGGCGCTAACGGCACAAACACTGGCTAGTCGATGACTCGTTGAGAAAAAACAATATCAGAAATCACATCTCTTCTGGCGCCTTCAAAGCGAGCAGATACAGACCATTCGCAAGGACCTGCCTTATCGAATCGCACAAGAGGATCCTTGCTTTCACGAGTTTAGGGTCTCCTGACTTCAGGACAGGGCACTGGTTGTAGAATGTGTTGAACTGCTGGCCGAGCTCTAAAAGATAGTGGGCGAGAAGCGATGGACGGTACTGCGCAGCAGAGTCCTTGACAATGCTCTTGAATCCGTAAAGCTTCTTGATAAGCTCTTTCTCGATGTCCTCCTGAAGAACTGAATAATCAATGCCTGAGTCAACTTCCTTCCTATACTTCCTGATGATGGAGCACACCCTTGCGTGGACATACCAGGGGAAAGGTGGACTGGCCAGGGCCTCCTGACTTGCGGATTTTATTTGCGATGGGTCCTGGCGGGATTCGGGCAGCTCACGGTGAGCACGAGTTCATGAGATATATGCCCGAGGATGCAAACAGTGAAATCAGCGCGATGAACAGCACAGTCACCGCATAGATGAAGACCTTCACGACGAGGTTCTTCGTATCCTTTGCGAGGTCATTACCTGAGAATCCTAAGCCTACGAGCATGATAAGGACTGCGACTGACACGATGCCGGACCAGGCGAAAATGAAGAGCTTATCCATGGCGTTCTCCTTCTGTGGAGGTTAGAGGTTTGCGAGGCCAGGCCAGCCACGGTTCCTTTTCAGGGGAAAGGTGGCCAGCCTGCCTCATGGACGTGAAGACTTTTTGTGACAGTTGTTACATTTAATTTTCAATGTTATGGCTTGCTAGTGTGGACCCGCCTGCCTTTTGAGTCGTACCATGTCACTTCGCCGGAATCGGTCTTCGAGTAGGCAAGATTGCCGTCTTCATCGAAGTAAAACCAATGGTTTCGATTGTGGCAGTCTTTAGCGTGGTAAAGCTTGCCGTTTGCGTACCACGCCTGATAACCGTTGCTGTCCCTAGTGCGGACAAGATTCCCGTCGG
>CAYHOW010000022.1:12013-14087 GCA_964358335.1 Candidatus Woesearchaeota archaeon
GCCTGATAACCGTTGCTGTCCCTAGTGCGGACAAGATTCCCGTCGGAATCGTATTCGCGCCACATTTCGTAGCCGTTGCTATTCTTCGTATGGACAGGGTTGCCGCGGGAATCATATTCATACCACGTTTCGACTTCACCATAGAACTTCTTGCGGACAGGCTTTCCGCCGGCGTACCACGCCTGATAACCGTTGCTGTCCCTAGTGCGGACAAGATTCCCGTCGGAATCGTATTTGTGCCTCTCCTCGTAGCCGTAATTGGACTTTTTGCGGACAAGATTGCCTTTTTTATCATAGTAGTACCAGAACTCGGTGCCGTTGCGGTCCTTCGTGTGGACCAGCCTGCCCTCAGGGTCGCGCCACTCCTCGCTGCCGTTGCTGCCCATTGAGCGGACAGGGTTGTCGTTCTTCTTGCCGCCACCCTTGTCGTTTTTCTGGTTCTTCGACATGACTTTTCCTTCTGCGCCTATTAATATAGACGTCTCTGGGTTGGGAGCTCAGCTGGCTCCATCGGAACCCCAAGCCTCTATAATATTAGTCAGAAGCTCAGGACGCCTGGCGGAACCTGCGGGCATTAGAGCCGGGTGATGGTGCCTGTCAACGGGTCGACGTGCCATGCCCATGCCTTGCCATCATCCTCTCACCATGACTTCCCTCGAGAGCGGGGTGAGCGTCCTGACGAATTCCGGGTCGTCGAGGTGCTGCAGAGCGTAGCTGTCCAGCTCCTCGGGGTCGAGGTTGCCGAGCCTGAGCGTCCTGTCGACTGCCTTCCCGGTCTCCTCCTCATGCATATGGGCCCTGAGCTCCACGGCATGCGGCGAGATGACGGCGATGGAGAACGTCATCGTGACGCCGCGGTCTTCGTAGAGCCACACTGTCAGCAGCAGCCCTTCCTTTTTCATCCTGTGATGCCTGAGCCTTGACGCCTCGACCTTCCTGCAGATGCCGGCCATCAGGTCCAGCTCGAGCAGCATGGATTCCAGGGTTGGCATGTTTTCCTTGAGCTTGATCTCGCCGCGGGGATACGCCATCTCCAAGTAGGCAGCGTATGCCGCAAGGGCTCCGACAGCTCCGCAAAGGACAAGGGTAAGGTAGCTGACGCCTGCGATGAGAGTCAGGGCAGTCCCGAAGGCGAAGCCGGCGATGCCGCCGATGAGCACCCAGACGCCGAGCAGTGAACGTTGTCTCTTGTTTTCCATCCGTGCCTCCTCCTTATCTTTCCTGTTCGAGATAGAAGATTTTTTTTCTTGCCGCCGCCAGATCCTCATGCGCCTGCTTGCACCTGTCGTTCCACGACTGCGCGTTGTTGAGGTTGATGGCTGCGAGGTTTTTCCAGTAGTCGCATTCTGCGCTGTATCTGGAGGCGCAGTATACGGCAATTAAGAGTGCGACGACCATGATGAGGATGATGTACGCGGATGATGTACGCCATTGCCTTCACTTCTTCCTGTGATACTCGCTGTATGAGACGAACTTGCTGCGATTCCAGAATAGCGTGACCCTGTACTCTATGCCCCCATTCACGAGCACGAGGCTTCCAATCCTGAGCCCGGGCCATGTCTTGGTAATGACGATGCCATCATGGCTTGGTAATGACGATGCCATCATGGCTGCCACTGTTTTCTTCGAGCGTCGCGGTGACGTTTCCCTGCCTGAACGTGCCGTCGTTCATTCTCTTCAGCACTATCTTTGCCTTGTTCGACAGCGTGACTACGATGTTTTCGTCCTGGAAGTACGCTTCCTGCGGCGTGTTGTCTGCGTAGACGAAGATCCTATAGATTGAGTATGCGGCGGCCGAGCATAGGAATATGAAGATGATGAAGAATGCAAAGCCTGAGAAGAGCTCTTTTCTGGCCATGCGATTCCCTCTTTTCAGCGTTAGGTTTTTTACCGTAAACAGTTTCCGCAGGTTGTTCGAGGCTTTCCGCGTATTGGAAAAAGGATGATGAAGCTTACGCTATCTAGAATGATTCTCTCAGAGTCTGCTCAAACTGTTTCTGAACAGATTTCCTGGCGCATGGAGCTTTTCCGGGCAAAACAGGCAGGCTGTGATCCGAAGAAAATCGTGTTTGCC
>CAYHOW010000022.1:14097-14732 GCA_964358335.1 Candidatus Woesearchaeota archaeon
CTGGCTGGTTTGTTTGGTCAGCTCGCATGGCTGGGAAAAGGGCGTAGCCCGTTTTTTGATGTTTTTTCTTGATGAATATGATATGCGATGGTTTTACCCTTGTTCGATAGTGGTAGTATATAAAGGTTATGCATTTTGTGGACGGGAAACGCTGTTTTTTGCTTATCTTTTTTGGAGGTTATCCTCTTGCATGGGAATGGTGCCGCAAGATTTCTGGAAAACCCGAAATTCAAGGCAATTGAAGGTGAAATAACCTTGAATGCAAGTCGCAGGAGCGCATGGCCAAAAAAAATGCTGGATTTCAATATGGACGGCCAAAAAAAAGCTAGTCAGCCTAGCCTGTCGACCATCGCCAGCGCTTCCTTTCCGAACTTCGAGAACGCGAACCACTTCCTGCCTAAATCTTTCAGAGACGCCCCGAAATGGTATACTTCCTTCCCGTCAATTATCAGGAACCTGTCATGGGAGCATTTGAGCTCTTTTATATTGATAGGAGGATACTGCGAGTTGTGCTTCTTCAAGTCCAATGATAATTGCTCCGTTATTTCTCTTGTGTATATTGTCGCCCCGGCACTTTTGTCTCTCTTGCTCAGCAGCGTCAGGACAGAATGGTCCACGTAGTTGTCTATCAGGAT
>CAYHOW010000023.1:0-14419 GCA_964358335.1 Candidatus Woesearchaeota archaeon
CCTAATCAAACAACAAGCAAAAAAGAAACATCATTCGCTAAGGTAACAGTATCTTAATTTGAAGCTGAAATCAGCAAAGCTTATTAATCCGACAATAATACGCGTATGAGGTCATCATACATGGGCATGCTCAAGAAGTTCTTCACTGGAGGCTTAGCTGCGCTAGCCATAGCCCTATCGTCTAACGCAGGCGCACAGCCAGTAAACTACATGAGCATGAGGCCTGTAGCGCAGATAGAGGTCGAGAAGGACCCCAGCATAAAGAGCCCGGAGCTTGACCATGAAGACATCAGGTTCAATCCGGCCTTAGAATTCTTCACGCAGAAGGAAGACAAGTACAAGCTGGAGCTGGGTCCGCTGGACTTCATAGGCTCGGAGTTCGGCTTATCCTCAGAGCTTAACTACAGCATACCCAAGGGCATAGAGCTGAAGGACGGCGTCCTATGGTACAACGGGCTCTCGTTCAACATACTCAAGGACAATTTCCTCGACAGGCTAATGTACTACTCAAGCAAGAGCATGGCGCTGCCAGACACCCCACTAGACCCTGCCGCAAAAGACATATTCAACCTCCCCGAGCTTAGATGCAGGCTGTTCTCGAACCTCACGCTCAACCAGTGGTTCCAGGTATACAAGATATTCTACAACAAGACGCATCCAAAGTTCTACGGCAAGGTGTTCAGCACCAAAGGCGAGCTCAGCGCAAGCACAGACTCGTTCGCCGACCTGTTCTCGACGCTGTATTACTCTAAAGGAAGCACGCTATTGAAGCACGACCATTCCGTCGGCTACAGCCTGAAAGCCGATGGCAAGCTGGGGGTCACGGGCAGGTTCGTGTACGGGGACGGGATAAGCATGGGATTCCATCCGCTGGAGAAGTACGTAGGCTCGACATTCGACATGCTGTTCTACTACCGAGCCATAGGAAGCATCACTGCCTCAGAGACCAACCAGTTCAGCCAGAGGATAAGGAACGGGTGGATAGGGCTTGGGATGAACTACATGGAGTTCGCGTACTCAAAGAACATGGAGCGCTACAAGATAGGCGTCAAGGCAACGATGGAGCAGATAGAGCAGCTCAGGCTGATGGACATACGAATCAACGAGATAACGGACAATGACATGAGATACGGCAACTCATACTTGGGATACGTGTATGCGACGCAGAGCTTCAAGGATTTCTGGTACTATGCGATGATAGGGGGCAGGTTCAAGAGCGAGAACGTGTTCAGCAAGTACAATCTAAAGGAAGAGGCCATAGCGCTGGACTTCTTCTTCAATGCTGATAAGGTGACGGACATCGCAGGGCAGAGAAGCGTATACGAGAAATCGTCGGCGATGCTTGACTTCGCAGCAGCCGCAGGGATGAGCATGGGAGGCATTGTGCATCCCTATATGGCAGCGACCAGCTTCCCGTACTTCAGGTTCAGAGGCGGGGCTTTCCTTACGGTGCCCAGGCTGGTTGCAAACTTCAGCGTCAGCGACGACGAGTTCACTTCAGAGACAAATCCAAAGATGGAATTCTTCATCCCTATAGCATATACAGGCGAATACACTGAGACGCTGCTTAACTATTTCAGGGAAAGCACGATAATAGACGTCAGCCCTCTTGCGGCGAAATACTCGTACACGGAGAATGCGAGGAGGAAGGCATACTCGCGGCTGAGGGGGGTGTTCCTGTCTGGCATGGCCGACGGCAAGCAGGCATCATTGAGCCTTATACTCAACGGGGACAACAATGCGTTCTTTGAGCTGGGCATGGTTGGCAGGCACGAGTTCGACGGCATAGGCATGTACTCCCGGCTCGGGTACAAGAACTTGGGGGTGAGGCTCCATTATGCCCATAGGACGGACAGGAAGAAGGGAAACGAAGGGCACCAGGCAGGGATGAGCTTCGTGGGAGACCTCGGGAAGTACTACGTCACGTTCGACATGAAGGGGCTATGGTTCAAGCAGCCAAACTATTACATGCATACGCCTATGTCAGATTACGCAAAGGAAGACAAGTACGTGATGCTCAATTTCGGGCGCGTCTTGTAAATTCTCATTCCAGAAGTATCGCTGTAGAGGCTCATCACCAGCCTGACCATCACCATCTTTCTTACTTTTTCCATCTGTAGAGGCTGCAAGCCATTCCATCCTCCGATTCTGATGCAATTATCTCATTCCTCGCACCCAGCACCACGAAAGCGATAAAAGGCGCTTCGCAGGACTCAGCTAGCCATTTAACCCTTTCGCTCCAAGCCTCCTCCCACCCACATTCCGAAGACGTCACAGGCTCTGTCTTCTGCATTCCTATTCAGTAATACAAAGTCGTTTTCCAAAGGGGTGGAATCATGAGGCAATTAACCGAAGAAAAAAGATTATTCCAACAGCCATTTCCAAACAGGCACAATCCTTATCTTTTTATTTTCATGGACAATCTGGTCTTCGCTGCCATTAGTTATAATCGTCCCATCCTTTATCTTATATTCGTCCATCGCTTCCAATATCCCCTCTATCTCCCTCTTTTTAGTCTCTGGCTTGGAAATATTCTCAGCAACCTGTATGACTTCAGCTATCCTTGTGCCTTTCTTTATCAAGAAATCACATTCTGTCTTGCCTTCAAAATAATAGACTTCCTGGCCCCTTCGTTTCAGCTCAATAAGCACTAGATTCTCCATAAGCTTTCCGCTATTTCTGCTGAACTGGAAAGCGATTGCATTAATTATTCCTGTGTCTATCGAATAAACCTTCCTATCATTCACAATCTGCTTCTTCAATGAAGGGTCGTATTTTGGTATAGTGAAGAACAAGAACGCCTCTGACAGGAAATCAACATAGTTCTTTACCTTTGATGTGTTGCTGAATTTCAATATGTTCTTAAGATTGTTATAGCTTATCTTGTTTGCAGTATTCGACAGCAGGTACAATGCAAGCTCCCTGAAATTCTTTGTGTCCCTTATTTTCAGCCTGACTAGCAGATCTTTAATTATTATATCCTGATAAATCTCATTCAGCTCCTTGAAATCCTTACTCTTGACTATCTCCGGAAATCCGCCATATAGCATATACTCGCTTAAGAGATTAGATAGCGTGGCTTTTTCTTGGGTTGTATAAACTTGCTTTAGCTTAAAATTGACAAAGGCAAGATATTCATTAAAGCTAAATGGGAACAGATCTATCTTCAGGTTCCTTCCTGTCAACGAAGTTGCTATCTCTGAGCTAAGAAGACGAGCGTTAGAGCCAGTCACAAATATCTTATACCCTTCCGTGAAAAGCCTCCTCACAAACAATTCCCATCCTTTGATATTCTGTATCTCATCAAAAAATAAGGTCCTTACCTTAGGATCCAATTCCAAGAATGCTTCCAGCAGCACATTGAAGTCTTTATATGTGAAGTCTAAGAACCTCTCATCTTCAAAATTGATATAGCCATAGTTACTGTAATGCGCAGACAATTCCCTCATCAATGTAGATTTACCACATCGCCTTATTCCTGTGACTACTATTATCTTCTCTGTCTTGAATATGTTCGGGCTAAATTCCCTTTGCACAAGCTTCATCGGCCTTTCGAATACAGCTTTCTGCTCAACTATGACTTCCTTCAAGTCTTGCTTTTCCATCATACAATCCTATAATATAAGGTTATTTATATATTTTACTAAAATACACTAATTGATAAAAGTATATTTTACTAAAATATACTATTAAAGATATGTTCTATACAAATTTCATATTCTCATTCTAGAAGTATCGCCGGCTTGCCAGGCATGGCATTCCTGGCCTTGGGGCTCTCCGACTTCTCTGCCACGATTATCTCGAAGTCCATGCCGAACTCAGAATTGAAGAACTCCTTATTCTCCTCCAAAGTCTCGAACTCCTCTGTCTGATTGAGTATCATCTGCGGAATCCTGTTGGGATTGTTCACTAATTGAGGAATCAATTTTGTGATATCCTGGCCGTGGTCGGACTTGACAAATATTTTTATCAAATCCCCGATGTTCCTGGTCTTGTTCAATTCCTTCTTGAACTGCGCAAGGAAGAGGTATTTCCATTCATCCGAGACAAATAAAGTCACCTTCTTCGGCTTCTCTATCTTCGCCAGCTTCATGACGTTTGATATGTCTGACATGACGCTGCCCACCAAAGTTTCCATCTGCTCGCTCCTCTCGTCTATCCTCTTCTCTGCGTAGTTGGGCCATTGCGAAGTGGAGATGAACCCTTCCTTCTTCATGTGGGACCATATCTCCTCGCAGATGTGCGGCGTGAACGGCGCAAGCATCAAAACCTGCGACTCCAACGCGAACTTGACTAAAGATTTGTTCGGCTTGTCCCCTACCCTCTTCAGGTACCACTTGATGTGCCTTGTCATGTCGAAGTACGCCTTCTGGATAGCCGACCTGAACAGTGTCTGGTCCATGCAGTCGGTGACGTCCCTTATCGTCCTGTGGAGGACAGAGGTGAACCACTCGTCAACCTTCCTTCCCTCGTAATCTTTCCCTTGAGTGTAATGCTGCTTGACCATCTCCTCTATCTGCTCTAATTTAGAGTATATCGATTTTGCGAATGTCGTGTCCCAGTTGGGGTCGTCCATGCCTTCGCCGCCGTTCAGGATGGTTATCCTCGAAGCGTCAGCCCCGAACTCCTCCGCCATGTTCCTCAGCATTATGACATTGCCTAATGATTTTGACATCTTCTGCCCGTCTATCGTAACCCAGCCGTTGGCGCCTACGGATTTAGGCCATTGCTCAGGCGGGAACAGCGCAACATGGTTGAATATGAAGAATGTCAGATGGTTCTGTATCAGGTCCTTCCCAGAGTTCCTAAAATCGCACGGGAACCAGTATATGAACTCCGCCCGGATATTGTCTATGTTGTCCACGTCAGGCTTCTGTCCTTTCCCGTAGAAGACGTAATCGAAGAACGAATCGTCTATCTTGTTGTAGTCGACGTGCTTGATTAGATGTGCTATAGTGTAGTATGCCATATATATAGTGCTGTCAGACAGGCTTTCAATCAGCCACCTCTCGTCCCACGGCAATCTCGTGCCCAAGCCCTCTTCCCTTGTGCACGCCCACTCGTGCAGCCAGTCTATGGTATACTCGAACTGCTGCCTGACTTTCTCGGGATAGAACCTCATGCCTTCAACGCACTTGTGCGCCAATCTCTTCCACTCCTTGTCGCCGTAATTTATGAACCACTGGTTATCGACTATCTTAACTATTGACGGGGTCAGGCACCTGCATACCACCTTGCCTGTGAGCTCATATAATTTGTCAGCCTCTTTGGACCCTAACAATTCCTCTTTTACTTTATCTTTAGCCTCAATGACCTTCATGCCTGCGTACTTGCCGCAGTTCCGGTTCATGACTCCCTCATAGAACCCTTTCTTGTATACTAATTTCTTAGCCTCTTCCAGCTTGTCCCTCTCGTGCTGGCTCTTTATTCCCATGTCCTTGCAGACTTTCACCGCAGCCATGTCGCCAAGGTCCGATGAGTCTATGATTGGTATGGGCTCTATCCTCTGGACAGCCTCGTACAGGAGGCCGTACTTCTCGCACTCCTTCCTGTCCTTCTTCAGGTCTTCCAGGCCGACGTAATCGTCCGGAGCGTCTGACGGGACTGACGTGACGATGCCTGTGCCCTTGCCAGGGTCGCAGAAGTGCGACGGCAGAATTATTATCTCCCTGCCTATGCCCGGAGCCTTCACGTACTTGCCTAGCATTTCTTTCCCTTTTAATTTCCCGACAATCTCAACGTCCTTCTCCTGCTCCTTTAATTTTTCAGCGCACGGCCCGGATATTATCCATGTCTCGCCGTTGACTTTCGCTTTTACGTAATCATTGTCCGGACCTACCCATAAATTAGTCTGGCCGTATACAGTCTCAGGCCTCAACGTAGCGGCTATGATGAACTCATCTTTGAACTTGAACTTCAGTAAAGTGAACTCCTGCGTGGTCTCGCCCTCGCCCTCTGACCTCGAATGGTCTGACACCGGGCACTGCTCCTTGGGGCACCACACGACAGGGAATTTGCCGCGGATGACGTACCCTTTCTCCTTCAGTCTGCTGAACTGCCACCTGATGAACTTGTCGTAATAAGGATTCAATGAAGTCGTTATGAAGTTCCTTCGCCAGTCGATTGAAAAGCCCAACGACCTGAAGTCCTTCTCCCACTCAGGCGCGAAGACCCTGACCCAGTGCTCGGGGTCCTCAAACTTTGGGAAGTCTTTCTCGGATATGCCCATGTCTTTCAGTATCTTCAATTGCTTCTCCTCTTTCTCCTTCACCCTTTTAGCTGCGGCGACTATAGGAGAACCGGTGCAGTGCCAGCCCTGCGGGAACAGGACGTTGTAGCCCTTCATCCTCTTGTACCTGGCGAAAGCCTCTACCCGAGTGGATGTATAAGAATGACCTATGTGGGCGTATCCGTTGACATAAGGGTACGGAAACGTAAGAAAGAACTTAGGCTTATTATTGTCTATCTCAGGCTCGAACAGCTTGGCCTCTTCCCAGCGCTTCTGCCATTTCTTCTGCACTCTCTTGAAATCTGACATTCTGTTAAATAGCTATGTAACTCGATATTTAAAGATTTCTACTTCTTCCTGTAGCCGAATTTATCATCATAGCTTTTATGGTCGAGGATGTCTATGACATAGCAAACTATATTGCCCCTGTCATCAGTCTTTATGGTGTAAAGCATCCTCCAAAAATGATAAAGTTCGACTCTCCATAATTTATGGACATAATATGATTTGGGGATGAGACTCTTACGGATGCAATCGCCATAGAACATGTCAGACTTGATGAATTCAAATTTCTGCTTTATTGAATTGAGAAGCTTCATCTCTTCCGAACTAGGTTTGCCATTCTTGATCTGCTCTTCAACTATCCCACTTAATCTTTTGCATTCTATATCTGCATTATCTATAGTCATAACATCCGTTGGCTTGTTCATACCCTTGTACCCCTCTTCATTAGCTCATCCATCTCTTTCCTGGTAGTGTAAGTCCAGAAAATCCCTTTTGGCCCCATAACAATCTTTCCGCTCATCTGGAGATAGTCTAGAATTTGGAGCAGCGTCTTGTGCATGACTTTCTTGGGCAGCTTCCTTTTCAGGTCTGCCACGCTCATGATGTCCTCTTCCTTTATCACCTTCTCGACCATCAAGATAGTGGATAGATTCGGCGAATGCGTGTTTTTTGTCTGCGTTTCTTTTTGCATCTTATTTATACCTCCTAGATATAAGTCTATATCTAATGGGTATATATTTATATTTAAATCTTCTGCCTCGGCCCCATCCTTATTCATCTTTTTTCACCTTCTTCGGCCTCAATCTCACCAAGTTGTACACGAGCGCCGAAGCGATTAGCGTCCCAATGATGTAGAGGTCATAGTTCTCCTTCGCCTTCTCCTTGATTATAGCCATGCCCGTAATATCTTTCATTCCGCCCTCTTTCTTCTTTGGAGGATTGATTACCTTTTGCACGGGATTGATATTGTAGACGTGGTTGTCCTCCCTGGAGGATATTATTGGTATCCTGACAGAATTGATTATCGTGTAGCCGTCCCTCATCTCCTCTATATGCAGCGAAGAGTTGTGCGGAAACGACCTTACGCTTACCTTGACTATCCTTGACTCCTCCTTCTTCAATGCGAACGTCCCATGCTCTATCGTAACGGCATTGCCAGAAGAGATGTTGTAGCTCACGTCATCATTCACATTGTTTATTATCAGCAATTCCCTCGGCACGTTGGCTTCGCTGAACTCCAGCACCGTGGGCGTCACCGCTATGGCTGCTGCGCACGGCATCAATAATAAAAAAAGAAAAAAATATCTCATACTAATTCGCCACCGAAGTCACCCTCAATTTTCCGCTGAAAGTCTCCGCCTTGATGTTGCTCGGCACGTTCAATCTCAAGCGAATCTGCCTGCTATCGTTCGGCAGTATGTTGCTGTCCAGCAATTTAGGCAGGCCCAGATCCTCCCACGACTGCGTGAACACTTCCAGGCTGGACTTGGGTATCACCTTGTCCCCGGAGACCAGGTCGAAGCCCTCGACTTCCGTGTCGAAGACGGTGTTGCCGGTGTTCCTCACCACGACTGCCCTCTCGTCTGAGATGTTCCCAGGGAAAAGCTGGTTGAAGTCCAGGGACTGCGTCTCGATGACCGAAGACAAGATGCCCAAGTACTCGAATTCCATAGCTGACGATGATTCCGATGTGCCGTCTGCCGCGTAGACGTTCAAAGAGTAGAACGTCGCGATGTCCGTTGGAGACATCTCGAAGCTGCCGTTGTAGAATGCCGTGCCGTTGTTTTCTCCTACCTTATTGAAGATGTACTGCTGGCTGTTCAGCCTTGCGCCGACTTCCCTGACGTCGTCTGCGCCGTTGGGGTCAGCGACCGACATGGTTACGTAGACTTTCTTGTTGCCATTGTAGTCCGGCATTATCTGGATGCCTTCCTTTGACGAGTCGTCCGTGACTATAGATGCTTGGACGATTGTCGGAGGGACGTTCATCACTGTCGCCTTGACCTCTACCTCGTTGGAGAACTCTGATGCTTCGCCCCTGCCAGGAGTACCGTTATAGATGCCCTGCTGCCAGTTGCCCATCGTGTTAGGCAGCGAATAGTTCGCCCTTATGATGGAGTAGCCGCCCATTCCGCCCATGGACGAGTCATAGTCGAAGGCCTCTGACGTTATCCCGTTAGATACGTTGATTATGTCGTCGTCCGACAGTGTGAAGTAGCCGTCCACTGCAAGGAAAGGTTCATCCCATACGCCGTTGCCGTCGCCCCATGCGGTCTCGAAGCTGTCGTTGTCAGCGTCGTCCGTGTCAAGAAGTTCCCTCGCTATGACAAGGTACTGCTTCGGCTGCAGCACTATGTCGTCGAAGGCGCTGTTGTCCACCTTCCATGAAGAGAGGTCTATAGGCTCATCTCCGTCGTTGTAGACTTCTATCCACTCGCTGTCCGTCTGCGACGCCGTCTGCGCCGGGTCGTACATCACCTCCGTGATGATGACGTTCGCCGAGACTGCCTGCGCAAATATCAAGACAAGCAGCCCTAAAATAAATTTTCTCATTCTGATTTCACCTCTGAATTTTTGTTTAGAATCCAAGCACGGAAACTGTTTAAGAACTTAACGGAAAAAAACATCTGATATTTTTCCTGTATTCGGAAAACTGAACGGATGTTGCAGAATATGTTTATTTAACTAGATGACTTAGCGCCTGGAATTCCGGCTCGACGAAAACAGGCCTGCCGTCCTTCGTGTCATCTTCCGTCGGCAAAGTGCCGCAGACGAGAATATCCTTGGATTCCAGCATGGATTTCGGGCCGAGATTCCTCCTTCCGCCTGCGGTGTAGACTATGACTATGCCCTTCAATTTGTATTCCCTTTCAGGCAATCCCTTCTCCCTCCTGACCCTGTTGGCGTCATTGTACTTGGTCAGTATGAAACTTTTTTCGTTTATCTCACCCACTTTTTCCCCAGCCTTGAGTATGCCGTAGATGCCTGCAGTGTGCCAGCCCAAAGATTCAGGCCTGTATGCTTGATCGCTTATCTCAAAAGAAACCATGCATTCCTTCTCTACGCTGTAACCTTCACCTGACAAGAACTCTACGACGGACTCAAGCTCGTGAATCATACGACGACTTATTCTGTAGAGGTTTATAAGGCTTTGGCTGGTTTCGGCTGCGAAGAAACAGCATAACATTTAAAATAATCATTGCCTAATTTAAGAGATATGATTGAATTGATGAAATCCACCTACATGATGGAGCCGGATAAGGTTGAGCTGGAGCTTGGGAGACTCTGGGCTAGATACCAAACAATCATCCACAAGGACGAGCCATCCTGGGAGGAGATGAACGAGGCGAGGTCGATACTCTACCTTACCGGGCACGTGTACTGCGAGAAGATAGCGGTCGAGGCGATTGAAAGGAGATTGCACCTGCTGAAGGCTAAAATGAATGCCATAGAGTTCTTCGATGTCATCGACAAGGGTTCTGAAAGGCTTGACGAGCTGAGGAAGGACGAACTCTTTGCGAAATTAGAGAAGTTCTATCTTGCGATAAAAAAGTACAAGAACAGGCATATAGGAGGGAAGTACTATCTCGAGGAGGAGAGGTTCCTTGGGAAGTACGCGGAAGCCAATCCCGACAAGAGCCTTAAGATGGGGTACGGCGGAGAGTTCTGAGAACAGCAAAGCTTAAAAATACCCAGCTTTCATTATAAGCCTGTAGCAATGGGCCTGTAGCGCAGCCTGGATAGCGCATCTGCCTGCTAAGCAGAGGGTCGCAAGTTCAAATCTTGCCAGGCCCGCTCCTTTTCAAACTTCTATAACGGATAGGCAAAACGAAAGCGTTAAATATTAGTTCCTATCATAGGTACTATTATGGAAAGCAGGGAAGACGACATCCTGAGGCTGTTCTTCGATGAGCCGACCAGGGAATGGCATTTCGAGGAAATTGTCAGGGAAGCGAAGATGGCAAGGAGCAAGGCCGATGCATGGCTGAAGAGGCTGATAAAGGAGAATCTTGTCAAGAGGGTCAAGGAGAGGAAGAAGATGCCGCACTACATCAGCAACTACAAGGCTTCAGACTACCAGAACAGGAAACGGCTATTCGCCCTAGGCATGCTCTACGATTCCGGGCTATTGAACCATCTCACCTCATTGCAGAAGGCAAGGACAGTGATAATCTTCGGCAGCTTCGCCAGGTGGGACTGGCACAAGAAGTCCGACATTGACGTTTTTGTCTACGGCGATACTGAAGGGCTGAGCATAGGAAAATACGAGCTTAAGCTCCACAGGGACATAGAGATGTTCGCGGCAAAGGACAAGGATGATATCCGGAAATTCGGCCCAGGATTAGTCAAAAACATTATTAAGGGGTACGTGGTCAAGGGTGAATTGGATTTCGTGGAGGTGAACACCGATGCCTAACTACCTTACAGTCAAAGAGGCTTTCCTCAAGTGCAAGAAAGAAGGGAAGATAATCGCCACAGCTGAAGAACAATATCGTCAATGGGCTCACACTGCACGGATACCTTGAAGCCTTTTGAGGATGGATATAAGGATCGAGCCGGACAAGCAGAAAGCAAAATCGCTTAGTCCCTTGTAACATTGGAAAGGCTAAGGCCCACGGACAAGGAGAAAACCAAAAGCCTTAAATAGTATTATCATAATAATATTACAATATTGGCAGGATAATACTAAAATGGCAAAAGACTTCTACAACCGAAAAAACGAATTAGGCATACTGAAGGCGAAGCATGAGGATCTGGGGTCAGGCCAGATGCTCGCAATCTACGGCAGAAGGCGCGTAGGAAAAACAGAGCTGATAAAAGAGTTCCTCAGCAAGCTGCCGAACAAAGAGAAGCTCTACATCTACATCGACCTGAGCAGCAGGCAGGAAATACTTAACACCATTACAGCATCCGTCCATGACCAGCTAGGCGAAACAGTCAGGTTCGATAATTTCGGCGAGTTCCTAGCATACCTAAAAAAGAAGGCAGAGCACAGCAAGTTCGTATTAGCCATAGACGAGTTCCCCAGATTGCTGAGCATAGCGCCGGAGTTCATAACCAAGCTGCAGAACGAGTGGGACTCTAGGCTAAGGCACGAGAAGATAATGGTGATATTGGTAGGCTCGTCAATAGGGATGATGCAGAAGATCACTGAAAGCAAGGCGGGCGCGCTCTACGGCAGGGCGACAAGGCTGAAGGTGTCCCCTTTCAGGTACGCGGATTTCAGGCTGATGTTCACCGAGCTGACAGAAGAGCAGAAGATAGAGAGGTTCGCCGTCTTCGGAGGCACCCCGTACTACCTCGCAAAGACAAAGGGCATAGGAAGCACAAGGGAAGCTATAATCAGCCTTACCCTAAAGAAAGGCGGCGACCTGGCAGAAGAGCCAAAGGCGCTGATGGAGTTCGAGAACGTGAGGGCGCACGCGAAATACAACTCCATACTGCACTCAATCGCCTCAGGCAGAGACACCCTGAAAGATATCGCTGACTTCACAAAGCTCAAGAACACCGTGATGCCAGCATACATCAAGAAGATGGACGAGCTCCTGGACATCATAGGCAAGAACGACCCTATGCTCGGCAAGGAAAGGACAGGGAAGTACGCAATAAGGGACAACTTCTTCAGGTTCTGGTACAGGTTCATATTCCCAAACCAGACCTCGCTCAGCCTCGGAAACGAAAAGATAGCGATGAAGGCCATAGATGACGACCTCAACAGCTACACGGGCAGGATATTCGAGGATGTCTGCAGGGAACTGCTCACATTATACCTCAACAGGAAGATCAAGGGAACCGAGATATCATTCGACAGCATAGGCGCATGGTGGGACCGGAACACGAACGAGGTCGACATCGTGGCCAACAACAAAGATGAACGGAAAGTCTATGCGGGCGAAGTCAAGTGGACAAACCATCCGTGCGGCATTGACGTCCTGAACAGCCTGATCGAGAAGAGCAAGATGATACCGCTGAGCGGAACATACCAGTTCATGCTCATCTCCAAAAGCGGGTTCACTGACGAGTGCATAAGCAAAATGAAACAGATAAATGCGCTCCATCTCGACCTTAAGGACATCCAAAAGCTGTTTGATTCGGCTTAATATTAATAGGATAATATTACAATATTAACAAGATAATATTAGAATATGAAAATATCGATGCCTGCCGCCAGCTATCCCCTATAATACTTCCTGAATATCGATTTAAGCTCTGTATTGGCCCTGCTTATGATTCCTTCATCCACATTGGCCGCATCAAGCATCTCTGGGTTCGACAGGATATAGGCGTGCGTCTCGTCATCGAAGACCGATTCGTGGTAGCAGCCCGAAACGCTCAGGTAATCCGCCATGCTTTTCCTGGCTTGCTTCGGCAGGCCGCCCACAACTCCCAGGACCTCTTTCCTATAGAGGCTATTGGCATAGAACAGGCCGTGGGCTATCTCGTGGCCGAGCGTGTCTAATTCCACATCGCCGTAGGTGCCTATGACGTAGAACTCCCTCTTCCTCATCTTCTCGAACGCGTTTAGGAGCGTCTTCTCTTTCCTTGACATGGGGTCGAACCTGCCCTCATAGAACGGGCGCATGACATAGGACGGGATGTTGAAGCCTGCCCAGTCGCTGTAATATGTGAACTTGCCTGTCCTCTTCCCTTCAGGCGAATTGGCTGTGTACCACTGCTTGAATTCCTTCAGTGAGAAGAATTTATTCCTAAACTTAGGGGACTCGTAGTGCTCCTGGAACCTGAGGAACGTGGAGGCTAGGCTGTACTGCGAAGGATAATTCACGTGGAATATGCCCTTGACTATCTCTTCCAGCTTCATTACGAACCTTTAGAGGCTATGGATTTATATAGGTTTATGCCCGGAATGGGTCTTATAACGAAAACGTTTATAAATGAATTGCCCATTCTTATTCCAGAAACGCTGACGTACCCAAGCGGTTAAGGGGATCGGCTGCAGACCGATTATCCGCAGGTTCGAATCCTGCCGTCAGCTTTACTGCGTCAAATCGGGGCTGCACGGAAAAATGCCGTATCGTATGCGATACAAAATATATATACGACCTCGTTTCTAGGAGTAGGAACATGGAAAGCAGGACCGATATCTATCAGTTCGACAAGCAGGTGAAAGCCCTAGGCGCATACCTAGATAAGAGCGGAATCCCCGAGAGGAACAAGGAAATCATCCGGAAATTCCACACTTTCTGCGAAATCCAAGGCTTCTCCAAGCCAAGGATACTGAAGTATTACCCCTTGCTGGTATATTATTCTAAGGTCTTAGGGAAAGACTTCGATGTTGTAAATAGGGAAGACCTGGAGAGGGTAGTCGCCGACATCAGCCGCAACGAGAAGTGGGCGCCCATGAGCAAGTACGACCGCAAGATAATGCTCAAGAGGTTCTACAAATGGCTATTGGGGAACAATGAGGAGTATCCCGAGGTAATCAAGTGGCTAAAGCCCAAAATCAAGAGGAACGAAAGGAAGCTGCCCAACGAGGGCGATCTGCTCAACGAAGCGGACATAGCCAATTCGATACAGTTCTGCGAGAACCTGCGCGACAAGGCCCTGATATCGACATTGTACGAGGCTGGGTGCAGGGTGGGGGAATTGGCATCGCTGAGGATAAAGGACGTGACTTTCGACAAGCTAGGGACTGTGCTGGCTGTGACCGGCAAGACCGGGCCGAGGAAGATAAGGATTGTGGCTTCCACGCCGTACCTCGCCAACTGGATAAGCAACCATCCGCAGCGGGACAGGAGGGACACGCCTGTATGGATATGCATCGGCAACGTGAACAAGTACTGCAAGATGGATTATGATACCATCAGAATGATGATAAACAAGGTGTTTGACAGGGCGGGGATTGCTAAAAAGCATAACCCGCACACCTTTCGGCATTCCAGAGCG
>CAYHOW010000024.1:0-14003 GCA_964358335.1 Candidatus Woesearchaeota archaeon
CAAAAAAATAGAAACATTCCAAATATATAAATCATTCGTTAAGTATACAGTATCTTAGTTCTCCAACATAACCAGAAAAAAGCCCGTTCCGAAAAGCTTATATATTAACTTATAGTTTCTATATAGTAACTTGGAGTTATTATGATACAAATCACACAAAAGGAAAGGGAAGCATTGCTGATGCTGTTCAAGAACTTTACAAACTTCTATAATGCTAACTCTATAGGCAAAGAGCTAGGTATAAGCCATGTAGGAGCCCAGAAGATGCTGAAGAGGTTTGCAGAACAAGACATTGCCGACGCAAAAATAATAGGAAAGTCCATAACATATAAGCTAAGGCTAGAAGACGAATATGTATGCCAGCTTATCACTTTCCTGCTGGCCGACGAGGCAAACACCCATAAAAGATGGAAAGAAGAATTCAAAGGCATGTTCAAGAAAGGCAGGATAATACTTATCTATGGCTCGGCAATAAAGGACTATGCGCATTCTAGCGACATCGACATAATGGCCATCATAGACAGCAAAGATGCAAATGATATAAACAGGATAATAAGGAAAAAAGAAGAAGTATTGCCCAAAAAGATACATGCCATAAAGCTTAACCATATTGATTTTTTGAAAAGCCTTAAAAACAAAGCAATGAACGACATAATAAAAAATGCAATCGTCCTCTATGGACAAGAGAAGTATGTGGAGATGATGAAAGATGCCACAAGCCCAAAAGCATATTGAATGGTGCCTAGACAAGGCAAGGAAAGAAATTGAAGAGTGCAGAAAGCAAGGCAAAAGGCCCAAGCACCGCGGACTGCTGAAAGTCAGGCCGGATATTGATGAGGCAAAGAAGCATCTGGAAAAGGCAGAGCATAACCTTATGGGCATAACGCGTTTCAAGGACATAGGATTTTCTGACTGGTCTATGTCTGCAGGGTTCTATTGCATATATCATTGCTTCCTCGCTATAGCCATCAAGTTCGGATATGAATCTGGAAATCAGTCCTGCACAATATCGCTTATGAAATACCTGAAACAGACAAAAAACCTGAACCTTAATGACAAGTTTATCGAGATGCTTGAATCAGAAGATGTCAATAATGAAACCAGCGTGATAGATTTAAGAGAAGACTATACATATGGCGTACAGACCTCTATGAAAGATGATGCGAAAGTGAAGGAATTGAAGCAGGCATGCAAAGAAATAATAGACACAACAAAGGAAATAATCTACAAGAAGTGAGCTCAATTCCGGGTGTGGGACAGAAAAGAATTATCCATCGGGATTTCTAAAAGAACTAAACAAACTGGCAGTATCGGAATTTGATTTTCATTTTTTGATTCTGGTCAAGTAAAAAATCTACATAGTCTCCCTATTTTATCGAGGGAAATATGAAGATTAATCTTTCTCTTATAATATTATGAAGATAGAAAAATATATTTACTTTTCTGTCCTACTATTTTTTATGGAATTAACCATTTTTCTAGCGAAAACATATACCTAAAGGTAAGAATAGGTTTATTCTGTCCCACACCCCTCAATTCCAATAACTTTAAATATTCCAATGCCAAATTTGTAATGTAACATGATAAACCAGCTCAAGACCATGGTATTGTTGGCCGCACTGACAGGCGTGCTGATGTGGATAGGCAGCTTCTGGGGGACAGGAGGGTTAGTCATTGGGCTCATATTCGCCCTAGTAATGAATTTCGGGAGCTACTTCTTCTCCGACAAGATTGTGCTGTACATGTACAAGGCAAAGCCAGCCACCGAGAAAGAGGCGCCGAAACTTTACAAGATAGTCAAAGAGGTCACTGGGAATGCAGGCATGCCGATGCCGAAAGTCTACATCATACCGACGCCTAACCCTAACGCTTTCGCGACGGGAAGGAACCCCAAGCATTCGGCTGTGGCAGCCACCGAGGGCATCATGGAACTGCTGTCAGAAGCAGAGCTCAAGGGCGTCATCGCGCACGAGATAGCGCACATAAAGAACAGGGACATCCTGATACAGACCATAGCAGCCACCATAGCAGGCGTAATATCGTACGTAGCCACCATGGCGCAGTGGGGAGCGATGTTCGGAGGCTTCGGCAGAGACGACAGGGACAACGGAAGCAGCTTCATATCGCTTATAGTCCTGGCAGTACTCGCCCCGATAATCGCGCTGATACTGCAGATGGCAATATCAAGGTCAAGGGAGTACATGGCAGACGAGACCGGCGCCAAGCTCATACACAATTCGCAGCCTCTCGCTTCAGCGCTTGAGAAGCTCGAAAGAGGGAACAAGTACAGCCCACTGGATTTCGGCAACCAGGCCACATCGTCACTGTTCATAGTCAACCCGTTCAGGGCGTCAACGCTGATGAGCCTGTTCAGCACGCACCCTTCAACGGATAAAAGAATAAAGAGGCTTAAGGAGATGAGGCTGTGAAAATACTTGATGCGCTAAAGCCCACTGCCCCTAAAATAATACTGTACATCGGATTGTTCTTCGTATCCCCGACATTCTTCACTGTATGCAATGAAACGTGCAGTTACAGCTTCAAGTTCCTTTCCGGATGGATGCTCGCTAAAGGAACTGCGCCCACGCTCACATTGCCCATGCTGCTGCTGCTGTTTGCAATATCCTATTTAGCCGCATCTGCAATTATCGCCATATTCAATTATGCCAAAGAGAAAAAAATGATGCTCGAATAGAAGAATTCTCTAATTCCAAATAGCAAAAAACTTTTAAAACAGTCGCCATACTATAATAACAGAAAAAAGAGGTAACGCATATTGGACATATCTGAAAAGAAGCTGCTGCTGAGGGCAATTGAATTCCTTATAGTCTTCATAATTATAATCACATTATTCCCCGCTGAGCAGCTTAAGGCGGCGCTTGACAATCTAGCCACAGGCAGGATTGAGAATGCTTACCTGACAATCATAATAATCCTTACTTTCGCCATGCTAATGCTTGCAGTCAACAGGATCAACAAGTCCATACTCCTGCCTAAGCATTATGAGGAAACCGAATACACTGAGCCGCCAATGCCAGAAAAGCAAACGCTGGCGCTCATCAAGAAGAAAGCCGAAACCGATTTAGAGCGCAAGGCAAAGCTTGACAGGGCCAAGAAAAGCGACGAGAAGATAAAAATGTCATGGGACAAGATACTGCATTCGCTGGGCCTAATCAGGACGGACATGGAAAAGATGCAGGACAGGCTCAGGAAGGAAAGAGAGCAAAGGAAGGAAGATATCTATAGGAAAATTAATCACGCCAAAAAAAATATCGAATCAAAACCATCACGCAACTGGCTTAGCTTTCTCAGGCCTAAACCGCTCACCCCAAACATTATCAAGAAGCTTGAGCAGAAAGCGCCTGCAAAGAAAGTTGAACTTGAAGCTCCGCCAAGGCCGCAGGAAGGGCAAAAGAAGGAAAGCATGCTCGCCATCATCTCAAAAAGGTATGAGAAGTTCAAGCATGACCGCAAGGCGCACAAGAAGAAAAAATATCTTGCCAATATGATTAAAGAGAAGCGCAGCTTAAGAAAAGAGGAAGAGAAGAGGCTCCTTGAAGCGGTTGCAAGGGAAGAAAAAGCGAGAAGAAAGGCAGCCAAGGAAAAGCTCGAAAGCGAAGCGAGGCTCAAGGCAGAAGAGAAGAAAGCCAAGCATAAGTTCGGAAAGGTCGCGAACGAACTCTCTGAAAAGATACAAAATAAGGACATGAAGCTCGAGCAGGCTGGACCAGAGCCTCCGGAAGAGAAGGCCAAGAGGGGCATCATCGAGAACATCAGGCAGCTTTTCCACCCTGGCATGATAGCAAGGTACGGCATAAAAAGGGCCGAGATGAAAAAGCTAAAAGTGAGAAGGAAGAAGCTGCAGAAGGAAAAGAAGGTTCTTGAAAAAGCCAAAAAGGAGTTCGAAGAGAAAAAGGCAATGGAAGAGAAGCTCAAGAGGATGCTGGAAATATCGCAGATGAGAAAGCTCGAGAAGCAGCGCAAAATGGAAAAGCATCTCGCTGACAAGGTGCCGAAGCCTGCACAGCCCAAGCCTAACGCACGCCAAGAAAAGATGAAAAAGCAGATGGAAGAGACGGAGAGGAGAAAGCGGAGGAAAGAGGAGCAGACTAGGCTCAGGCATGCAGAAGAGGAAAAGAAAAAGGAAGAGCAGAGAAGGAAACAGGAAGAAGATAACAGGCTAAGGCACGCGGAGGAAGAAAGAAAGAAGAGAGAAGAAGGGCTGAGGCAAAGGCAGATTGAGGCAGAAAGGAGAAAAGAGGAGTACAGGAAAAAGATTGAAGAGGAAAGGAAACTGCAAGATATAAGGAAGGAAACGCCAAAAGCTCCTGCAAAAAACAAAGTGCTCAAGGTGCTGCATAACGCAGCGATAACCAAAAAAGAAGAGGAATCAAGCAGGATAAAGGACCAGGACCGCAGGCTGAGCAATGAGATATACAAGCTACTTGAGGAGCTAGCAAGGCATTACGTGCAGAAGGAATACGATGACGCAAGAATCACATACTTGCAGATACAGATGAATTATGAAAGGCTTTCTGAAGAAGGGAAAGCGGCCGTCAAGCCGATAATAAATAAAGTGGTTAAAAAAATAAACCAGTAATCATTTCTTTTTCTTAGGCAGGACTTCCATCTTACCGAACCTGCCAGCGCTAAGCTGCATCTCGCCCTGGAACTCGTTGACAAAGCCGTTTGTTATCTTGACATGGTCTCCGGCCTCTACCTTGTCTATCTCGTCGTTCCATAACGTCAGCTTGACCTGACCGGAATCGTCTTTTGCCATTGCCGTGCAGACTCTGCCAGGATTGCCGAACTTCTGGAACTCCCTGACTTCGCCCTTCTCCACAATTTCAACTTCTACGTCTACTTTGCCAAGCCTTGGTTTCAATTCGCTGATTTTCATTTTAGAAACAAAGAGAAAACAGGTATATATAAATATTTGTGTTCTGGAGGCTCTGTCCTAAATGTCTTAAAACCACTCAAAATGGCCTTAAAATGCCCAATTAAATGTCAATATCCCAAAATGTTGAATATTTTTCTGCCGTCGAAGGACTTTATTTTTTCAGACGAAAAAAGATTTAGGACAAAGCCTGTTCTGGCTAGATAGCTTTCTTGAACGTATCAATTAGGCCATGGAACTGCTTGTCGGTCATCTTCTCGTCCATATAACCAACATGCATTATCTTTTGAGCCACCTTGAGCAGATCCTCTTTGTGCTTGACGTTCTTATGCTCCATCTCCCTCTTGAGCTCCTCATAAGTGAACTCGTAGGTGATGTCGTACCTGTGCTTCACGTAAACCCTGAAAATCCACGCGAAATCGTCAAAAGTCTTCTGGTCGAAAGGCTTCTTGTCAAAGCTGTGCAGCTTCTTCTTTGCCTCTTCGCCGAGCTTGTGGGCGGGAATGCTGTCGCCCTGCTCCTTTTCCCCCTTGAACATCTTCAATAAGCCTTGTACCATAGTATAGATAATCAAGCATATTTCAGTATAAAAAGCTTTGTAGTAACTGTGCAGTAATATAAGAAAATATAAATACCCGAAAGGATAAGGAATTAGTAATGGCAAAGAGGTATAGAGAACTACTGGACAAGACGAAAGAGGAAATAGGCAAGGCAATCATAGGTCAGGATGAGATAGTCAACGGCCTGCTAAGGGCAATACTCGCGAACGGGCACGTGCTCATAGAGGGCGTCCCCGGGATTGCAAAGACCCTGGTGATAAGGACATTGGCAGCCACCACCAAATGCTCGTTCAGCAGGATACAGTTCACTGTGGACTTATTGCCCAGCGACATAACGGGCATAACGACATACCATCAAAAGAATGAGCAGTTCTCCGTCATAAAAGGCCCGATATTCAACAACTATATAATAGCTGATGAGATTAACAGGTCGCCGCCGAAAACGCAGTCGGCACTGCTTGAGGCAATGCAGGAAAAGCAGGCCACAATAGGCAAGCAGACCTTCAAGATAAGGGAGCCGTTCTTCGTTATGGCAAACAATAACCCGATAGAGTCGTCGGGCGTATACCCGCTGCCTGAAGCGCAGATTGACAGGTTCCTGTTCAAGCTCTACATGAATTATCCCTCTGAAGAAGAGTCCAGCAGGATAATCGAGAACAACATGACGCTTAAGAAGTTTGACGAATTCAAAGTCAAGCCTGTCTTGACCCCGCAGAAAATCATGGAGATGCAGGAATACACCAAACGGATAAAGCACACAGACAAGATAAAGGACTACATAGTAAAGATAGCTTTCGCAACGAGAGACCCGCAGAAGTACGGCATCCATTCAGGAAGATACATTGAGTGGGGCGTGTCCCCAAGGGGGGAGATAGGGCTCTTCATAGCGGCAAAGGCCGACGCAGTGATGAACGGACAGGAATTCATTACGCCGCAAAACGTAAAAAACGTAGCTTACGATGTTCTTAGGCACAGGATTCTACTGAACTACCAAGGAAGGGCAGAGAAGATTAGCACAGACTACATAATCTCCGAAATACTGTCAAAGATACCTGTACCATAAAATGAAAAATAAGCTCAAGATAGACTTGCCTGTAGCAATAAAGGAACTAGAGATAGCTACAAAGAAGTCTGTCACCACCGGGCTTATAGGCAAATACAAAAGCACGTTCAAGGGCAAGGGGCTGGAGTTTGACGGCTACAGGGCATACACGCAAGACGATGACGCATCAATGATAGACTTCAAGGCGTCTGCAAGGTCAGAAAACCTTCTCGTAAAGGAATTCGTCGAGGAAAGGAACATGGATCTCTTCATACTTGTCGATGCAAGCGCAAGCATGCTTTCCACATCCACTAAGAAAATCAAAAGCGAGTATGTGGCAGAAGTCGTGGCGGCAATCGCCTACACCGCACTGGCCTCGGGAGACAATGTGGGCTACGCCCTGTTCAACGAAGAGCCCAAGGCGGAGGTAAATATCCGCACCGGCATGGACACAATGAACTTTTTCCTCAAGGACGTCCTCAACCCGCATAACTACGGGGGCGCATTCTCATTCAAGAAAGCGCTGCAGTATCTTAATGAGAAGCTAAGGGAAAGGACATTGGTAATGATATTCTCAGACTTCATCTTCATAGGCAACGAATGGGAAGATGAATTCTCAATAGTCGCAGAGAAGTTCGACCTCATAGGGTTCATGGTGAGGGATCCTTTAGACATATCCCTCCCGAAAGGAAACGCCCAAGTACTCGTGTCAGACCCGCTGAGCGGGCAGAAAATGCTCATCCAAACAAAAAAAATAAGGGACCAGTACGAAATCGAGACAAGGAAAGAAATAAATACTTTCACAGACATATTCGCAAGGAGCGGATCCGATTTCCTGTTGCTAAGGACAGACCAGCCATACCTAAACAAAGTAATAAACTTTTTCAATGAGAGGTCGCTGAAATGGAAATAACATTCACAAACCCGCAATACCTTTGGGGATTCATGATAGTACCAGCCCTGATAATCGTGCACTTCTTCACGCTGAAATACGTCAAGGGCAGGGCCATACAGTTCGCAAACTTCACCGCATTGGCCAGAATCGCAAAGTCGCCGATAATGACGAAAAATGTCGGGGCGCTGATAGTCAGGATAATTGCGCTCTCGGCAATGCTGTTAGCGGTCTCGGGCACAATGATATCATACATCGGGCAGGCCAGCTCGTCAGACTTCATCCTCGCAATAGACACCAGCTCAAGCATGCTGGCTGACGACTTCAAGCCGAGCAGGCTGGACGCAGCAAAGGAAGCCGCGTTGCAGTTCATCAATGAGCTGCCGCCGAATACCAAAGTAGGCGTAGTGTCGTTCGCAGGCACATCATTTGTCGACATCGAGCCGACAGAAGATATGGCCATAGTCTCAGAAACCATAAGGAGCCTGGACATACTGAAAGTGGGTGGCACAGACATAGGGGAAGCTGTCATAATGTCCACGAATCTCCTCAACAACAAGGACAACTCAAAGGTGATAATACTGCTCACTGACGGCCAAAGCAATGTAGGGGTAGACCCTGCGCAATCGATAGATTACGCCAACGCGAACCAGGCCACTGTATACACTATCGGGGTGGGGACGAAAGAAGGCGGCAAAATCGAGAATATCAGCATACCACTAAAGCTTGATGAGGACACACTGATAGATATAGCGGAGAGGACTAATGGGGAATACTATCTTGCAGAAAACACGGACGAGCTGACAACGGCCTACAGGCAGATATCAAGCTACAACATGAAGAAGATAAGCAATGACCTAACGATGCCATTAATTGTCATCGCATTGCTGCTGTCAATAATCGACTGGGGCCTGATAAACACAAGGTATGTAAGGGTACCTTAAGATGACATGTAGGCAATCTCTTCATCATTGAGCTCTAAATCCTTAGCTATCTCATCGCCCTTGCCCTTATCGAAGATAACCTTGAAGAACGGGTAGATGTCCTGCTTAGCCCTCCTGGCTGAAGTGTGGCACTTGGCAGCTATCTTCTCTACGACAGAATTCTTCTTCGCATACTTCATCTTCGCCTGCCACAGCCTGAGTATCCTCGAGCTCCTCTTGTAATTGACGAACTTTCCGCTCTTCTCTTCCTTGGCCAGCGCTATGCCCACGGTCACCAGATAGTTGATGTACACCAAGTATCTCCAGTGCTGCCACCTCCTTATCCTGCCGTTGAAGACGTCCGCGCGGGAAAGGACTTCGTAAGCCTTTACAAGGTCGCCGTTAGAATATTCGTAAGGCAAGTTCTCGTCTATCCACATGACCACATCCCTGAGCTCCTCGTCAACATTGTCGAACGCGCCGATAACATTAGCAGGCGTCCTGCTCTTGAAGACCAATTTCAACGCGTCAAACATGCTCTGCTTCTGAAGCCTGTCATCTATCACGTCCTCATACGAAGCCAAGGTCTTGTCCAAAACGGTCATTACCTGCAGATCGTTGATGGCGCCCCTGACGTCACCGCCAGATTTCCTTGCCAATGCCTTCAGCACTTCCTCATCGAAGCATATGCCCTCGCCATCGCAAACCTTCCTCAGCACTTTCATTATCGAGAGGTAAGTCAGCGTCCTGAACTCCACCATCGTGCATTTCTTCCTGATGTCCGCCAATTTGCTGTCCCACGGGTCGTCAGCAATAAGAATAATAGGCCATCTGGAAGTCTCAATAATTTTAGCTAACGCCTGCAGGCATCCCCTGTCAGCCATGCCGCTAAGCGCGTCAATCTCGTCAACAAGAATTATCTTTCCCCTGCTGAACAGGCTCATCTGCACAGAAGAGCCGCCAACCACGGACTCTATCTTCTCCTTGTTCCTTATGTCCGAAGCGTTGACCTCGAGAATCTCATAGTTCAAATCTTTAGCTATAGCATAAACAGAACAGGTCTTGCCAGTGCCGGTCGGGCCGTAAGCGAGAACCGCGCCCCTCTTGAAACCCTGGACGAAGCCTTTCAGCTTCCCGATAGCCTCGTCATGGCCCTGAACTTCCGATACCGACTTTGGAACATATTTATGCGTCCACAGGTACATTCTTGAGCACCACCCTGATTCCTAGCTTGTCCATATCCTTCCTTATGGATTCGATATCTGCATTGATGTTCCTCTTTTTAAACCTGCTTATAACCCCATCAATCTTGCCTATGTCCTGGATAAGCTCCTCAGATCTCCTGACCAGCTGGTGCTCCCTCCTCATAAACTCATTGCCATTGAGCTTGCGGTCTATCTCAGAAACCTGCTTTGATATGCGAGAATATTTTTCCTTCAATTCCTTCAGGTGCTCCTCCGAAAGGCCGCCTATCACGCCCAGCATCTTGTCGCGGTTCTTGACCTCGATCCTGCTGGAATCTATCTCCGCCTTCAAAGACGATAAAACTGAAACTATCTCCATGCCCCTGTCCTCAAGCAGAGCCTCGAATGGCCTGTCGACATAGTGCTTCAACGTCTTGAAATTGCCCATCTTCTCCAGCTTCTTCAGAGGCCTCTGCAGCATGCCCATGCCATTGCCAAACAGGGCCTTCATCTCGTACTGCCTGCCGACCAAATCCTCCTTCTCCGCCTCAAGCCTCGACATCTCATTGAACTCGCGGCTGTTCCTGTTCTTCTCAATCTCGCCCTTAAGCTCAGATTCCATCGCCAAAAGCTTCTCGCGCTCCCTGACGAAATCCAGCAGTGCCTTGTGGTCCTCGTCCTTCCTCCCTATGTAGCTGTAGATGTCAGACAGCCTCTTCTGGAAATCCTCCATATCCTTGAGCTTCCCGTCGCAGGCGCACCCCTTAATCATCTTAGACAGGACGTCTATGCCCTTTATGTCCTTGACTACGGCGGCCAGCTCGTCGCCGATGATGCTCTGCAGGATGAAATAGTTCCTCGCAGTGCGCCGGTTGAACTCCTTGAGCTCGTCCTCGACCTTGCCGGCGAACGCGCAGACAGAGATGGAATCGTAGTTGTCAGGCACCACTATCTTCTTCAGCAACAGCCTCAGCGCCAGCACGTAAGCGGGCTTGTTGCCCTCGACCAAGGACTTGAGCTTCTCGTCATACTTCTTGCCCTTGACATCAACCTTCTCCAGAATGTCAACCTTGGGATGAAGGTTAAGAAGAAGCTCCCTCATCTCGGCAAAGTACTGGTCGAGCTGCCGGTACAGGCCGTGGCTCTCAAGAATCCATCCGCCTAGCTCGAAGAAATCAACCTCTCTAACGCCTTCCTCTTTTCTGAACCAGTTTTTCCAAAAGCTCATTTTGATACGAAGTTCGCAAGCAGCGCCTCAAGCTGGATGAACTCATCAGAGCCCTCGACCATCCTGAACTCAATCTCGCCGCACTTGTCGACAAGCCTAGCTTTCCTCTCATCGTCAATGTCAAGGTACTGAATCTCCTTCTGGACCTGCTTGATGACGTCCATGCCGGCCAAGCCGTGCCTCAGCATGACATCTAATAACTTGTTCCTGGAATTTATAAAATCTCCGGAAACCGCTATCTCCAAAACTTCCTTGATTTCCTTGGGCTCCGCAGCCGAAACCAGGCTGTAGATGAGCTCCCTGTCTATCTTGGTGTCTATGGCGGAACAGCTCTGGAGGATGTTTATCAGGCGCCTGACATCCCCGCCGGCTATCTCGAACAACGCCTCCTTGGAGTCTTGGTCTATCTTCAATGCCTCATTTTTAGCAATGTTGTCTATTACCTCAAAAATCTCCTCCTTCGACAACGGCTTGAACCTGAACACCGTGCACCTGGACTGGATTGGGTCGATTATCTTCGACGAGAAGTTCGCGCTCAGTATGAACCTCGTGGACGACGCGTAGTTCTCCATCGTCCTCCTCAGCGCCTGCTGCGCCTCCTTGGTCATAGAGTCCGACTCGTCCAGATGGATTATCTTGAACGGGTAATCGCCCATCGTCCTTATCTTCGCGAAATCCTTGATTGTGTTCCTTATGACGTCGATGCCCCTGTCATCCGACGCGTTGAGGTCGAGAAAGTTCTGCCTCCAGTCGTCGCCGTAAAGCTCCTTCACTATGACCCATGTCAACGAGGTCTTGCCTGTGCCTGGCGGGCCTGCCAGCAATAAATGAGGCATGTTCTTCTGCCTGACGAAAGCCTCTATCCTCTCGACTATCTTCCTCTGGCCCTTTAGGTCGCCAAACTTCTGAGGCCTGAACTTTTCCGTCCATATAGCGTTCATAACCAATTAGGATAAAACTGAGGTTTATTAATGTTTTCTTCGCCGCATGCGCAGAATGGATTGAAAAAATGAACATTTAAATATCACCAATCCCATTATTATCATATGAAAATTGAGATGCCCAGCAAGCAGGAGATTGAAGACCTCGAGACCAGGCTGTCGGCAATAAGCCCGCAGAACCTTGTAGCAATCGCCGAATTCATGAGGAAGAAATGCTATTCCAACTGCCCAGACGTGAAGGCTGAGCAGAGGCTTCCGGGGCTTCCAAACATCGACAATGGCTCCCATAGCCTGAGAAAATACGCGCACGAGCTCAACATATACCTGGGGAGGGCGCTTGTAGGGGTGAGGGTATGCGAGACATATTTCAACGGCAGGATAGAGAACGAAATGTCCATACAGCTGAACGTAAGGAATGCCATAATACTGCAGGACAAGGAAGCGAGGGAAAGAATGCAATCCTTCTGGGCCAGGGCAACTAATTTCGTAACCGACGGCCAGTATGGGAAGAAGCAGTCCGAATGGTTATTCTCCAGGCTGGGAACGCCTGAACTCCTTGCAGACCTCCAGAAGTACAACTGGAACATAGCCAACATGAGATATAACCCAGTCCATCTCGAGCTAGAAGCAAAGGTGAGGAAAAATGTGCTCGACCTTGATTCTAAAAATTTCATAGAAGACGTGATATACTGACTTAGTACTTGTTAAGGTGAATTAGATTCTACAGTAAGCCCTTCGCTTAATTATAAGAAATCCCCTTTCCTCAACACAGGCAGCAGCTCATATTCCTGGCTCTCGTAATATATGTCCCACGACTTCAAGAATTCCATCATCTCATTCTTCAGATCGATGGGCACCAATACCACAGACCTCGTGAGGAATGCGCCCTTATCCTTCAAGACGCTCTTAATGCCCCTCTCGAACTTCACTTTCTGCACGTTGCTCAGCTTGCCCAGAGAATACTTGTAGAGGACGGAAGGCTTGATATTGTACATGCCATAAATGAATTCGCCTTTCCTTACGCTGAACCCTTCCTTGATGAGCGTAAGCCAGATGGGCTGGTATATTGACTCAATACCAATGACCTGCACATCAACCTCTTTCCTGAATAAGCCTTTCAGCTCTTTCTTGATTGCGACAACATCCACCTTGTCCTTTGCCATCAGCGCCACATCTATGTCATTTGCATCCCCACCCTTGACAAAAGAGCCGAATATTATTATGTCTATTAGGCCCTTACTCAACAATCCTTTTAATCTGCTCTGGTACTCCATCAGCCTTGACAATCTTCCTGATTCCATTTATGATCTCCTCGCATGTTTCCTTTAATATCGGCTTCGAATATGCGTCCGTGTAATTACCGAATATCGAATCCACTATCGCATAAGCATCAGGGAAGAACTTCTCCAGCATCCTGAAGCGCTCGGAATGGTTCTTCGGAAGCTTGGACAATTTAGAGTAAATCATCAGATCGCAGAGGGCAAAAAGAGACTTTGAGAATAGGATTGTGGCATTCTTGTACCTCTCCTTCTTGAACTGCTCAACAGCACCCTCATACTCCTCGATGAATGTCTCTTCGAGCTCTTCCATGGATAGAAATTAGCATCACTGGTATATAAATGTTTTTATTTAACTAATATGCTTAATTAAGCTATTTTTGTTAATAGATAACAATAGGATTCCAATTAACTAATACGGATTTTTTAGCTTATTCTGTTAATAAAAAACAAAGCAGGGGCTAAAATACCAACCCCTAAAAGAAACACTTAAATAGCCGTATAATCCATTTTTCCTCTATGAAACTAGACATGCACGTGCACACAAAATACTCGAACGATTCGCTGCTCAGCCTGCAGAATCTGGCCAAAACGTGCGGCAAGTTCGGCATAACGCCCATCATAACCGACCACAACCAGATAAAGGGCAACCTATTGCACAAATGCCCGATAACCGCATCAGAGGTATCGTCGTCAGACGGGCACGTCATAGGATATTTCATCAACGAGAAGATAAAGAAAGACCTTTCGGCCATCGAAACAATCGAGCAGATACACGCGCAGGGCGGTCTCGCGTGCATACCCCACCCGTTCGACATGAGAAGGACCAACTCGGTCAACAACCAAGACATAATCAAGAAAGCAGACCTGATAGAAGGGTTCAACTCGAGGGTCGTCAACCAGGCGTACAACATCCTGGCCATGGATTTCGCGAAGAAATACAGCAAGCCGATAACCATAGGCACCGACTCGCACACCAGATTTGAATTGGGCAAGAGCTACATAGAGATTGAAGATTTCAATTCGCCTAAAGAGTTCATGAGGAATCTTAGGAAGGCG
>CAYHOW010000025.1:0-13643 GCA_964358335.1 Candidatus Woesearchaeota archaeon
ACACCTTTTTAAGCAGAACGCTTTACCTGAACCTAACATGGAATACGTCGCAACTAACGTCAGGGGAATCGAGAATACAGCCAAGCAGGAGATAAGCGAGCTAATCAAGGCGGACTGCGAAAGCATAGCGCCGGGAAGGCTGAAGTTCTCCGCCACAGAAGACAAGGCCAAAGAGCTAATCTACATGGCAAAAAGCCTCAACAGGGTATACGCCCTAGAGAAGATGTTCACGTTCAAGTCCAAAGACGACCTAGTAAGGAAATGCCCGGACATAGAGATAAAGGGCACGTTCAAGGTCAAGTGCTCAAGGTACGGATCGCAGGACTTCAATTCCCTGGACGTAGAGAAGGCAGTCGGCGAGAAATACTTCAGCAAGGGGCACAAGGTGGATCTGGACAAGCCAGGCACCGTCATCTACATAGAACTCATAGAGGACCTCTGCATCATGGGCGTCGACATCACAAGGAAAGACATGCAGAAACGGGAGTACAGGCTCAAGACCAACAACCAGTCGCCTAACGCTCTCCTGGCATACGCCCTCATAAGGATGTCCGGATGGAAACGGATGCAGACGCTCTTAGACCCGTTCTGCAAGGACGGAGTAATACCAATAGAGGCCGCACTGTACGCCTGCAACGTGCCCAGAGGATACTTCTCAGACGAAAGGATAGACAAGTTAGACAGGAAAATAAAGAAGGATAAATTAGGCATAACAGGCTACGACGCCCTCATGCCGAATGTCAAGAACGCCGAGATAAACGCCAAGCTGGCAGAAGTGACCAAGCAGATAAAGTTCAGCAGGGTAGAGGTGGACTGGCTCGACGTGAAGTTCCCCAAAAACAGCATAGACGCCATAGCAACGGCGCCGTCGTTCGTCTCCAAGGGAAAGCCCTCCACAGACATCGAGAAGGACTACAAGCAGCTGTTCCACCAGGCGGAATTCGTCCTGAAGAAGAAAGGGGTTTTAGCCATAATCGCGCAGCGCCCGGATTTGATCAAGAAGTACGCGGAGAAGTTCGTCCTTAAGCAGGAAACCATAGCCAATATAGGCGATATGGCCATTTCCCTGCTGATTTATGCCAAATGAAGCCAACTCAAAACCTTTATATACTCCACCATATTCCTTATCTGCAGCAACATACGTAAGATTTGAACAAAATCTTGTTATATGTTTGTTATATCGGAGGAAAAGAACAATGGGCGAGTTTAACAAGTTCGGGCCGAGAAGAAGCAATTTCGATGGTCCGAGAGAGATGCACAAGGCAGTTTGCTCAGAGTGTGGAAAGGAATGCGAAGTCCCTTTCAAACCCACTGAAGGCAAGCCAGTTTTCTGCAAAGACTGCTACAGAAAAAGGAAGACATACTAATTCCTTATAAATTTCTAAGCATAAAACAAGATTTTTATTTTTTATCGATTCTCAATTGATACAAAAAACAGCCAGATTAAGGCTTATAATGCCAGATTCTACAGAAACATTTAAATATTACATTCTATTAGGATACACTAAGACAAAAGGGGATATGGCACTGAAATGCCGTGTTCTGCTCAGATTATAACAGGAGGAACCTAAAATGGCAGACTTATTGGTCGTAAGAAGCAAATTAAAAGAATATGTTGAAGGCATGAACGTCTCAGGCGACCTTGCTGAGGCTTTGCACGAAGTCGTTGTGGCTAAGCTTAAGAAGGCAGCTGAAAGGGCAAAGGCAAACAAGAGATCCACTGTTCAGCCCAGAGACTTGTAATTCTATTATAAATTTTTTATTTTTTTGTCTTGATTTTCTTAAAGATGTTCCTTCCGGCACCGTAAAAAACGGCCAAAAACAAGCGAAATAGATTTAAGCAAGCCTGATATCAAACTATTCAATGAGCAAGAAAAAGGGGTCGAAGGCCGAAAGGGAGCTGTTCCATCTCCTATGGGACATGAACTGGGCAGTCGTCAGGAGCGCAGGAAGCGGAAGCTCGCAGATGCCGTCGCCTGACCTGATAGCTTCCAACGGCAAACGTTCGCTAGCCATAGAGTGCAAGTCGATTAAGGCGACAAAGCAGTATTTCGAGCATGACGAGATACAGCAATTAAGGACGTTCTCCTGCACGTTCGGCGCAGAGCCGTGGATTGGAGTCAGGTTCGACAATGAGGGATGGTACTTCGTGCATTTAGACAACGTGCCTCCGACGAAAGGGGACAGCTTCGGGATATCTTTGGATTTCGCCAAGAAGAACGGGCTCAAGTTCGAAGAGCTTATCGGCGAGTTCAAGCAGGAAAGATTGTAGATTTCCGAATTGGCAGATAGTAAAATTCTGGGACATCTGAAAATAATCGCACTAATTTTCAGTAAGTAATATTAACTCATAAAAACAGGAACATTTCCTTGAAGGACCAAATATTTTACATCGATACGGCTATCTGGATAGACTGCTATGAAGACAGGAAAAGTGGAGATTTGGATATAGGGAAAATAGCCATTATTTTCTTTAATTTTCTGCTAGCTTCAAAATCCAAAATAGTAATCTCAAATGTTCTTATGGAAGAATTAAGCAACTTCTACTCATTAGAACAAATAAGGGGCATGATGTCACTTTATGAACATCTATTCATCAAAGTTAACCTCACCAAAAGGCAAATGAATGAAGCTCAAATCCTCAAATTGCAAAGAAAAGTCCCACTGGGCGATGTAATCCATGCTGTATTGACCAGAGACAATAATGCAATATTAATTGCAAGAGATAAGCATTTCAAGATATTAAAAGATATATGCAATACTGAAAAGCCCGAAGATCTCACTTAAGAAAAAATTTCTTCTCGAACTCCATGGCAACCTTCGCCCTAACCTTTTCGACATCAGCGTCCGTAGTCTTCCGAGGAGCCTTGCCCCACATCTTGCTGACCTCTTTCATAGCCTTCTTGAGCTTGATGTCATCGACCTTCTCCCTCAAAGCGGCCCTTATCAGCTCTGTCCTGTTCTGGTACCCGGCAGCCTTGACGGTCTCGTCGACCTCTTCTAGAAACTTGTCATCCATCTTGAAAGTTACCAACTCCGTTGCCATATTAACAGTGTATATACGGGATTATATAAATATTTCTGTTGATTGCATATCAGAAAAGTTCAACTACACCTTAACGTGACCCAATCAAAGAGCGTAAAGCACTTACTGCAGTACATGTCATAGCCTTCCCTGCCAGCAAGCGGAAGATTCAGACCTATAGATGTGTCATCGTGAATAACTGGCATACCGACAATAATCTGGCTGCAATTTTTGCATTGGTAAGCCAAAGACTCTACCAGCCCATAGCCTAACTTCTCCCTCCCATAAACTATATATTTAGCATTATCCTCAAGAACACGCATCTCAGAATCCTCGTCAGACTTTGGAAAAAGCGCCTCCAGTTCGTCCAGGCTCTTGACAATAGCGCCTTCAAGGCCAGCTGGAACATTGAGCCATTTACAACGCTCTTGAACGCTTGGTAACGGCTTTGGTACTAGTGACATAAACAAACCAATATCATTTGCGTTTATATTGATTTCTATCCAAAAACATACATTTCCTAAAAACCTGCAGCCTGCAAAAAGCATCAAGAAGTGAAGAAATGCTTATAAATTCCTGTGTCATAGGATTAATCAATGGAGGCAAAATATATATTTGCTGAATATTTCAAAGTTATTCCAGTGCCGAATATAAGGAAAATATCTTACCTTAACGCATATTCCCATATTGAGCCGAAAATGCTCGGGCAATTCATACGCGATGCATCCTCGCTAATGGAAGCAATCCGCAATGCGAGGGACAGTAAGGCCAAAGGCATAAGCGGCTATAATGTAAATGAGATTCTTGCAGGGTCTGGCTGCGATAGCATCGACAATCTCATAGAATCATTCTGGTCATTCGTATATGATACTTTGTTGGATGAGCCATTTGAGCCTGAAGAGGACTGCATGTGCATGCAGGAGATAATCCAAGCCTACAACTCTGACGGCAATTATTTGAGGCTTGTTGGAAGATTCTGTCAGCTACCGAGATGCACAGCGATTGTTGTCGGAAGCGGAACTCCAGAAGACCTGAAGGATTTTATCGAGACGGCAAACCCATCGGATAAAGACTATGCAGCAAGGACTGCAGAACATGAAAGGGAACATATGCTGTTTTCCTACGATGCAGCAAAGGCGATAGGAAGGGAAGACCTAAGGCCTTACTTAGGGATAGAATTCCCTTTTGAATATGAGCTAACCTATACACCCTGCTGCTGGGATCTGGACTTTGTCGATGAAGTGGCAAAAGGCAATATAACTGAAAAGCAATTCAACATATATAGGATGGTGGCTGGAAGGGACACTTCATTACTCAGCCCCGGCGATAAAGAATACCTGCCTATTTTCAGAGGGGACAAGAGGAAAAAAAGAAAAAAGAAATAATCATCTAGGAAGATACTTTCTGAACACTTCCACCCTGTCGGTATTTTCCCAAGGGAACCCTTCCCTGCCGAAATGGCCGTACGCCGCAGTGTCGCAGTAGCTCCAACCTTTAGGATGCTTAAGCTCAAACGTCTTGATGATATCCGCAGGCTTCACGGGGAACTCGTTGTACACCACCTGCTCCAACTGGCTGTCAGACAAAACGTTGCCTGTGCCGAAAGTGTCTACCCTTATGGAGGTCGGCTTCGCCACGCCGATGCAGTACGCCAATTGGACTTCGCACCTGCGCGCCATGCCTGACGCGACGATATTCTTCGCTATGTACCTCGCAGCGTAAGCTCCGCTCCTGTCCACCTTCGAAGGGTCCTTGCCGGAGAACGCGCCGCCGCCGTGCCTGCCTACGCTGCCATAGGTGTCTACGATGATTTTTCTCCCTGTAAATCCTGAGTCGCCCATCGGGCCTCCGATGACGAACCTGCCAGTGGCATTAATGAAAACCTCTGTGTTCTCGTCCATCAGGCATTCGCACACAGGCAAGATTACTTCCCTCAGGATGTCTCTCCTGAGCTCAGCCATGTCCATGTCGGCGTGCTGCGAAGCTATGATGATGTTCTGCAGCCTCACAGGCTTATTGCCGTCATACTCGACAGCCACCTGCGACTTTCCGTCCGGCCTCAAGTACCTCAAAACCCCAGACTTCCTAACGTCAACCAATCTCCGCGTCAATTTGTGCGCAAGCATTATAGGCGTTGGCATCAGCTCGACAGTCTCGTCACATGCATATCCGTACATCATGCCCTGGTCTCCAGCGCCCTGCTCCTTGAAATCGCCCTGGCCCCCAGTCACGCCCTGCGATATGTCTGGGGACTGCTTAGATATGAAAAGGCCCACCGCGCAGGTCTCTGCGTCGAAGCCGAACTTGCCCCTCGTGTAGCCAATGTCAGCAATAGTCTTCCTAACTATGCCATCATAATCCAAATTAGCATTTGAAGTTATCTCGGCATACAGATGCACCAAGCCCGTCTTTGTCGCCGTCTCGCAAGCGACCCTCGACTCCGGGTCCTGTGCCAATGCCGCGTCAAGCACAGCATCAGAAACCTTGTCGCACATCTTGTCAGGATGCCCTTCAGTAACCGACTCTGAACTTATTACGTACCTTGCCATTTTACAACACACTCCTTTTTTTTATTGAAATAAGACTCTCAAAAATCCGATTATAAATGTTATGTATTAAAATATTCATATCGGAATAAAATATTCATATCGGAATAAAATATTCGTATCGGGACTAAATTCAGTTAATTTTATATACGAAAATCCATTCTAGATATAGCATGAAAAGAGGAATCTTCACCGACTGCAAGGAGCTCTGCGCAAAGAGAGGTCCGATAAAGATTGTCGGCATATCCTCGGGAAAGAGGGGAAAGTACGACTGCGCAAAGGAAGATCCCGTAAGCCTCTACCTTCTGAAAGAGACGTTGAAGATTGCGGAGAAGCTCGGCGCAGAGACGCAGCTGATTGACCTTAGGGAACTTAAAATAGGCGCGTGCAAGGAATGCTACAGCACCTGCCCTGCCCAGTGCAGGTTCAACGAGAAGACCGGTCAGTGCGACTGCTACCATTTCAAGTCTGACCACATGTTCATACATGACGAGCATGCGGTTCCGATAGAGAAGGCTTACGACCTGCTCACGAAGGAGCAATTCTTCGATGCGTACAACAATGACAATATGCTTGGGAAGAGGGACGACATGCATGTCGTGTACAAGGCCATGATGGAGGCCGATGGGGTAATATTCGCCACGTCAACGGCATATTACAGCAGGCCTGCGCTATTGCAGAACATGCTTTCCAGGTTCTGCGCCCTGGACGGTGGCGTCGAGGACCTTTGGGGCGACGGGAAGAACCTCCATAATTCCGTAGAGTATGCAAGGAAGCACAACGCGAAGTACAAGCAGAGGCTGTACGGCAAATTTGTCGGGTTCATAAACTGCAGCAAGGAAGGCGATTCAGTCACGCCAGACCTGATGAAGGCGTGCACGATGATGGGGATGAAAATACTGCCCTTGGGCGTAGCGTACAGGGTCAACTGGTACAACGACCAGACGCACAGGAGCGACACCAAGGAATCATTGAAGGACAAGTTCACATTATCGCTGGTGAAACATCTCGGCACGGAAATGTTCAACGAGATCAAGAAAAGCCAAAGGAAGTACGGCATGTATTCTAAAGTCGTCTAGATTCCGGTAAAAATAGAAAAACTTATAATCGCATAGAAATAATTCATCCCTATTAACGGAGGCGGAACAGATTTACACTGCAAAAGAAGCGCTGGCTGCAACATTGCTCTGTCTGAGGGACAGGCACAAGCCGATAAGGTACAAGTTAGATAAACCGTTACGCTCCCTAGTAGGCTCTGAAACATTGTCAGGCAAGACCAAAGAGGCCTATATGGAGTATATTGAAACCGATATTTACCAGATACACTGCAAAAAATTCTCGATAATGCTTGGCAGCTCATGCGGAGACCACATATCTGAGAATTACGGGTACGATATATCCGCATTCAACGTGAGCGTATGGGCAGGCCAGCAAGGCAATTGGGTGGAAAAGACAGTCCGTGGAATCCAGAACGCAAGATATTTCAGCAACTCGCTCATGGCCACCTCTGCCAATGGGAACATATTCTCAAGCCCTAACAGCATGTTCTGGATAAACATGCATAACATACTATCGCTCAAGCTGCGGCATTACGTGGGAAGGCCGGCGAAACATGATGCCGAGAATGCCGTAGAGGAAACGCTGTACCAGAGAAACGTTGCCAGCTTCCTTGCGGAGTCTATTGAGATGGTACTGAGAAAATCGTAATCCTTGAGTAATTACAAAAGATTAATATATATGTTATGCTTTCAATAATAGTAGCTGACAAGGACAGTTCGGTTGCCCTGAAAAGGGTGTGACCATAAAAGCCTCTGTCAAGTGTTCGGCCATGAATTCGGCGTCTGGACTATAACTCGCCTTACGAAACCTGCACTTGTTAAGCTTAGTCCTATGGCGCGATTGAGATAACCTTTAAAACTCGCCGGTAGGTTAAGTTTAGAACCGGCATTTGTTTGAGGCACTCTTTCACCGAGTCCAGTTTTGTCAGCTGGCAAGGACAGTTCGGTTGCCCTGAAAAGGGTGTGGCTATATCAGCCTCTGTCAAGTGCTCATCCATCAATATGGTGGCTGGACTATAACTCACCATATAAAACCTGCACTTGTTAAGCTTCTGTATAGCGCGGTGGAGATAACCTCTAAAACCACTGACAGGTTAAGTTTTGCAGTCAGTAAGTGTTTGCGGCACTTCACCACCGAGTCCAGATTTGCTAAAGGTGAAACAAAATGACGAAGAAAAAAGCGGTGAAGAAAACTTCTAAGAAGAAAGTTGTCAAGGGAAGAAAGCCTAGCAACAAAAGCAAGGCTTCAAAGATAAAAAAGATAATGAAGCTTTTTAAGACCAAGAAAAAGAAGAGATGAGTCCTTTACAGAATCAGCACCCTTAATTCCTTCTAAGCAGGATTTTAAAAAAAGAAAAAATCAATTCTTCAATGCCGCATGCGCAGCAGCCAGCTTGGCTATAGGAACCCTGTAAGGCGAACAGCTGACATAATCCAGCCCTGCCTTGTGGCAGAACTCGATGCTTGAAGGCTCGCCGCCGTGCTCGCCACAGATGCCTACTTTCAGCCCGGGCTTGGTCTTCCTTCCCTTCTCTATGGCTATGTGTATCAGTTGGCCTACGCCTGTCTGGTCCAATACCTGGAATGGGTCGTACTCAAGTATGTTCTTCTTCAGGTAGTCGGGAACGAACTTGCCGACATCGTCCCTTGAGAAGCCCAGCGTCATCTGAGTCAGGTCGTTGGTGCCGAAGCTGAAAAACTCTGCCTCTTTGGCTACCTCGTCAGCTGTCAATGCCCCTCTCGGGACCTCTATCATTGTCCCCACTTTGTATTTTAGGTGCGAATTCCTGTCATGGATGATTTTGTCCGCGGTCTCCTTGACCAGATTAGATTGATGTCTTAGCTCGTTGATGTTTCCAATCAGAGGTATCATTATCTCAGGGACCAAAGTTATGTTCAGTTCCTTCTCGACCTCTATGGCGGCCTCAATTATCGCCTGCGTCTGCATCTCGGTTATCTCAGGATATGTTATCCCCAGCCTGCATCCCCTATGGCCAAGCATCGGATTGACTTCTGCCAACTCTTCAATCTTTCGTTCCAACTCTTCAACAGTAACTCCAGTCTCTGAAGCTATAGCGTGCTTGTCCTCTTCAGCGTGCGGCAGGAACTCGTGCAATGGAGGGTCCAACAATCTTATTGTTACTGGTTTTTCCTTCATAACTGTGAACAAGCCCTTGAAGTCCGACTTCTGGTAAGGCAACAGCTTAGCTAACGCTTTTTTCCTCTGCTCCAAAGTCTTCGCCAATATCATCTCCCTCATGGCCTTGATCCTCTCGCCCTCGAAAAACATGTGCTCTGTCCTGCAAAGGCCTATGCCTTCAGCGCCGAACTTCACTGCTATGTTCGCATCCCTCGGTATGTCGGCATTAGTCCTTACCTTCAATCTCCTGTGCTTGTCAGCCAACAGCATCAATTTGCCGAAGTCGCCGCTCAGTTCAGGATCCACAACAGGCAGCTTGCCCTCGTAAACGTCTCCCTTCGAGCCGTCCAGAGTGATGTAGTCGTCCTCATGGAAAACCAGCTGGCCTATCCTCATCACTTTATTCTTCTCATCTATTATCGCGTCAGCGCAGCCTGCAATGCAGCACTTGCCCATGCCTCTCGCAACCACAGCAGCGTGCGACGTCATGCCGCCCCTGCTCGTCAAAATTCCCTGAGCAACGTTCATGCCAATAAGGTCTTCTGGGCTCGTCTCTGTCCTCACCAAGATCACAGTGTTGCCTTCGGCAGCTTTCTCTACGGCAACCTCTGCGGTGAACACTATCTTGCCTACGGCGGCGCCTGGCGAAGCAGGCAAGCCTTTCGTTATAGGCTCATTCTCCTTTGTAGCCAACGGGTCGAGCTGCTTGTGAAGCAATTGGTCCAATGAGGAGGGAGCTATTCTCAATATGGCGGTCTTCTCGTCGATGAGCCCTTCGCTGAGCATGTCCATTGACACTTTTACTGCAGCAGCTGCTGTCCTCTTTCCGCCCCTCGTCTGCAATATGTACAGCTTGCCTTCCTGGATGGTAAACTCTATGTCCTGCATATCCTTGTAATGCCTCTCCAATTGCAATCTTATGGCGACCAGCTGCCTGTAGCATTCAGGCATCACTTTGTCTAGAGTGGAAATAGGCTGGGGCGTCCTTATGCCGGCGACGACATCCTCGCCCTGCGCGTTCATCAGGTATTCCCCGTAGAAAACATTCTCCCCTGTGCTCGGGTTCCTCGTGAAGCACACGCCCGTCCCTGAAGTCTCGCCCATGTTGCCGAAAACCATCGACTGGATGTTGACTGCGGTGCCCAACAGACCCTTGATATAGTTCAGCCTCCTGTAGACTATCGCCCTCTCGTTGTCCCAGCTGTTGAACACAGCGCCTATCGCCAGAAACAGCTGTTCTATAGGATTATTCGGCAAGTCCATGCCAGTTGACCTCTTTATCAGCGCCTTGTATTCACTTACCAAATTCTTCAAGTCCTGGACGTCCAGCTGATTGTCGTAGTTGACTCCCTTGGTGTGCTTCGCCTTGTCCAGGATGTCTTCGAAGTCGTGGTGCGCGACGTTCATGACTACATCTCCGAACATCTGGCAGAATCTCCTGTACGAATCCCACGCGAACCTCTCGTTGCTGAACTTCTTCGCCAAGCCCTCGACCACAGACTCGTTCATCCCTAGATTGAGGACAGTGTCCATCATGCCAGGCATGGAGACGGCCGCGCCGGACCTCACGGAAACCAATAGAGGGTTAGAAGGGCTACCGAACTTCAGGCCCATCACCTTCTCTAACTTGTCAACATTCTTCAAGACCTCTCCCTTGATATCCTCAGGCAGCCTCTTGCCGCCGTTGCTGTAGGCCTCGCATGCCTCTGTCGTGATTGTGAACCCTGACGGGACAGGCACGCCTATCGACGCCATCTCTGCCAGGTTGGCGCCCTTGCCGCCCAAAGATGATTTCATCTCCTTGTTGCCTTCGGTCATCCCAGACCCGAAAAAGTAAACGTGTTTCTTATCCATTTGATTCTCCTCCTTTGAAAATGATTATTCAAACTCCAAAACGGGATTTGTTTATAAAGATTTTGCAAGAAAAAATCAAAAGTTTACATCCTCAATAGTTATTTCATTGTCACAGGCTTTTCTGCATCATCATGGACGACTCCTACAAGATGCCCGTCAGAATGTTCTAAATAAGCTCCACCATGGGCAAAAGACCTGCCACTCCAGCAAACAGAACCAATAATCAAAAGACGCAATCCATCAGACGAACACCAACCAAATGGTGTACCGTCAAAGGACATAGAAAGAGAATTTAAAAAATCAATATCCCTATTCAGAGGCATATAAAATCCCATGACTTTATCAAATGATGATTCCAAAGTTTCGCAAACATGTTGCTCATAGTTTCTGGCTAAGTCAGCATCTCCATCCGCCAAAAACTCTCTTCTTTTATCAGGCAGACCATAAGGATCATTAATAAACTCGTTTACTTCACTTTTAGATAATACATATCCTTCATACTGATTATAATCTTTCATGGCGACTGGCAAAAAACCGAACTCAAGCCTTGAATTTGGATTTAGGCCATAAATGAGAGGATGCTTATGCACATATTTCAATTCCCCTCCATTAGGGTTAGGGATGACAGCAACATTTACAACAATATAAGTGTTCAAATATTGTTTATCTGCTTCATCTCCATATAAACGAGCCATCATTAGTTCTATCGGAGTAATCAGTGTCCTTCCTTGCGCTAAAAGACGTGGCATCATATATACTTCAGGCCCATCAAAAAGCTGATACTTTCTTACAGTCTGACCTTTTTCATTTTGTATTTCTACCATTTGTGGCAATATCCCTCTGACTTAAAATCAATTATGTAACCTCAATTTCTAAATGTTCTTTATAAATATTATGCAGTTCAATTCATTTCGCTGATAATACGCTGTAATATCTTCCTAAGCTTCGGTTCGGTGATTACGCTAAGCACAGAGTCATAGAACTCCTGCAGGTCGTGCTTGGTCGTTTTCTCATATATGCTTGCCTGCAATGCCATCTCCAGCTTGTCAATCTGCAGCACGAACCTGGCCTCGGCCGATGACTGCTTGGAGTATTCCTTCCATAGCTTCTGGTACTCATCAGCATCCTTAAATCCAGAGAATAATCGCCTGAACGCCTTGCTTTCACTGAGCTCTTTCTGCTTGGGCGTAACGTTATCTGACGGGGTCTTGTCCCCAGTGAAAACCTCGGGCAGGTCGTGTATCAGCGCAAGTTTCATCAGTTTGGATATATCCAATTCAGGGAAATGCTCTTTTGCTATCATGAAAGACATCAGCACTACGCCGAAAGAATGGTCTGCTACCGATTCACACTTCTCTTTTGGGATTCCTCTCTTGAGCCATCCCTGCCTGTAGAGGTTCTTGAGATGGAACGATTCGTAAAATAATTTTAGCAATGGGTCGGATGTTTCAGTTTCAGCCATCTTATTCTTGGTTTCCATATCTCACCTGTGAATCTGCATGGCCGTAGCAATGCCCGCAGAATAGCTGCGAATCCACTTGACTTTATTAAATCTTTTGACCTCGTCTTTCGAGACAGGGTTTGCGCTGAATAGCCTTGCAAACGGATAGACAAAGAAATTAACGTACCATTTCGGCCTTGAGAAGAATATGATGAACATCTTCCCGTCCCTCTTCAACATGCCCTGAGCGTTGTTGACCAGTTCGGAAGGGCATTCCAAGTGCGACAGCACCCATGTGCAGATGATTATGTCGAATTTCCCTTTCATGCCTAGCCTTGTCAAGTCCTTCTCGATGAACTTGACCTTACTCTCGCCCTTGAATTTACGTCTGGCTATCCTAAGCATGTCCGGAGAAAAATCAACACCAACATATTTCCTGAACTTCAAGCCCATTGAATCAATCTTCTCCAGGTTCAATGCGGTGCCACAGCCGAGCTCTAGGATTGAAGCGTTCTTATCTAGATTCTTTTTCAGGAATCTGCCAAGCTCTTGCTCTGCCTTGGATGATACCAGATAATTCCAATACCTCTTGAAAAAATCGTACCACCTAGCATGACCCAAATGATATAGATTCTTGACGTCCTTGCCAGCCATATGTAATTATTATCAGATTCAGTTTAAATATCTTTGCTCAATTGAAAAAAAGAAAAATTAAAGGGACTTACATCCCATACATCTTCTGCAAGCCAGTGATGTCAGGCTGTTCCAACGACCTCTTCTGCAGGTCGCCGTTGTTTGAGTAACCATACATAGTCACAGCTGAGCATGTGCTAGTATATATGTCAGACATGCCGACGCTATGGCCCAACTCGTGTGTCAAGATGTTCTGCAGGTCCATCTTTGTAGGATCGACAGAAGCGTCGCCCCACTGGAACTGGTCGTTCAGAAGCATGTCGAACTCCACTATCTGCTTGCCCACTCTCGTGTACCAAACGGAAGTCACGCCTATGACGTTGCTCTGGCCGTAATCACCGAAGACTATCGCATTCTCGTAGTCCCTCACTCCGTAGACTGCTGTGTAGTCCACTGAATACGCGTCATTGAACAATTCCTTTGACGTAGCTGCATCCCATGTCTCAGCGGATACGCTCACAGTAGAAGTGACGAACCCTTCCGGCAATCCTTGGGTGTTGAACGGATTCACCGAATAGCTCACAGGAAGCGAAAGCCACTTGACGCCCATAAGCTTGTAGCAGCTGTCTGTATGCGGAGCCTTGGCAGGATTGACTGACTGTGCGTAGTGCACGAAGTCTACCCTTTCAAGATTCCACTCGTCGCCTATGGCAGGTGAGTTCTCAGGCGCCTTGGAGTTCTCCTTGGCGTTATCGTTGGCAGGTATCAGCATCGAAGCTGAAGATGCGACTGACATGAGCAATAAAAGTATTGCGCTTAAAACGAAAGTTATTTTCAATTTCATTTTTGCCTCCTGAGCTATAAAAATTACCGGCTATATATAAAGTTAATGGATTTACATCTCCTGCGAGTACAGAAGTATTATTCCTACCACTATCAGTATTAT
>CAYHOW010000026.1:0-13570 GCA_964358335.1 Candidatus Woesearchaeota archaeon
TCCCTCGTATGGGTGAGGAAAGCTGGGATATCAGAAGCGATAAAATATTCTTTGCCTTTGATGCCGACAACGAGCGGGCTTCCGTTCCTTGCAGCGACCATCTTGTTTTCATCTTCATGTATAGCTAGGATGGCATAATTGCCCTTGAGCTTCCTTATTGCAAGTTTGGTGGAGCATTCAAAATCATTAGACTTCATGAACTCTTCTATGAGGTGCGGTATGACTTCGGTATCTGTTTCAGAATTGAACTTATGCCCTTTAGAAATTAGCTCTTGTTTCAGCTCTTGGTAATTCTCTATTATTCCGTTGTGTACGACTTGGATCTTTTTTGAACAGTCAGAATGGGGGTGTGCGTTGGCTTCAGTAACGCCGCCGTGCGTAGCCCATCGCGTATGGCCTATTGCTAGGCTGCTTTCTGGAAGTTCTTCGTTGAAATCTCCAACCCGGCCTATCTTTTTAATGACTCTTATTCTGTCATTCTTGATAGCTATCCCCCAAGAGTCATATCCTCTGTACTCTAGGCGTTTCAAGCCATGGACCACCATCTCGGTGGCATTGGCACCTCCTTTGTAGCCTATAATTCCGCACATATAGAATCCTCATTAGCAAGGCTTATATATAAATAGTTATTAAAGTTTTTATAATAGTATTAAAATTTATTTGTTACTATAAGATGTATGTGGTAAAACGCGATAAGGGGACTGTACTGTCGTTGCCATCGACTGAATTGAAAGGGCATAACTATAAGGCCATTTCTTCTAAGTTAGCCCAATCAATATTGCATAACTTATGCGTCGAGCCTAGTTATCCGTCAAAGATAGCCAAGGACTTGAAGGTACATGGGCAGAAGATTTATTATCATATGCGCAATTTGGAAAAAGCAGGGATTGTGAAGAGGTGCAAGGAAGACATCAAAAGCGGTGTTTTGGTGAACTATTATGCTTTGACGAGCCCTTCTTTTTTTATTAAGTTTGATGAATTCAAGCAGACTCAGAAGCTTATAGAGATGAACGATGGCTACAGGAATTTTTTGGATCCGTTTATAGTCGATGGGAAATTGGATGCCTTAATCATTGTAGGCAGTCCTAATCCTCATGGCCCTCTGAAAGCTAGAGCAAGGGACATTAATGTTGGCATAGAGTTTGCCTTATTTCTTGGCACATTTCTAAGTCATATACCTATATCAAATGTAAAAATGGATATAGACGTGAAGTCTTCTGATTTGTTGGGCAACCTTATTCTGATAGGCGGCCCGAGGGTAAATAGGGTGATTGGTCAGATTAATGACAAGCTGCCTATCTATTTTGACGAAAAGAGTTCTTATTCTCTGAAATCTACTATTTCGGGCAAGCTTTATCCTGAAAGCGAATGTGGCATGGTAGTAAAGATAAAAAATCCGTTTGATAAGAGCAAATCTGTTATGGTCATAGGCGGCAAGGGCTCTCACGGGACACGTGCCAGTATTTTGGCCTTTTTGAAGGGCTTTGACGAATTGGTGAAGGGCAACAAGAGAAATCCGAAGAAGATGGCTAAGGTTGTTGAAGGTATAGACTGCGACTCTGACGGGAATATAGACAGCATTGAATTTAAAGAATGACAGAATTTGATTTTAGCCATGATGTCGGGCTTTCAGTAGGGCTTGTTTTCGGATTTTGACCTGTCAAACTTGTCCTTGCACTTTCTCTCTTTGTAATATACTGAATGGGATGCCCTCTTTTCAAACAGCGCGACGGCAATCTTTGTGATGTCTAGGCCTGGCGCGATTTTTTTAGCGTCTTCTATGCATTCTTTCATAATGTTATTGTTGACGTTCCTCGCTTCTTGCTCAAGATGCATTTCTTCCTCGTCAGAGAGGAATATTTCTTCCCATTGTGGGTACTTGTCCTTTGTCGTAGGGAAGCTTTTACTGAACGCCATGCTGCACCTTCCAAGCCCTGTATTTCCTGTAGTCAAATAGGTGCTCAGTTATAGACTCGCCATTGCAGACGCACTTTATGGACTCTGCCAGAAGGTAAGCCACAGATATGACTTTTATGTTCGGATAGTTTTGGATATCCTTGATAGGTATTGTGTTGGTGGTAACCAGTTCAATGTCATTGTCATTCAACAAGTCTTTCGCCTTGCCAGAGAGTATGGGGTGCGTAATCAAGGCATAGATTTTTTTTGCGCCTTGCTCTTTCAGGTTCAGCGCACACTTCACCAGCGAGCCGCCGGTGTCTCCTATGTCATCTATGAGCGCCGCATTGTTGCCTCTGAGATTATATCCTTGCGGTATAAGTATCTTGCTGACCTCTCCTGGCTTCGGCCGGTCCTTTGACCCTATGCCTACTGGAAGGCTAAGCGCTTTGCCTACTTCTCTTGCCCTCTTCTCCCCGCCTGCATCCGGCGACCATATGCTCCATCCCTCTAGCCCTGGAAAATTATTCTCCAGGTATTCTGCGAATAGTATCTCGGAATGCAGGGTCTCGAATGGAATCTTGTAGAATCCTTGTATCTGGTTAGCGTGCGGGTTGATGTTTATGACCCTTGTCGCTCCCGAGGCTTCGGTTAGGTCAGCAAACAGCCTTGCTGCGATGGGCGACCTGGGCCTGTCTTTCTTGTCAGACCTCTGGTAAGGCATGAAAGGCCAGATGTTTGTGATGCTTTTTGCCGATGACCTTCTCAGCAGGTCATTAACAAGGAACATTTCCATATAGCTTTGGTTGACATCGCTTTCGAGCTGCGACATTTCAGGCATGCCCTCTCCTCCTTCTTCAGCGGGCTTCCACCTTTTCTTCGGGACATATGATGACTTTATGACGAACACGTGCCTGTTCCTTATGTTGGTGTCCGAGATGGACTCAATCTCGCCGTTGTTGAACACGTTTAAGTAAAGGTCCGTGTGGTCGAACGGCTTCAGCTCTCCATGCACTTTCATATTAGAAAGATGGCCATAGACTTCATATGCAAGCTCCCTGCATCCAGAGTCCGCTAAAAGAAGTACCTTATTGAATTTTTCAGTCAACTGTGCACCACCTGTTCGATGAAATGGCTATAGAATAAAGTAAATAATTAAAGAGTATAAAAATGTTGTTATAAAAGATCCTTGATTTTTTCGATATGTTCTGCAACCCTCTCGCCACCTTCGGTAAGGGCGATAGTCTTTATCCTTCCTTGCTTTTCGAAAGTTACTAGCTTTGCCCTCTCCATTTCCTGAAGAATCTTAACAGCATGAGAGTAGGTGCAGTCGACTTCTTTAGCCAAGACGCTGCCGTACTTGTTGCGATTCTGCTTTCTCAACGAGACGAGTATCATAGCAGGTTTGCTTCTGAAGAAAACCTCGAAAATGTCTTTCCCTTTTTTTGTCGCCATTGTATATCCCCCAAAATTTATGTTCTAAGATATATGTTCGAGCCTTCATATATAAATCTTTTGTTTTAAAATCTTAAAACATTCCTTGACTTGTCTTTGAAAATTTAAATTGCTATTTAAATCTTGTGGTAAAACTCCTTAGGAGTATCATAAAAATTTATAAATGATGCCTTGTTTGTAATGTAAAGACATGTTAGACATAAAGCTGTTCAGGGAAACTCCCGATGTGGTGAGGAAGAACCTAGAGAGAAGGAAAGATAGTGAGAAGCTCAAGTGGGTTGACGAGATAATTAAGTTCGACGACCAATGGAGGCAGAAGAAGCAGGACGTCGACACGCTGAGGGCAAAGAGGAACGAGGTTACAGAAGAGATTCAGAAGCTGAAGAAATCCAAGAAGGATGCCGCTGCGAAGATTAAGGAAGCCCAGGACATTCCCTTGGAGATAAAGGACGCGGAGGAGCTTATGTCTTACTATAAGGATAATCTAGACAGCCTGTTGAGGAGGATGCCTAACATAATGCATGATTCTGTCCCTTATGGCAAGGACGATTCTGAGAATGCCGAAGTTAAGAAATGGGGCAATATTCGGAAGTTTGACTTCGATGTGAAGAGCCACGTCGAGGTAGGCGAGAATCTTGGGCTGTTGGATTTTGACAAGAGTGCCAAGATTGCGGGGCACGGGTTCTATTTCCTTAAGGGCGAGCTGGCTCTATTGAATCAGGCGGTAATCAGGTTTGCTATAGATCACATGATGAAGCGGGGCTACCTTTATGTTGAGCCGCCTTTGATGATGAGGAAGAAGCCTTATGAGGGGGTCACTGACCTTGCTGATTTTGGCAATGTGATGTACAAGATAGAAGGTGAGGATGTTTACATGATTGCTACGTCAGAGCATCCATTGGTTAGCCAATATATGGATGAGGTGTTGAAGGATGTGGACTTGCCGATCAGGCTTTGCGGCTACAGCATGTGTTTCAGGAAAGAGGTTGGCAGCAGGGGCATTGACACTAAGGGGCTGTTTAGGACTCACCAGTTTAACAAGGTTGAGCAGGTTGTTATCTGTAAGCCCGATGAGTCATGGGAGTTGCATAGGGAGATTGTCAACAACACTGAGGAATTGTTCCAGGCGTTGGAGCTGCCTTATAGGCTGGTCAACATTTGCACTGGCGATTTAGGCATAGTTGCTGCGAAGAAGTACGACTTGGAGGTCTGGATGCCCCGGCAGAAAGGGTATAAGGAAGCCGCATCGGCGTCCAACTGCACCGATTATCAGGCCAGAAGGCTTAACATAAAGTACGGAAAGGAAGGCGGCGACAAGTTCTTGGCTCATACGCTGAACAACACAGTGGTCGCAACATCAAGGGCGTTGGTCGCAATAATAGAGAATTACCAGAACAGGGACGGCTCAATAACTGTCCCCAAGGTGCTGGTGCCCTACATGAATGGCACTACTGTTATAAGGAAAAGATAGTTTGCCTTCACCATAAGCTATTTATATCTTCTGGTACAATAATCTAATATGAGAAAAGTTAAGATAATTGAGGATTTTCCCGAGTTTAGGCAGACATCTAACTATGATTGTGGCGCTGCCGCGATGGAAGCCGTCCTCATGTACTATGGTTATGACGTCCCGGAGAAGAAGATAATGAAGATTGCTGAGACCAATAGGCACGGGACGCGTGTGAATGGCCTATTGAAGGTGGCTAAAAAGTTTGGCTTGAAATATACAGTTGGCACCCTGGATATTGAGGACCTGAAGAAGAACATTGATAATGGCAAGCCCACTATTCTTGCCTTGCAGGCATGGCTGAAGAAGGACGTCAATGACTGGAGCAAGCACTGGGCCGATGGCCACTACGTTGTGGCTATTGGATATGACACTAATAAAATTTACTTCGAGGATCCTTCTGCGACAATACGTACTTATCTCACGTTCAGGGAATTGGAAGAGAGATGGCACGACCTTGACGCAAAGACAAATAAAAAATTTTATCATATGGGGATTACTTTTTACGGGAAAAAACCAAAATTTAAGCTTAATGAGGCCATACATATGGACTATAAGAACATTAATGTTAAGAAAATGAGGCATGTTTTCACATACAGGGGGGTGAAGGTGATAAAATGAAAAAGCCTTACATAAGGAAGTACACCCAGATAACTGATTTCACAGTATGGATAGTTGATGGCAATTATATACGGAGGCATATTGATAAGCAGTTCACTAATTTTGGCCAGTACCACCGGTTTAATTATATCCCCGACCATGAGTTTTGGATTGACCGGGAATATTCTGGAGATGAGTCTTTATTTTTCATAAGCCATATGCTGGTAGAGCATAGGCTGATGGCGCAAGGGAAGAGTTTTGATGAGGCCTTTGAGAAGGCAGACTTGGTTGAGAGGTCTGAACGTAAAAAGTCCAGGCTGTTCAGGAGTGTTTCAAAGATAAAGAAAATTTCTGTACTGATTAATAAGATTCACAAGAGATTAATTAAGAAATATAGCCAAGGCAAGCTGAAGGTTTGGATGGTAGACGGCGAGTTGGTCAGGGACTTGTTTTATATAGATTTCACAGAAGGGGGCCATGATAAGGTGTACAAGTTTATTCCTGAGAACGAGGTTTGGATTGATGATGATTTGAGCCCAAGCGAAAGGAAGTATGTCCTGCTGCATGAATTATATGAGCGCAACTTGATGTGCATTGGCTGGCCTTATTATGTCGATGTCAAGGAATCTCTTGACACGAGAGGCAATTTGCTGAAGACTGCCCATGGTGCTGCGAGTGCCTTGGAGTATCATTTTAGGCATAATCCGAAGGATATAGAAAAAAGATTGCTTGAAGAGGTCAAGAAATCAAACAACTTCTATCTGCATTTCAAGCCAGAAAACAAAGACTGAAGGGATGCCGAATTCAAAACATTTATAAATTGGTTGCTTAACAGGAATTTAACTTAAAATGACAAAGATTTTAGCATTCGGCGACCTGCATGGCGACAGGGCGAAGGCCAAGGAGCTGGCAGAGAAGGCCAAAAAGGAAAACGTTGACTTGGTAGTCATCTGTGGCGATTTTGTTAGTGACGATAATGACTTGTCGCACTTGCTAGGCATCTTTGACCGTAAAGTCCTGATAATCCCTGGAAACCATGAGAGTCCAGCATCTGTAAGTTTCCTTTCTGAGCTTTACGATTTCAAGAACATCCATGGCTACTCTTACAAGATGAATGATGTGGGCTTGTTCGGTTGCGGTTCTGCCAACATCGGCCTGTTCCAGATGAAGGAGGACGAGATATTTGAGACGTTGAAAAAAGGCCATAAATACGTAAAGGACTGCAAGAAGAAGATAATGGTCAGTCACAATCATCCGTCTGGGTGCATAATGGAAAGGCTTTCAAGGTTCGTTCCTGGCAGCAAGGGGATAAAGAAAGCGATAGATGATTTGCAGCCAGACATCCTGCTGTGCTCGCATGCGCATGAAGCCCATGGCGTTGAGGAACAGATTGGCAACACCAGGGTAATCAATGTTGGAAGAGATGGGAAGATTATAGAATTATGAAATCTATTTTCTAAGGAATACCATAATAAAGTTTATATATTCTGGGCCCATCTAATAAAGGTGAGGTATTGACCTATATGCTAGGGTATCTGATAGTATTAGTAATATTAATTGTACTTTCGGCATTTTTCTCAGGCATTGAGATGGCCGTTTTTTCTTCTAGCAGGATAAGGCTTAAGGCCCTGGCCAAGAAGGATTTAAGGGCGAGGAAGATATTGAAGCTGAGGAATGACCCTCGAAGATTATTGACGACAATCCTGGTTGGCAACAATATTGTGAATATAACTTCGTCCTCTATTGCTACCTATTTATTCGCTACAATGTTTGGCAGCTATAGCATAGGGATAGCCACCGGCATAATGACTTTCCTGATTCTGGTATTCGGGGAGATAACTCCTAAGAGTTATGCGACTCAGCATGCAGAGAAGCTCGCATTGCAATTCAGTTCCTTGTTGGTTTTTTTCACATACTTGCTTTATCCTATTTCTACCATTTTTTTAAAGCTTACAATTTTCCTTTCAAGGTCGAAGCATAAGCAGCCGACAGCTACCGAAGAGGAAGTAAGGGTTTTCGTTGCTGAGAGCGTAAGGAGCGGCGAGGTAGAGAAAGAGGAGAAGCAGCTGATAGAGAATGTTTTTCAGTTCAATGATATTACGGTCACAGACGTGATGACTCCCAGGACCGAGATATTCTGTTTGCCTTATGACATGAAGGTCAATGATGCTATGGACGGGATCACGCAGTCCCAGTTTTCTAGGATACCTTTGTTCAAGGGCACGAGGGACAACATCGTAGGCATATTGCACGTTAAGGACGTTTTGAAATATCTTCAGCATAAGAAGAAGGACATGTCTCTTTTGGACATAGCCAGCAAGCCATATTTCGTTCCTAAGCATAAGGTTATTAACGAGCTGTTCAAGGATTTCCAGGTTAGGGGCGTGCACATGGCGATTGTGGTTGATGATTTTGGCGGGACTTCTGGTTTGGTAACATTGGAAGACCTGATTGAGGAGCTGGTTGGAGAGATAACCGATGAGTTCGATTTGGAGAGGGACTTGATAATGAGGCTCGACAAGAATACTATCAAGGTCCATTTCGGGACTACCGTTAAGGAGATAAATCATTTTTTCAATGTCAATCTGCCTGGCAAGAAAACTGATACGATTAACGCATTTATACTTAAGAGGCTCAAGAAAATACCTAAGAAAGGGGAGTCGCTGCGGATAGGAAATGTTACTTTGGTAGTTGACGAGGCCGACAAGAACAGGGTAGAGAAAGTCATAATCAAGAAAGGTTTTCCGAACGGTCGGATTGTTGAATCTGTTAAAGCGCTAGATAAGGTGGCCTAAAAGCAAACCTATTTAAATTACCAGAACCAAACATCATCTTCATCATGGTAGAATTAATCATAACAGAAAAGCCGAGTACAGCGAAAAAGATAGCTGAATCCTTGGCTGACGATAAGCTCGAGAAGAGCACTTTCAACAAGAAAGTCCCTTATTATGAGCTGCACCATGGCAAGAACAAGATTATTGTCGCCTGCGCAGTGGGCCATCTTTACAACCTGGCTGAGAAGGACAAGCACGGCTGGACTTATCCTAGTTTTGACGTTGAATGGAAGCCATCTTATGAAGGCAAGAAAGGCTCTGATTATACCAAGAATTACCTTAATGCAATAATCAGCCTGGCAAAGAAAGCTGATAAGTTCGCAGTGGCTACAGACTACGACATTGAGGGCGAGGTTATAGGCTACAACATTATCAGGTTCGCATGTGGCCAGAAGGACGCAAGGAGAATGAAGTTTTCAACCACCACAAAAGAGGATTTGCGCAACTCTTACGCCAACATATCCCCTCATTTGGACTGGCTTCAGGCGGAGGCTGGCTTGACAAGGCACCAGCTTGACTGGTGGTGGGGAATTAATCTGTCAAGGGCGTTGACTTTGTCTATTAAGAACGCCACCAAATCTTTCAAGATAATGTCTATAGGCAGGGTGCAAGGCCCCGCATTGAAGATTCTTGCTGAAAGGGAGAAAGAGATAAAGAGTTTTGTCCCAGTCCCTTTTTGGCAGATAGAGCTTAATACTGACAAGCTAGACGCCTGGCATGTCGAAGACAAGTTCTGGGATAAGGCCGAGGCTGAGAAAGTCCTTACAAAAACCAAGGGCCACAAGGCGTCGGTTGAGAAGGTAGAGGCTAAGCAGTTTAATCAGGAGCCGCCAAATCCGTTCGACTTGACTTCGTTGCAGATGGCCGCGTTCAAGCATCTGGGGATTTCGCCCAAGGATTCTTTGGCGATAGCCCAAGAGCTTTATACTAACTCTTATATTTCGTATCCTAGGACAAGCTCTAACCAGTTGCCTGCTGCCATAGGGTACGAGAAAATAATCAGGGCATTGTCAAAGCAGAAAGACTATTTGGGCCTGTGCGCCCAACTATTGAAGAAGAAAGAGTTGAAGCCGAACAACGGAGATAAGACAGACCCTGCCCATCCGGCAATATACCCGACCGGCGAGGTGCCGGAAAAATTATCTGAGAAGGAGCACAAGGTCTATGATCTTATTGTTAGGAGGACGTTGGCTTCTTTTGGCGATCCCGCATTAAGAGAGACAGTTACAGTCGCAGTTGGCATAAATGGCGAGATGTTCGTTGCGAAAGGCACGACAACTTTAGAAAAGGGCTGGCATGTTTATTATGGCAAGTATGCTGATTTTGAGGAGAATGAGATGCCCAAGCTGGAGCAGGGCGAGGGATTGAAGGTAAAGAACATACAGATGCATGATAAGGAGACGCAGCCGCCCAAGAGATACACGGCCGCTTCGATAATCAAGGAGCTTGAGAAGAGGAACTTAGGGACTAAGGCCACGAGATCGCAGATTATAGAGAATTTGTTTGAGAGGAATTACCTTAATAACCAGACGATAGAGGTCACTGACTTGGGCATTAAGACTGTAGATACCTTGGATAAGTACTGCCCCGAAATCCTTGACGAGAAGATGACGAGGGAGTTTGAAGAGGATATGGAAGAGATAAGGAACAAAAAAGCCACCAGTAAAACCTTATTGGAGAATGCAAAGAAAGCGCTAGGCGAGATTTTAGAGAAGTTCAAGAAGCACGAATTGAAGATAGGCAAGGAATTGATGGAGGCCAACAAGGAGACAATGGAGCAGGAGAGCACCGTTGGTGCCTGCAATAAGTGTGGCGGCACATTGAAGATCAAATACTCAAGGAAGTTTCATTCCCGGTTTATCGCTTGTTCGAGCTATCCTGAATGCAAGAACACATTCTCGTTGCCATACGGCGGGTTGCCCAAGCCTACGGACAAGAAATGTCCCGACTGCAACTTCCCCATGGTACTTATAATCAGGGCAGGCAAGAGGCCGTATGACTATTGCATAAATAAGCAGTGCCCGAAGAAGCAGGAATGGCTTGCCAAGCAGGAAGCATTGGCGCACAAACAGCCGGTCACAGAAACGTCGGTCAAGAAGCCTGCAGTGAAGAGGGCATCAACCAGAAAAAAGAAATGATTTATTTTTTCTGATCTCTTATTTTTCCCATAATTATGTCGTGTAGTATGCCAATTAGTTTACTTACATCTACATTTTGATAATCCGGGACTATATTTCTTAATTGGCCCGTGAATCCGGCAGCATTGGGCCTGCCGCCCCCATTGAACATGACTTTGTCATTGTAGAGATCAGCTATTTTTTTTGCAGACAATGGGCTTTCTTCTTTGGTCCTTATCGATCCGATGGCTGCCTCCTCTCCTACAATCGCCCAGGCAATGCTTGCCTCTATGCCTTGGGCTTTTAGGAGCTCTCCTGCAGTTATGGCCATGATATCTTTGTTGGTAGGCTCGATTGCGCCCAATGTTGCGATGGCGTAAGGCCCTATTTGATTGTAGGTCTCAAGCGCATGCCCGAATGCCCTTTGCGCCTGCTCGGGCCTTGGCCTCCTGTCTATCTCATCCTTGACTTGTTTGCTGGCAGATTCAATTACATGGGCCAATGATTTTAGGTCTCTAGCTGTGGGCCGCCTCCCTATCAGGTCGGTCTCCATGCCTATCCAAAGCGCGGTGGCCAGCAGGTTATGCTCTGGCACGTCCTGTGAAAATTTCAATCCGAAATATTTTAAGTATTCAATGGTCCTTGTGCAGGCTGAGCCTATGCTTCCGTCTTCTGTGATATCCTCAAACCTGGCAAGCCTTTTTGCTGCTTTATGTTCCTTGATTCTCTCTACGCCATGGTGGTCTATAACGATTATCCTGTTATAATCAATTCTGCCCCTTTGTTCTTCTGTGAACGGCAAGTTGCCTGAGTTGAGGTTTACGTCCAGCAGCAGTATCAAAGCATAGTCGTCGAGATTTATATCTTCTATCTTTTTCATTTCCGTATGGTAGAATGACCTGAACTTCTCCATTAATGCCTGCGTGGTATTGTTGCCTATCTCTTTGGAATATCCTATGTCCGCATCCAGTTTAAACTTTTCTCTGGCTATGTATGCCCATGCGTACTTGCTTCCGAAGCCGTCTGGGTCGCTGAACTCATGGTCGAGCAGGAGTATTCTGCCTTCTGTTTGGCCTAGTATCTCCTCTATCTGCATAAATTTTTCAGTCATTACTGGTTACAATTCGAATCTAGCTTATAAGAGTTTCTAAGATAGGGCCAGAAGAATCAAACAGGCAATATGGTGTCTTTCTTGATTTCAAAAGGGACGGTCTTTTCAGGCAGTTCAGGATGTTTCTCTATGGTCAGCGTCCTTTTGCGTTCAAATTCAAGTTTAATCAGGCATTTCGACCAGTTCTTAAGCATATTCCCCCCCACAGGGTTAATTCCATTGCTCATGGTAGAATATACCTGCGAGGTGATTATGACTGGTATGTTGCTGCGTGTCATTTCGGACAGTATGCTTAGCTGCCGGGAAAGCTTGCTGTTTGCATTGTCATTCTTGTCCTGCATTTCCTGCCTGTAATGCATGCTCAATGAATCGACGATGATCAGGTCTATCATGTCCTTCAGCATTAGCAGATCTTCTACTGCTTTGCATTGTTCCTCGAATGAGCTGGCCTTTATCACGAATATGTTCTGCAGCACTTCTTCTGACTCGAACTGTTTTACCCTCTCTGGCGAGAAGCTTCCTTCTGTGTCTATGTAGAAGACTTTTTTGTCTTTCGCCATCTTTGAGGCCAGAAGGAGGCACAGATTGGTCTTTCCTGTAGCCGCCTTGCCGTATATGCAGTTTATGGAATCGCAATAAGTGAAATGGTTGTCGAGGGAAGTGTTTCCTGTTGTAAGCATATGAGAATAATAAAATAAAATAAGAATATAAAAAGGTTTAGGTTGAAAACTTAGTTTTCCTCTTCTTCGGGGGCTTCGCCGCCGAGTTGGTCTTCTTCGCTGAACTCGTCCTCTTCGGGCATCTCTTCTGCTTCCTCTCCTGAGGTTTCTTCAGCAGAACCCTGCTCTTCTTCAGATGCCTCTCCCTCTTCCTTGGGCGCAGCTTCTTCTCTCTCGGTTGGAGCTACGGGGCCTTGTGCGGGGCCTAAAACTTCAGCGAAAGCGGCCTTCTTAAGGACGCGGGTTATTCTTACCCTGACTTCGTCGCCCTCTTTGGATTCCGGGACTATGACTACAAATCCCTTTACCTTGGCAATACCGTCGCCTTTCTCGCCAACAGCGATAACTCTTACGTCTATCTCTTCGCCTTCCTTAACGGGAGCGAAAAACCTTCTGGGGCCATCGAACCTTCTAGGACCGTCGTTGCCCCTTCTTCCGCCAAATCTTTGATTCATCTCTAATTCACTCTCCTATCTTGGCTGTAAAGCCTTAGGGTTTTGATAAAATTAAATGATTTATAAAGTTTTGGTTTTAGTTAGTTTAGAAGTTATATCATCCTTGATTCTCAGTAGAATCTCTTCCTGTATTTTCTGCTTGGGATAAGGCGAGTAGTTCCCGTCTGGGTTAGGGTCGGCGAATTCAATCTCATAGAATCGCATTGGCGAATTGTACCTTGGGATTAAGTGCCAGTGAAGATGCCTTGCCTCGTTGCATAGGCACGCCAGGTTAGTGGTGTCATGCCTGAACAGCTGCTTGATTGCAGAGTCCCATTCGGGGATTACTGTCCCAAAAAGGTCATCCATTTCCTCACGGTCCATGTCCATAGCGTTCAGTGCGGAATCCCTTTTCGCCCACGCGTAGCATCTTCCAATGTACGGGTACTGGTTTGCATGCAAATATAAATCCCATTTATCGTAGCATTTGATTTTGAACTGCTCATAATCCATATGAAGGGGTAAAACAGTTCAACTATAATAAACTTTTAGTTTTTTCGTCAGAAAACAAATAATTTTATAAATCGATTGAATATTTCTCTTGGCATAAGGTAAACGGTTATATATGCTGGGGAAAAGAAATGAACCAGGCTATAGTGGGGGCGGTTTGCCCTGTTAGAGATTTTAGGGGAAAGCTATATGGGGAAGATTGAAGGGAAGAGTGCACCTGATTCCCTTTTCTTTTTACTACTAATTAGGGTTACGCTTAAGGGCAGCTTTATGGCAGATTGATGGCCTCCTTATAAATACCTTTATAAAGGGGAACTGACATTCCTTTATAAATACCATCCATAGGGGGTACTAAATATGCCAGTAAAAACAGAAATAAAGATACAG
>CAYHOW010000027.1:0-11979 GCA_964358335.1 Candidatus Woesearchaeota archaeon
ATGAGCCTATAGGCATCCTGTTATGCACAGCAAAAGATAATGTCTATGTGGACTTTGCAACTAGCGGAAACTCCAACAAGCTTTTCGTCTCGAAATACAATCTCTACCTGCCAAGCAAGGAAGAATTGGAAAAAGAAGTGAGGAAGCTGCTGTGAATAAAGCATAAGAATCGAGAAAATGAGCCTAACAACCCAAATCGAGCAATCTTTAAAGCAGCTAGCTGAAGAGACAGAGCAAGCTAAACAATCACAATTCTTCAAACAGTACCTGGCCACAATGTCAAAGTTCTGGGACTATTCATGCCGCAACCAACTCCTGATACACCTGCAAAGCCCGAACGCAACCAAGGTCGCAGGCTACCATAGATGGAAACAGCTGAAGCGCACAGTCAAGAAAGGAGAAACCGGAATAAAAATCCTAGCCCCGATAATCAGGACCATAAATAATGAGGAGGAGATATCCGCGTTCAGGCCCGCCACAGTCTTCGACGTATCGCAAACAGAAGGAGAACCTCTGATAGAAATAGACATCGACATCAAAGGCAATGACAGGCAAGACATCCTAAACAAATTAATACAGTACTGCGCCAAGCTCAGCGTCAAGCTAGAATTCAAGACCTTAAGCGACGGCCTCTACGGCTACAATTCAAACGGCCTGATAGCCATCAACAGCGCCAAAAGCGTCAACACCCAAGCCAGCACCCTCATCCACGAGATAGCGCACGAGCTCCTCCATAAGAACAGCAATCCGTCCAGCAGGCAGCAGAGGGAAATCCAGGCCGAGGCTGTCGCCTATGCAGTCTCCAACTGCCTAGGGATTCAATCTAAAGGCTTCAACTACCTCGCACTGTACGACGCGGACTACAAGAAGATAATGGAAAATCTGGCTCTCATCTCGGAAGCATCCAAAAAGATAATGTCTGAGATAAGGGAGACTGCCTAAAAAATTAGGTCTCATTCCAGCCCAAGCCTCTCAAGCAGGCTGAACGCCTCCCTGTCAAACCTAGAGAACGCGAACCATCTCTTGCCCAAATCCTTCAATGACGCGCCCAGATGGTAAACTTCCTTGTTGTCTATTATGAGGAACCTGTCGTGCGACTGCCAGAATTCCTTCATTTCAATGGGAGGATACTGCGAATTGTATTTTTCCAAGTCAACCGATAATTGCCTAGAGATAGATTTAGTGAAGATAGTGACTGCCACACCTTTATCCCTCTTGCTGAATAGCGCCAAGACTGAATCATCAACGTAATTGTCAACGAGGACTATGGACTTGCTGGCAGACCTTATTACATCCGAAACGAACCTGTGCGAATCGAACACCTGGCCGTCAAAGAAGATTCCCTTCTCGGGCTTTATGCCCTTGCTCTCTATGGCCTCGAACACCTCATCGAACTTCCTATCATGCTCTAATTGCTTGACCTCAACCCTGTCAAGCCTTTGGAATACTTGTGCATTGGATGCGATGAAGCGCCGCATGGTGACGAAGGCGTTTATTATTTGGACGCTTATCTGTATAGCCGTTCCACTTTTTAGGATTGCTGAAAGCATCGCGACGCCCTGCTCTGTGAAGGCGTAGGGCAGATAACGCCTACCGCCTCGCCCAATCTTTGAGGTTGCAATTTGCAACCTCAAACGTTTACTGTCTAAATTGCTATTTTGTGGCCTTATATCATCAATGTTTAAGGTGCCAATTTGGCACCTTGAAGAATTCCACTCTTCATCAGTCAATCGGAACATGAATTCTGGAGGGAACCTCTCTATATTACGCTTGGCTGCCAAATTTAAGAATTTAGTCTCCACTCTATACAATTCAGCCAAATCCCTGTCAAGCATCACCTGCTGGCCGCGAATCGTATAAATCTTGTTGCTTATATCCACGTTCACAAGCTCGTTTTCCATGCTGAAGCTTCACCAATTTTATCCTTTAAAATCCTTTCGCCCGATTCTCGGAAATCTTGCGGAACCGCCTCAAATCCAAAAGATATTTATATCCAGAAACCCTGAAATTACATAAAAAGGGGATGATAAATTGACCATCAAGAAACTTTACAGCACGCTCAATCCTAAGCAGAAAGCATACGTCGCAATAAACCTTAAAGACCCGAAAAACGGTGAGTACCTTCTCACTGTCTTCCGCATGGTTCCCGGAGCCAAGCACAACATGCTTCAGGCTGCAGCCGAAGTCGCGGCAGAATCTTCCACAGGGACGAATTTCGCCGTAAACACCGAGACGCCGTTCTCAAGGGAGATGAACGCGCTGGTCTACGATATGGACATGAAGAATAACCTTGTCTACATAGCATATCCATGGAGGATGTTCGACCGAGGCGGAAACGTCCAGAACATACTCACGTTCCTTGTAGGCAACGTCTTAGGCATGAAAGAAATCAAGGCGTTGAAATTATTGGACGTCTGGTTCCCGCCAACCATGCTCGAGCAGTACGACGGGCCGAGCTACACCATAGATGACATGAGGAAGTACCTCAACGTCCATGACAGGCCCATACTTGGTACGATAATAAAGCCGAAAATGGGCTTGACCTCTTCTGAGTACGCAGAGGTGTGCTACGAGTTCTGGTCGGGCGGAGGGGATTTCGTCAAGAACGACGAGCCGCAGGCTAACCAGGACTTCTGCCCTTACGACAAGATGGTCAAGTACGTCAAGAAAGCCATGGACAAGGCTGTCAAGGAGACCGGAAAGAAGAAAGTCCATTCGTTCAATGTATCAGCGCCGGATTTCGACACCATGATAGAAAGGTGCGAGATGATACGCGGCGCAGGGTTCGAGAAGGGGAGCTACGCTTTCCTTATCGACGGCATCACCGCTGGATGGATGGCTGTGCAGACGCTGAGAAGGAAGTATCCGGACGTGTTCATACATTTCCACAGGGCAGCGCACGGCGCTTTCACGCGGGAAGAGAACCCTATCGGATTCACCGTGTTAGTTCTTTCGAAGTTCGCAAGGCTCTCCGGAGCCTCTGGAATACACACCGGAACCGCTGGCGTGGGCAAGATGGCTGGGTCCCCTGAAGAGGACATAACAGCGGCGCACAGCATACTCAATTTCAAGGCCAAAGGGCATTTCTTCGAGCAGTCTTGGGGAAAAGTGCCTGAAGATGAGCTAGATGTAATGAAGATGGCCAAAGAGGATTCCAAGCACCGCGTAATCCTGCAGGACGACGAGTGGAGAGGCATGAAGAAGTGCTGCCCGATAATCTCAGGAGGATTGAATCCTACACTATTGAAGCCGTTCATAGAAGTGATGGGAAACATGGATTTCATAACCACCATGGGGGCAGGCGTGCATGCGCATCCGAAAGGGACCAAAGCAGGAGCTACCGCGCTTATCCAGTCGTGCGAAGCATACAAAAAAGGGATAAGCATCGAGAAGTATTCGAAGACGCACAAGGAGCTGGCTGAAGCCATAAGATTCTTTTCTAAGAACAGCAAAATCAAGCAGGCGGAAAGTGAAGAGAGAAGCTAGAAAAGCACATTTCCAATAGCGCCGTTAAGATTTGCGAGCTCTATAGAAATAACGCCAGTTTTTTCAGTTAAGATTATAAAAGGGAAATCTAATGAATTCTCAGATGATAATCCCAAAAAGTTTAAATATTAGTTATAACAACAGTTATAACAAAGAAGCATTGCTAAAACAGGCATTAGAAGCCAGGAACAAGTTAGGCATTACGTTCAATGAACACTTGACAAAGAGGAAGCACAGAGGCCTAAATCCAGACTCCATTTACCTCACGGTCAAGGAAGGGAAAATTAAGATAGGCAAATGCAGGCTGCCAAAAAAAGTCTGCTTCGTTAGGTTTTTCGGCAAGGAGAACCGGACATATTACGTGATAGCCATAATGCACAATAATCTCATAGAGGTAATAACAGCATGGACAAAAAAAGGAAACTAACCTGCGATTGCGGAAACGTCTTAGTTGAGACTGAAAAAGATTTTGACGGCGTAATATCTGAAGCCATGGTATGCCCAAAATGCCATTTTACTACTTTAACCAAAGACCAGTTTGAAAAACTTATAGAGCTAAAGAAATTGCACGAAGCCATAGATAAAGAAAGGAGAATAATCAAGATAGGAAACTCGTTAGGGATAACCCTGCCAGAATCATTAAGGGATTTCGGCATAACTGTCGGAAAAAAAGTAAAGATTGAAGCCCTTACTAGAAGGTCATTAAAAATAAGCTTCTAAAAAGACCCCAGCCTCTTCTGGTCGGACGAAACAGCGTAGGATTCAGGAGATAATATCAATCCGTCGTGCGCAGCTATTGTCTGGACCCCGGTCTTCCTCTGTATCTCCCTTGACTCGTATATCGGCGTTGCCTCAAGCATCGTCTTGCCGAAATGTGTGAGTATGGCTAGTTTAGGTTTTATCTGGCCGAGTATCTTCACCACCTTGTCCGAAGACAGATGGTACTCGACGCCTTTCAGGTCAGGCCTTAAACAGTTAAGCATCATTATGTCCGAGCCCTCGTAGGATTTCACAACCTTGGGGGAATAGTCGGTGTCGGAAGTGTAGGTCAATGTCAATTTATCCGTTGTTATCCTGAACCCTATCGCGTGCTTGTCGTTGTGCTTTGTGGGCAGTGCCTTTATCGACACTCCGCCTATCCTCATCGACTGCAGGGGCTTCATCGTAACGACCTTCTCAAGCCAGTCCAGGTAAGGCTCGCATATCGGGCTTGACTTGTGGGTTATAGAGGATGACGCTACCAGCACGCCCTTCTTCTCCCTGCCTTCGTCAGTCAGCAGATTTATCATGACATTTATGTCGTTGCAATGGTCAAGATGGCTGTGCGATACCAAGAACGCCGTAGTATCCATAGGATTTATCCCGAACTGCAATGCCCTTATCAAGGCTCCGGGCCCCGGATCCAGATGGAACTGCTGGCCATGTATCCTCATTATTATGCCGCCAGTGTACCTCAGCTGAGAGACCATGACGTTCCTGCCTCCGCCCGTGCCTAAGAATATTATCTCGTCCATTACTTCCATACAAGATGTCATCCGGATATAAAAGGCTTATGAATCGTGGTGAAATTTTCAGATGCCCTTCAGCATCTTCAATTTGCCGAAATCAAGGGCGTTGCCGTCATCCCCTATTATATATACATTGAAATTCCCCAAGGGCTGCTCCAGAAAAGGGCTCAGCGTATCTTCCCTTATTACGTCGCTGCCTTCGGTGACCAGATTGAACGAAGGCATGACTATAAGTTCCTTCTTCTGATACCTGCCCTTAAGGAAGCACTTGAACCTCTCCACCCTCATCTCCTTCCTCAATCCTACAGCGGGATGCTCGTGACCTATGATGATTCGTTTTGCAGAGACGAAGTCCAGGTCTTTAGGTATCTCGTCGCCGTGGCAAAGGTAGATGTCACCGATTACGTAATGGTCCTCTACCTCCAAATCCCTCTTCTTGGCTATCGGACCGAGCTTGGTGTCGTGGTTGCCTCTTATTAGAATGATTTTCTTGCAGCGCTCGGAAAGGAAGTCCAGCATGTGCAGTGTGTGGCGCCACTCGGTGTCAGAGATGTTGCCGAACTCGTGCTTGACGTCGCCGATAAGGACAATTGTCTCAATCTCTAACCCGCCAAGTATCCTCTCCAGCCTCTTCATGGTGTTATCGAACTGCGCGCGAGGAAGCATGAAGCCCTGCTTGTTCAAAGCTTCCTCGTACCCCATGTGGATGTCGGGGATGACTAGAGTCTTGCCTATCACCAAGCACAGTTCCTTGATCCTGATCCCCTTAGATATTTCCATTCTTCTTCAGATAATGCGACAGCCCCTCGATGTGACTCAATCTTGTCTTGAACAATAAATCCCTCAGGCTATTGTCTATCTTCACCCCTCTGCGGTCAAGCTGTCTCTTCAACGAGCTATATAACTTTTTCCCTTCGGCGTCCAGGTCGGTGAGAAGGACTATCTCCCTGTCTTCTATAGATTCTATAGTCCCGAACAACGGGCCGCTGAGCTGCCTTACATTCTTCAGCCCCAATTCCTTCAGCGAAGCTACGTCCTTCTTGCCCTCGACGATTATCAGCTTGTTGCTCTGCTTCAAAACTTTTATCTCTTCCTTGATATCATCCAAATAATCCATGAAGAAAGAAAACAGCTTAAGAATTTATAAAAGCTTTGTAGCCCCGTTCCAGCCCAAGTACCATTCGGCGAATGATTTAGAAGAGGATTGGCGCTTCGAAGAATTCCAAAGCTTGAACTCGTCCTCATTCATCTCCGCCAAAGTCTTATCGCACCCTTCAGGAATGAATATCCTGCTCAGCTCCGACCAATGGTAATCCATCTTTGTGCCCCTTATCCCGGCAGAAAGCATTCCCATTGTGCCTGAGACGAAATAGACCGGGCCGTCGCACTCGCTGTCCAAGTATGCCAGGCAGTCCCTGAACTCGCAGCCCTTTTCCTTGCCTTCCGCCAATTTCAATATGCCTTCCAAGCCTATAGTGGACAACGCGAAATTGACGAACGCTTTAGGGAAGCCGTTCAGGGAATGGACGAAGAACCCGGCGTCCAAAGCGACGACCGGCGAATTTATATGATTGTAAGCGTGCACAACTTTAGCCCTAGCTATCTCCCGCAAGTCGTCAGACCTCGGCTCTGGAAGATCAATGTTCAGAGGGGAAATCTCCACAGAAGTGCCGTTGAAATATCGCTGCAATGAGCGAACCTTGCCTACATTAGAAGTTGCGTAATGGAGTTTCATTAAAAATTTTGTAACGCTCAAGGTATTAATAAGCTTTTTCGTGATAGAGAGCAACAATTGAGAAAATTTATATACGTTCTAGGGCAATTAAAGTAAAGTGGAAAATAAATTCATACACGACATTAGGCCATGGGGCAGTTTCGTACAGTTCACGTCTAACGAAGTCTCGACAGTGAAGATAATATCTGTAGATGCCAACGGTATTCTGAGCAGGCAGAGGCATAGGCAGAGGGAAGAGCTGTGGGTGATGCTCGATGACGGGATGATGGTGGAGATAGACGGCAATGTCATTTTCCCGAAGAATGGCGAGCACGTATTCATATCTAAGGGTTCCGTACACCGGCTGTCGTCCGAAACTGGCGGCAGGGTACTGGAGATATCGTTCGGCCATTTCGACGAGAACGACATCGAAAGGTTGGAAGACGCGTATTCAAGAAAATAATGAGGATTTAGGATTTTTGTCCAAAAACAAAAACCTTTAGGGGCAATCCAAATCCCTGAAAAACAAACCCCTCGCCTAAATTAAATCTTGCCGCCGACTTTCTTCTCTACGAAGTTAAGCAGCATGTTTGTCCTGTCCAGCCTGTGCAAGACCAAGCACTTCTCAGTCTTGGACTCATCATACGCCCTGCAATCGGCTACACAATCCCTGTCCGCAAATGGACACCTCGGCATTTTCTCTACCTCCCCATCTATACTTTCAAATGACGTAATGTAAAATAAGATTGAAATATTTAAACCTTTCTGGCAAAATCTATCCGCGAAATCATCAAAAAGCAAGGATTATATCCCTGTATGCCCGAAACCTCCAGACTTCCTCTCCGTGTCATCGAGCTCAGCAACTTCATGCCACTCTATAGGCTCGTACCTGTTCAATACTATCTGCGCTATCCTATCGCATTTCTTGATTTCAAAGTCTGCGGGGCCATGGTTGATGAGGATTATCTTCAATTCGCCCCTATAGTCAGAATCCAATGTGCCGGGAGAATTCAATAAAGTTATCCCGTGCTTCAATGCCAACCCGCTCCTAGGCCTGACGCTCAGCTCATAACCTTCAGGCAAAGCAAAGAACAATCCTGTCGGAACAAGCTTTATCTCGCCCTTCTTCAGTATCAAATCTTCAGCAGAATGGACATCCATCCCAGCACTGCCAGACGTCTGATACCTTGGAAGAGGCAATTCCTTATGCAGCTGCACCACTTTCACTTTAGCCATAACTAAGAACAAATGAAGAAGATGTATATATAACTAGCTGTAATAGAACTCGCCTTTCTCCCTCTGCTGCCTGTCCATCTGGGAGTTGGCCTTGTTGATTCTCGGCCTTAGCGTGTTGGAGTCCCTCCTGTAGGTTATGTCAAGCATCCTCAGCACCCTGTTCATGCCGTCACGCTTGGCAACGGGCCCGAATACGTGACCTTCGCTGCCAGGACTGCCCTCGAACACAAGCATCGAGTCTCCGATGTAGTCTATGAACTGTACATCGTGGTCCACCACAATGCCCGCAACCTCGTTCTTCCTGACGAACTCCTTGATGACCTCTGCGACCTTCAGCCTGTCCTCAACGTCAATGAACGCCGACGGCTCGTCGAAAGCGTAGATGTCGCACTCCTGAGACAATGTCACGGCGACGTAAAGCTTCTGCAATTCCCCGCCGGACAGGCTCTTTATCTCATGGTCCATCAGCGCGCCCAGCCCAAGCTTCTCCATGATGTTCTGCTTGTACCATCCTGAATTGAAACTGTCCTTCGCGGTCTTCATGAGCCACTGCTTGACAGTGCCTTCGACTTCAGACGACGGGTACTGGACCTTGTAGGCTATCCTCAGCCTCTCTACCTTGCCCGCATCTGGCTTCAGCTCGCCGGCAAGCAGCTTAAGGAAAGTCGTCTTGCCCAGCCCGTTAGCGCCCATGACAGCCATGACCTCGCCCTCTTTCAGCTCGCCCGATTTCACTTTCATCCTGAACGTCTCGAAATTCTTCTCCAGCTCGAGATATGAGTATATGACCTTCCTCTTCGCGTGCGAATCCTCGGCGCGCTCACCGTACTTGATAGGATAGTCCCTGAACTTGACGTTGTCGTCTGGGAGATAGCCGTCCAAGTATTCGTTGATGCCCCTGCTGACGCCCTTGGGCTGGGAGACGACGCCGTAAGCGCCCATCTTGCCGTAGATTATCTGGATCTCGTCAGACATGTAGTCCAAGGTGGCAAGGTCGTGCTCGACAACCATTACGGAGATTTTATCGCTGACTAAAGAGCGTATTAATTTGGCTAACTTGACCCTTGTTGTGATGTCGCAGAACGATGCAGGCTCGTCGAAATAGTAGACGTCAGCCTTCTTCGCCGCCGTGGCGACTATCGCAACCCTCTGCAATTCTCCGCCAGACAGCTGCGACACGTCCCTGTCCTTAAGGTGAACCAAGTCCAGCTCTTCCATCAAGCTTTCGGCCACGCCGCGCTCGTCAGACCTCTTTATCAATTCATGGACAGTACCAGAGAACAGCTTGGGTATCTGCTCTATCCTCTGAGGCTTGTAAGCGACCTTTATCTTGCCCTCGAAAAGCTTCCTGAAATATTCCCCGAAATAGACCGCCGAGAATTTCTTAAGTATCTCATCTTCAGTTGGTGGATTTTTGTATCTTCCCAGATTTGGCTTGTAGCTGCCAGATAAAATATTCAGAGCCGTGCTCTTGCCTATCCCGTTCCTTCCCAAGATGCCTATAACGTAGCCTTTCTTCGGAATTGGCAGCCTGAACAATTCAAACATGTTCTGGCCGAACCTGTGCATGGGGTCTTCTTTCAATTTTTCAGGCAGGTTGACTATGTCGATGCACTGGGTAGGGCACTTCTTTGGGCAGATCCCGCAGCCGGTGCAGAGCTTCTCATCAATCACGGCCTTAGCGTCCTTACTATCTATAGTGATGCACTCGCCGCCTGCCCTGTTGACCGGGCAGTACTTGCCGCAGATGAAAGGGCACGCCTTGCCGTTGATGCACCTTATCCTGTTGATGATAGCTATCCTTGACATAGCTGTTCAGAAATGAAGTTTATATATAAAAGTTTTGTCTTTTATAGTTTAACATATATATTGCAAAAGATATATCCTTTTAAAGTTTAAAATGCTTAGAAATAGCATTATTATCCTATGGAGGAACTATAATGAAAAAGACGGGTGTGATTATAATCCTAGCATTGATGCTATGCAGTAGCATCGCAGCTGCAGGATTTTGGGACAAATTGACTGGCAGGGTCGTCCTACCTGACACGCAATTAGGGAATGCCGAAGTGGCACAGGCGCAAATATCGCCGGAACAACTTCAGTCAAATGGCCCGCAAGGGCAGATGACGCAATCAGAGCTGCTTGAAATGCTGAAGGATTGCCAGACCACAACAGACAATAAAGGGTTTTGTTGTGGCTTGCCTGAGAGGCTAATAGAAAAGGTGCAAGGCATAGAGGCAACTGTTGCCACTAATGCCACAACCGCAAAACCTGGCGCAGCTTCGCCCACGCAAACACCTGCCACACAGCAAATTGCAACCAATGAAGTGCCCGCCGCTGTGGATGAGGTGATAAACCCGCCGGAACAGGAGCCCAACCTAGACATCGTTGGAACCGGATTGGCTGTCGCCCCCACACAGAAGAAAGGATTCTTCTCTAAGCTATTTGACAAGAAAGCAACTACCGCTTCGCCTGTTGCGACAGGATCATACCTCAGTTTCGGGCAGATAAAGAATATGCTTTCAAACTGCCAGTTCACTAACGACATGATGTGCTGCAAGACACTTAAAATCAATATGGGGCAGATAAAGCAATTAGATGTAAATGCTGTTGCAGAGACAACGCAACAAGAAGAGACAGCTCCTACCGGAGCCAGTTGCAGCGTATTGGATGTTGCAAAAGACTCCGACTTGGGTCCATTTAACCTATTCACTGGCAACTTCTACGACACAGAGCAAGCACTTGTGACAGTCACAGATGTAACGCCCCAAAAGGTTAAAGTTTCAGTTAGCATGGCAAGACTGCATAGAGGATGGAACGGTCCGTACTATGTCGTTGAATTGGCAAATGTTCCCGGAACGAAAGCCGATGTCTGCAACCTGTTCGAAATAACATTGAAGAGCTCAGGTTCGGATTACGCATACCTTGACATAAAGTACAAGAACAGCGAATTGCCACAGGGAACCCAAACTGATGTGAAGTACGGAAAGAATGCCTTATACAGAGTCCAAAAAGGCGAAGAGATAGTAATGGGCGAAACTGCCTATAAGCTGGACTGGCTCTCAGAAGAAGCAAAGATGTATTTGGCAAACTATAATGGCGAAGACGTAAATTGGGTCAATAAAATAAAAGTTGGAAATACAAACAAGTATTTGACTTTGATGCCATCTATAGCCTACACGTTAGACACAACATTCACCATGTTTAGCTACATTTATCCAATAGATGGAAATATGGAACTAATCGAAAACCAGTACAGAGATACAATCAATTTCAATAAGTGCAAGAATAGCGCTGATTTCTGTACAGAAACTGGTCCTGATTCAAGGAGAACAGGCGGAGACGGCAAAGGTACCATGTATGTTAGGCCGGTAGGCGATAAAGCCATAAAGTTCCAAAAAAACAAGATGCAAAAAATTGTCTTGAATGGATTTAGGCTTGTACGCAAAGACAATAATGTCAAGTACCTTTACTTCGACATGGGCAAGAGAGAAGCTTCACAGAGTTATAGCTCGACCAGCTTAGCGCAGCATAATGGCTATAGCCTTGTTTGGACAAGCAGCGAACGCAAATACGACACGGTTTTCTTCACTACGCCAGGTAATCAAGAGAGAGTTGAAGCAAGAGCCCATAAAGTGTCAAGAAAAGCTTGAACTTTTTTCTTTTTTTCCTTAAATTTTATATACTTCTTCTCACACTGATTTCAACATGAAATGCCCCAAGTGCGGCTCGACGAACCTGGAGACGATGGACTACATCGGAAAGGAGTGCGTCATGTGCAAGGACTGCGGGTTCGACGAGTGCCTGCTGTACGATGTCTACCCAGAACAAAGAACATCCAAAAGCTCCAAGGTCAAGCAGACTCCTTACCGGAGAGGCGGGCCGAGGAGGGCGCAGAAATGAACGAGATTAAATTAGGAAAGTACAGGCACTTCAAGGGCCAGATGTACGAAGTCATAGGGATAGCCAGGCATTCCGAGACACAGGAAAAGCTTGTCATCTACAGGGCACTCTATGGAGCAGAAGAGATATGGG
>CAYHOW010000028.1:0-11493 GCA_964358335.1 Candidatus Woesearchaeota archaeon
TCACCTCAATAATAAGAAATAAAGCCAAGTATAAATAATTTGTGGCTACAAAAAATATATACTTTATACACATTTAATTATTACTCAACAGTGGTGATAATTCGGACTATTTATATATTAGTTTGGTGCTATATTAATGTATCACCTCTTTTTCCCCAGTGAGGAAGCTTTAGGGCTTCCTTGCCAGGGTTTTAACTTTTTTGTAAGAAGCCGTAGAGTTATAGAACCACAGGATGTCCTTCTTTTCGGCCTTTATGCCCTTCTCTTCCCGCTCTCTCACTATGTGCACAAGGCTGGTGGCGTTAGAGACTATAACGCTTTGCTCGATTCCACCATTGCTATATAGCTGTGGCTCGACAGGGATTATCCTAGCCTTGGTGAAGTCTTTATTGTAATATATGAGAAAATTTATGGCATGGCCCTTTTCTACGACAAAGGCGACCTGCACCCTCCTTAAGCCGAGATTTAGCTTGTCCCAGAAATTCCCTTTTCTCTGTGAAGCCATTTGTTTCATTATCTCATAGGATGACAGCAGGGCCATCGCGAAATCGTCGCAGTCTCCGCGGTAGCACTTGCAATCCTTGTAATGCGAGATGAATTCCGAAAGCGTCTGCCTCGAGTCTCCAATTACCTTATAGTCGATATTCAGCATAATGCTGCCGAGCGAGAATTTGAGCTTCCTCTTTTCCAAGGCCTCGTATTTCAGGGTGTACCTGCCCCTGCCATTGTCCTTGCTGATGTCCTGCCTGAAAAGCGAGATGGCATAATCTGCCAATTTGGCCTCATCGCCGCGTATTTTGCCCTGTTCGTGCTTTGCCATGATGGTCTCGAGGCCTGCCTGGACATATGATCTCGCCTCTGGCTGGCTGTTGCTTCTCCTTACGAAATCGATGGCATTGACCTTGTTTCCCTGCTGGTCTTTCTCCATGACAGGCTTGGGCTCATAGCCCGGATGCAACAGTGGCAGAAAATTTTTGTTCCTTATATCGTCCGCACGTGCGGGCCTGAACTCGTAATCCTTATAGAACCACCTTTCCCCTTCTTCCTCATAATAATGCGGATAGTGCTTCTCAGGCTTGTCGTAGACGAAACATGAGGATGTGCCTAGCGCTAAAGCCAAAGCCAAGGACTTGAACATTCGCATGGGATGACGGATGGAATCGGCATATATAAAAGTTGCCCAAAAAAGATTAAAGTTTAAGGACTTTAGAGGCTTCAGACAATATCCTCTTTTCGAAATCCGCAACCTTTTCGCCTTCGGCCTTCTCCTTGTCAAGAACCGATATAAGCTGCTGGACCAGATGTTCTGAATCAAGCTCAGGCAAGATAAGCTGCAGCGCATGCTCCTTGATTACTTCCTGCTCGACCTCTTCCACGGTGCCGCCCTTCACCTTTATTTCCTCGAACGCTTTAGAACTCAATGCGGCGATATTCTTCTCGGCATAATATGCGGAGGACAGCTGCTTCATTATGTCATTGAACTTGACATCAGACGGCTTTCCTGAAGCCAACGTGCCTGCGGCCCTGATGAGCACTATCTTGTCATCTATTTTGGTTGGGATTATGGTGCCGAGTATTTCGGAGTGCAAAGATTCTGGCGTCTTGCCGTCGGCGTTGAAGCTGAACGTAAGGACGTCCTTGGTCTTCACTGGGACGTATTCTGCGTTTGGCTTGTCGTCGACTATATAGAAGCCTCCATACTTGAACTCTTCCAGCTCCTTGAAGTTGTTTGGGAACAGCGCGCCAGGGTAAGTCAAGAGCCCGTTGCCGTGCTCTTTCCTGAAGATGTAATGCACGTGCCCTCCGGCGTAATAGTTGAACTTGCCAGGGAGCGAAGCGACAGATTGGCCGTCCACGTCCTCCATGCCCGCAGGCTTGAACTCATCAATGGTCGTGTGGAACATGAATATCTTGAATCCGTCTTCATCCTCGAGCTGCTTCCTGTTCAGTGCCTCGTAATCGTTCTTCTCTAATCCGCCTCTTTTCCCCAGCAGTCCTGTGATCTTTACATTCTCATTTATTTTAGTGAACAGCAGATTGTTATTCTCGTCGAACTTGACTACGTTGGTTATCAGCCCGGCCTTCTCAAGGACATCGAGCATGGTCTTTCCTGACGGCGAGAAATCGTGCGAGCCCGCGATTACGTATGCGTGAATTTTATTGTTGTTGAGATGCTTGAGGATGCCTGCGACTTCCCTGATGAGGTCTATCTGCGGCAGCGCAGTGTTGAACAGGTCTCCGGAAATAAGGACGAAATCCACCTTCTCCCCTATGCACTTGTCTATTGTTAGCCTAAATGCTTCCAGGCCCAAGGCTTTCATCTTAGGGTCCTGCCATCCTCCTATGTGGACGTCGGCCATGTGCGCGAATCTCATGAGTTAAGGTAAATCAAATGGTAGTATATAAAATTGATTATGCTTGCAGGCAAAAATCCACAGCAACCTTTTTAAACATCCATAATTTAGGTAACATACATGGCAGTCGTATCTAGGGACATCCCGTTGGCGGAGATCACGTTAAGGAAGTACGAGAAGCCGTACGGGACGGAGAGAAGGGACATAATCAGGAAATTATGCCTGTCCGTCGGCCTTCTGCAGCCTGGCGATTCAAGGGATATCATAGTCGACGTCCTGCATGTCCTGTTGGACTCTAAAGAGGGAATAGATTCAGACACAGTAGTCAATAAGGTCATCGAGTACAGAAATAAGTCCAAGCTGCCCCTGGTCGGCATAGCCCCGTCGAATGTGAGAAGGCAGCTGAAAAGATTGAAAGACTTATATCTGATAGAGAGCGTCAAGAACAGTTACAGGATCACCGAGGGCGAAAAGCTTTCAGTCATATTCCAGGAGAAGATAGAGAGGTTCTATCTTAAGTCTATCGTAGAGAGAGTAAAAGAGTATTGTGAAGCGTTAAAATGATCTACAGGCCAAGGGAAGATTCTTTTCTTCTTAGGAAACATGTAAGGAAATACGCAAAAGGCAAGGTCCTTGACATGGGCACAGGCTCAGGTATCCAGGCTCTGGCCGCTTTGGAGAACACGAAGGACGTCCTGGCAGTCGACATCAATCCAGAGGCTGTTGAGAAGTTAAAGAGGAAAGGCGTCAACGCGATAGCGTCCGACTTATTTTCAGATGTCAATGGGAAGTTCGACATAATTATCTTCAATCCCCCTTACCTGCCTGAAGATCCTGAGGAGGACGAGGAGAGCAGGCTGACGACCACGGGCGGAAAGCGGGGCCATGAGATAATCGAGCGCTTCCTTAAAGATGCAAAGAGGCATCTTAAAAAAGAGGGCATGATATTGTTGCTGTTCAGCTCGATGACTGGCGACGTGGATTCCATCCTGAAGAAATTCAAATACAAGTTCGTATGCATAGACAAGAAGAAGATGTTCTTCGAGGAGCTTTATGTCTACTTGGTCTCTTTGGGCACGCATGCGCCCATGCCTGTGTACACGTAGCTAATTTTGTGCACCCTTACGAACTTTGGGTCGAGGCTGTTCCAAATCATCAGCTGGCCGTCAGCAAAAGCCAAAGAATACCTCGATTGGTCTCCATACTTCTCATATACTTGTGGCTCCATTAGGTCTACATCCACTTCCTTGAAGTCGGGGCTGTATCTCAGGACAGCCAACATTTCGTGCCCTGGGTCATTTCCGTACATTGCGCTCTTGCCAAAATAGCTTATGCCTACCAGCTGCGTCCTCATAAGGCCGTTGAATAGCTTGCTGTAGAACGGATCAGTATCTTTCCTTTCCTCTGCAAGCTGCCTGAGCAATTCATATTCAGTTATCATCTCGAGAGTGAAATCCTCGCAGTCGCCAAGCTTCTTGCCCAATTTATCAGTCCTGTGATTTAATTCGTCCCATGTCTGCATGGAATCGCCGCGCCTTTCATAATCGGAATTATGCTGTAGGTTCCTTGTGTTCTCGTACCATGCCAAGCGTATGGCATCCTTCGCCAGGTCAGTCGGTGAAGTAAGGACCCTAGACGCTTCAGACAATGTGGCATACTGCCCGTGCAGCACATGCAGAAGCGTGTCGACATGGTTGTATGCCTCGATGTCGCCCTTGCTTCTCCTTATGATGTCAGTTATGCTTTCCCTCTTCGTATCTTGGTTGAAAACCATATACTCGCCAGGGACTACGTTCAATGTCTCGCAAGGCACCTTGTTGTCAAGAATATCGACCCTTTTGTCTCTCACGTCAAGGCCGAGCAGCTTCTCTATCTTGATGCCATCCAAAGACTTGTCCCTGTAGGATACCTGATGGGCCACCTTTGGTTTAGGGGGATTAAAATAATTATAGGCATAATTATAGCCGAAAATGCCCCCTGTTGCGCCGCCGAAAGCAATGCAGGCGCCGAGCACGCATATCCAGAAATTGTCTGACTTTGCCATAGTTGAACGGTATTCTTAGTATCCTCAAATAGCAGTTCATATAATATCATACTTATATATAAAGATTCTGAAAACAAAAATTTTAAGAAAAATATTACTGAAAAACAGTGTATCCGCAGCAGCCGCAGGTGCTCCTTTTCTTGTGCTCGGCCATGAAAACGCCAGGGCCGCACTTAGGGCACGAGGCCTTCCTTTCGACGCTGCCGCCTGCAACTTTATATTTTGAGTATTTTGTACTAGCCACCTTGTTCTTTACTTTTTTCTTTGCCATGATCATTCACCTTTAGCAGCTTCTTTCTTTTCAGCCGCAGCTTTGGGCTTGTACTTCTTTCCCTCTACGAACTTCATCTTGTCCAAGTTCTTGTAGACGTAAGCGGTCACTTCAGCCTCTCCAGAGCCGAACTTCTGCTGGACTTTCTTTATGACGACCAGGCTAGGGTCAGCCTTAAGCTTCCTAACCAATTCTGATTCCAACGCGCTGTTTGACGGCGTAGTAGTATTGAAGAAATTCACTTTCAATTTGACCTCTTTCCTGTCAAGCAATGGCGAATCCGTTTCTTTTAAAATTTGCATCTCCATGATAATCACCTTGTCTTAATTGCGTATTCTCCCTTTGAAGCAATACATATCTTCTTGGCTATCTCAGACTTTTCAGCGTCTGTGATTATTATCCTGCCTTTCCACGAGTCAGTGAAGGCATTGCCGTTGCACATCGGGCACTCGTTTCCGTCTACGAAAATCTTGCATTTCTTACAGACTTTTCGTGTCATTTTTTACCGCCTTTAGTCGCCTTTGCAGGCTTCTTCTCGACTTCTGCCGGCTCCTTTTTCTTCTTCTCTTTCCTCAAGTCATCCTCAATCCAGCCTAGTGCGCCTAGCCTGTGCTGCCTCATGGTGAGACCTATCTTAGGATTGGAAATCTCCTTGTAGCTGACTGCTATCACCCTTGCCCTGCAAGGGTCGCCTACCTTAAGCGTCCTTGCGGACTCTTTTCCTGTAAGGACGTTGGACTTGCTGAACGACACGAAATCGTCCATTGTCTGCGACACGTGTATCATTCCGTCCACTGGGCCGATGTTTATGAATGCGCCGAAGTCTGTTATCTCGCTTATCTTTCCTAAGACGACCTCGTTGAGTTCTGGCTTGAAGCATAGCAATGAGAAAAACGAATCATAGTAGGCAGCGCCATCTCCAGGGATGATTATTCCGTCGCCGACCTGCTTGACATCAGTGACGGCCAAGACAAACCCGAAGTCTTTCGACACGAATCCGTCGAAACTCTTCTTCAGGCTTTCCATTACAGCCTTCTGTGTATCTTCGCTAAAAAGTGTAGGCGGCACCCTGACGTGTCCCTTGACTTCGATTTCATAAAACATTTTTTACATCTCCAATGCAATCTGCTTCTTCTGCCTTATAGTTATGATCTTGAACTTCTTCTCTCTGAGCTTCCTCTTGAGAGCTATGTCCTGCGTCGCAATTATGAACATCCGCGGATCCAATGCCAACAGCAGCTCATCGACGCTCCTGTCTTTCGCAGTCTTCAGTATATTTATGTTTTTCCGCTTTAACAGCTGGACAGCAATCTTGGCGCCGATTCTGTCAGTTAAACTGGCTTTATTTATAAGCTTTTCTAATTCGTCCAGCGTCTCGTCGACCACATAAAGCTGGTACTTGAAGTCGAGTTTTGCTTTCAATTGATCGAATATGTCGATTTTGAACTTGTAAGCGGTGACAATGAAATTCGTGTCGATTACGATGTTCTGCATAACTAAAAGAGAGATTTTCAGAGGTTTATAAATGTTTTGAGTTGGGATTCATGTGCAATAAGACGGCATAGACCAGAAGCCCAGAATTCACTACTAAAAAGCCCTAAAAACAGCGTTTTTTACGGATTTCTATTTTGCCTTTATACGGCGTATAAGCCTCGAATTCGAGCCTTTTACAGACAGAAAAGTATATAAAGAAAGGGTCATTAATCCTAGTGTAAAAATAGCTAGATTTTGGAGCAGAAATTCACGTCGGAAAACACAGGGATTAGCAGGAATAATGGAAAACGAAAAATACGATGCGGACAGCATTACGGTGCTGAAGGGACTGTCGGCGGTCAGGAAAAGGCCTGCGATGTACATAGGCAGCACTGACGTCAGGGGCCTGCACCACATGGTGTACGAAGTGCTGGACAATTCTATAGATGAGGCCTTGGCAGGCCACTGCTCGAAGATAACTGTTATAATCCACAAGGACGGCTCTGTGTCTGTAGAGGATGACGGAAGAGGGATCCCGGTGGACATGCATCCTGGCGAGCACAGGCCCGCATTGGAAGTCGTCATGACCATACTGCACGCAGGAGGCAAGTTCGACAAGAAATCCTACAAGGTCTCTGGCGGCCTGCACGGCGTCGGGGTTTCGGTCGTGAACGCATTGTCGGAATGGCTTGACGTCACCGTGATGAAAGACGGCAAGGTGTATTTCCAGAAATACTCAAGGGGCGATCCAACTACTGAGCTTAAAGTTGTCGGCGAGACTGAGAACAGGAAAGGGACGATAGTGAGGTTCATGCCGGACAAGGAGATATTCACGTCCACAGAATACCAGTACGAGATACTGATGAACAGGATAAGGGAGCTGGCGTTCCTCAACAGCGGCCTCTACATCGAGCTCAAGGACGAGAGGACTGACAAGTTCGAGACGTTCAGGTACGAGGGCGGCATCGTCGAGTTCGTCAAGTTCCTCAACAAGAACAAGAGGGTAGTAAACGAGAAGCCGATATACCTGAGGAAGGAAGAGGGCGACTTGCAGATAGAGATAGCCATCCAGTACAATGACGGGTATTCGGAGACTGAATTTTCTTTCGTAAACAACATCAACACTATTGAAGGAGGCACGCACGTCAGCGGGTTCAAGACAGCATTGACGAGGGTCATCAACAATTACATTACTAAGAACAAGATAACCGACACTAAATTGACGGGCGAGGATGTGAGGGAAGGCTTGGCATCCATCATCTCAATAAAGATACCCGAGCCCCAGTTCGAGGGCCAGACCAAGACCAAGCTGGGCAACAGCACAGTTAAGGGTAGCGTGGACTCGGCAGTGACTACCACACTGACAGACTTCTTCGAGGAGAACCCGTCTATAGCCAGGGAGATAGGCGGCAAGGCTGTACTGGCGTCTAAGGCTAGGGAGGCCGCAAGGAAAGCGAGGGAGCTGACGAGAAGGAAGACAGTGCTGAGCTCAGGGAGCCTGCCTGGAAAGCTGGCTGACTGCCAGGAGAGGGACCCCGCTAAGTGCGAGCTGTACCTTGTGGAAGGCGATTCTGCAGGCGGCTCGGCCAAAATGGCAAGGTCGAGGGAGAACCAGGCAATCTTACCTCTGAGAGGAAAGATCATAAACGTCGAGAAGGCAAGGATAGACAAGGTATTCGCGAACAACGAGATAACGATGATGATAGCCGCGTTGGGCACTGGAATAACAGAGGAGTTCAACATCGAGAAGACAAGGTACCACAAGATAATACTTATGACAGATGCCGACAGCGTAACTTCGGACACGCCCATCATGGTCTACAATGAGGACAGTAAGATGCTGGAATTGCACGAGATAGGAGATTTAGGCAAGGAAAAGATAAGCGTGATGGGCTGTGAGAACAGCTCCGTGAAGGTCAACGGCGTCTACGATTTCATCAGGCATCCGAAGAGGACGAAGATATACAATCTCAAGACTGTCAAGGGTTACAACGTCAGCGTGACAGGCGACCACAGCATCTATGTCTATGAGGAAGGAAAGATACAGTTCAAGGAAGCGAGAAATGTCAAAGAGGGCGACTATCTGGTAACGCCCAAAAGCATAATGAGGAACGACAAGGACATAGTCTTTGACTTATCGAAAGAACTTAAGGGCTTAGATAAGAAAGTCAAGCAGAACATATACATAATCCTCGACAAGACGCCAAAGCATATCCCTGACGATGCGCTGATAGATTTGGATGCAAAGTCATGGGACAAATTAAAGAAGATTAGGCAGAAGAAATTCAGCAGGATAGAAATAGGGAAAAAATTAGGCAAATATCATACTATATTAGAGCAATGGGAACTGAAGATAGACAACGTCAGGCCGAGATACAGCGATTTGAAAGGGTACCTGAAAGCTATCGGGACCGAGCTATCAAAATACAAGTTTAAGGTGATCGTGCCATTGGAATCGTTCGAAAAGCATTTCGACGAGGGCTTGCTGAGGGAATGCGAAGCATATTATGGCCAGACAAGGAACAAGTTCAAGACAAAGTTCAAACTTGACAATGACATGGCTTACCTTGTAGGCGCATACCTTGGCGACGGCTGCTCAATTTTCAATAAGGAGAACCCAAACAGATTTTCGTTCTGCCTTAACCAGGATGACAAAACAATAGTGGCAAAAAGGCTTGAGAAGATACTGACAGGCCGCTTCAGCACCAAGCCGTTCTATGACGGTAACAATCTGACATTCCACTCGTTCGAGTTCAGGCTGCTGCTCATGAAATTAGGATTGCTGGGCAAGACCACTTACACGAAGTTCGTGCCGGACGTATTCTACAATGCTGAGAAAAGCATACAATTTGCATTGTTGGAAGGCCACCTTCACACTGACGGCTACATACTTCCAAAGGAAGCCAGGATGCAACACACTACCGTGTCAAGGCTTATGGCTGTCGGGCTGCTGAACATCTACAGGCAGCTTGGCGTCATGCCGTCGTACAATGTAAGGAAGGCGCAGACTGGCAAGCGCAACTCGAAAGAGGCTTACATACTCACAATAAGGTTCAGCGAGCTGAAGAAGATATATCCTGTATGGAAGAGCCACAAAAGGTCCAAGGAGCTGCTCAGGAAGATTAAGTCATTCACCAGGCATTATGATGACAAGAGAAGGGACATCATCAGCATCTCGCAGGACTTCTACGCCATGAGGATAGAGGAAAAGAAGGAAGTTGAAACGAAAGATAGCTATGTGTACGACCTTTCTGTCACAAAGAGCCAGAATTTCATAGGGGGCATAGGCAACCTACTGCTTCATAATACCGATGGCGCCCATATAGCATGCCTGATACTGACATTCTTCTACAGGTTCATGAGGCCGCTGATAGAGAAGGGCTACGTCTATCTGGCGATGCCTCCGTTGTACAAGATCAAGAAGCAGAAGTTCGAGAAGTACGTGTTCAACGACGAAGAGCTGAACAAGATGGTCGCTGAGCTAGGCAACGAGAACCTTGCCATCCAAAGATACAAGGGATTGGGAGAGATGAACCCTGAGCAGCTGTGGGAGACTACCATGGATCCTTCAGTTAGGAAGCTCAAGCAAGTCACAATCAAGGACGCAGTCGAAGCAGATCAGACATTTTCATTGCTGATGGGCGAAGAGGTTGAGCCGAGGAAAGAGTTCATATTTGCCCACGCCAAATTCGTGAAGAACTTGGACATCTAACAAAATGCCAGAAGAAATCCAACCGGAAGTGATTGAGAAGCAAATGAAGGAAGCTTACATAGACTACGCTATGTCGGTCATCGTGAGCAGGGCATTGCCTGACGTCAAGGACGGCCTGAAGCCTGTCCATAGAAGAATTCTATATTCAATGAAGGAGCAGGGCATGCTCCACAACAAGCCGTTCAAAAAATGCGCAAGGATAGTAGGTGACTGCATGGGCCGCTACCATCCGCATGGCGACGCGTCTGTTTATGATGCATTGGTAAGGATGGCCCAGAATTTCTCGCTGAGATACTTGATGATAGACGGCCAGGGCAACTTCGGCTCGATTGACGGTGACAGCCCTGCGGCTATGAGGTACACGGAAGCCAGGATGTCGAGGATAGCTGACGAGATGCTGGTTGATATTGAGAAGGACACAGTGGACTTCACTCCGAACTTCGACAACAGCCTGAAGGAGCCCGTGGTGCTGCCGGCGATGCTGCCCAATTTACTTTTGAACGGGTCTACAGGAATCGCGGTAGGCATGGCGACGAACATACCTCCCCATAACTTGACAGAAGTATCTAACGCAATTCTGCACTTGCTAGACAACCCCAACACTGACGCATTGGACCTGATGCAGTTCATCAAGGGCCCGGACTTCCCGACAGGGGGAATAATAATGGGCTCCGGAGGGATAAGGTCAGCCTACAAGTTCGGCAAAGGCATGGTGAGGGTAAGGGCGAAGGCAGCAGTCGAGGAGAACGACAAGAGGGCGCAGATAATAGTCACCGAGATACCTTACATGGTCAACAAGTCCACACTGATAGAGAACATGGCCGAGCTGGTCAACGAGAAGAAGATAGAGGGGATAACGGACATCAGGGACGAGTCTGACAGGGACGGCATAAGGGTTGTCATCGACCTGAAGAGGGACGCATCGTCCGAGGTCATATTGAACCAGCTATACGCGAAGACGCAACTGCAGACATCATTCAATGTCAATATGCTGGCATTGCACAACAACCAACCGAAAGTAATGACTGTAACTGACATCCTCGGCCATTACATCGAGCACAGGAAAGATGTTGTCATAAGGAGATGCAGGTTCGACCTGAACAAGGCCGAAGAGAGGGCGCACATCTTGGAAGGCCTGAAGATAGCGTTGCAGAACATCGACGACGTCGTGCAGACGATAAAGGGCTCCAACGACCCTGCAGAGGCCAAAGAGTCGTTGAAGAAACTGTACTCATTGTCGGAGAAGCAGACATTGGCTATTTTAGACATGAAATTGCAGAGGCTTACTTCTTTAGAGCAGAACAAGATCCAGGAAGAGCATGATTCTTTGTTGAAGTTCATCGCTGACCTGAAGGACATTTTGGGCTCTGAGCAGAGGGTTCTTAACATAATCAAGGACGAGGTGAAGTACCTCAGGGACACTTACGGCGATGAGAGAAGGACGGAGATAGTCGACTTCTACGAGGAGATACAGTCCGAGGACTTGATACCTGACGAGGACGTCATAATCACTGCGACGTACTCTGGCTACATCAAGAAGCAGCCGCTTGAAGAGTACAAGACCCAAAGCCGTGGCGGCATAGGGGTGAAGGGCACGGAGATGAAAGAGGAAGATGTTGTGGAACATTTATTTACGGCA
>CAYHOW010000029.1:0-11383 GCA_964358335.1 Candidatus Woesearchaeota archaeon
CCTCAGCGCCCTTGCCAGTCATTGCGGTTATGGCAATCTTCCTAAGGACCTGTATGTCGTTCTTCGTCAGGTCTTCGGCGATGCTAAGTAGAATCTTCTGCGCTTCTTCAGCAGCTGCCCTGTAGCCCTTGACTATGACTGTAGGATGTATGTCCTGGTCCAATAATCTCTCTGCATTTTTCAGGAGCTCGCCTGCCAGTATTACGGCAGTGGTTGTCCCGTCGCCGACCTGGTCTTCCTGCGTCTTTGCGACCTCGACTATCATCTTGGCTGTGGGATGCTCTATCTGCATCTCGTTGAGTATGGTGACCCCGTCGTTGGTGACAGTGATGTCGCCTATGCTGTCCACTATCATCTTGTCCATGCCCTTCGGGCCGAGGGTAGTCCTGACAGTCTCAGCGACAAGCTTCGCTGCCATGATGTTGTTCCTCTGTGCGTCCTTGCCCATGGTCCTCGATGAACCCTCGGACAATATGTAAATAGGCTGTGTTTGGTTTGCCATTTTCTATCCTCCGTTAAAGAATATTACTGGGAAATTTGTCTATTACCGGTTATATATAAAGGTTGCGAATTTGGGCGCCAAAAAACTACATCTTCTTTATCTTGTCAAGGGATACCTTCTCTTCCTTTCCTGAGGCCATCTCCCTGACAGTGACTTTCTTCTCTTCTAGGTCTTTAGGCCCTACGATGACTATCTTCTTTGCGCCGATGGTGTCTGCGTACTCGAACTGCTTCCTGAGGTTCTTCTCCATCAGGTCGGCCTCTACAGAATATTTCTTTCTGAGAATGTTGGCTATCTCCATGGCTTTTCCTAACACATCCTTGTTTATCGGAGCGATGTAGTAATCGACTTCGCGTTTCAGCTCAGGTATCTTTCCCAGCTTCTTCAGGAACATCTCCAGCACGACGTCTCCCATCCCGTATCCTACGCCCGGGCACGGCTCGCCGCCGAAATCCTTGACAAGGTCCTCGTACCTTCCTCCGCCTGCTATGGCCCTGAACTCATGTGATGCGTCGAAGACCTCGAACACAGTGGAGGTGTAGTAGTCGAATCCTCTCATTATGGTGAAGTCCAGCATGATGAAATCGGAGACGCCCAGGTCTTTTAGACAATCCATCAGCTCCTTGACCTCCTCGTACCCTTTCTTCCCGTTCTCGTCTAATTTATCAGCATCGACATCTTTGAGCGAATCATATTCGAGGATAACTTTTATCATGTCTATCTGCTTGTCAGTCGCCTTCATGTCCTTCATCGCTAGCTCGAAGTCGCCTTTCTTGAGCTTGCATTTTTTATCAATGAGCCTGCACACTTCCTGCAGTTGCTTCTGCTTTATCCCTGTGGAAAGGAATAATGATGCCAGGAGCTTCCTGTTGTTCAGCCTGACGAAGAAATCCTTCTTCTCGCATCCGAACGACTTCATTATCTCCACTGCGGTGGCTATCACTTCGGCATCCGTGAGCATTGATGTGGTGCCCAGGCAGTCTAAGTTGAACTGGAAGAACTCCCTCAGCCTTCCCGACTGCGGCGCCTCGTACCTCCAGCACCTGGGTATCGAGAACCATTTTATGGGCTTGGCTAGCTCCCTCTGTTTCTGCGCCACCATCCTTGCTATGGTCGGGGTCAGCTCGGGTCGGATTGCCACTTCCCTGTCGCCCTTGTCCTTGAACCTGTACATCTGCTCCGGTATCTCGTTGCCCGACTTCAGCGTCCATAATTCAATAGGCTCTAGCAAAGGCCCGTCCACTTCCTGGTAGCCGAACTTCGTTGCTGCAGACCTCCATTTGGAGAATATGTAGTTCAATACTCTCATGTTGTCGGGATAGAAATCCCTCGTTCCTTTCAGCCCTTGCACGTTCATTGCATATCTCCCTAATCACTTTATTCTTAAATACTTATTGGATAAGAAGGGCGACTACCGGGATTCGAACCCGGACTGAGGGATCCACAGTCCCTAATGCTACCGTTACACTATAGCCGCCATCACTTCCCTTAATGTCCAGCCTTCATTTATAAGCTTTTTGATGGGAAGTTTTCCGCAATATATATACTGAATATTAGAAAATCTTATAAATAAGATGCCACTTCAATTGTTTATAAAATTTATGTATCAATCATACAGAGGTGGAAATTAAAATGAAAAAGGGGTTGTTATTTTTCGTGACGTTGTTCAGTCTTATCTGCATGGGCTTCGCCTATGCTGCTCAGTTCACGCTTACAGGCACTGTGCAGAACAGCAGTTATGCTGCGGTGCAGAACGCTAACGTGTCAGTCTATCAGGTGACTATGAATCCAGGGGCTCCGCCGACTGAAACTCTCGTTCTCTCCAATTATACCAACTCCACTGGCGGATTCATAATATCTACTTTAACTGACGGCTTCTCGGTGAATTACAAGATAAAGATTATTTATAGGAATGCCACAAAGGCTGGAAATGTTACTGAGATAAATCCAACCTTGCCGCCTATGCCTGGAGATGCTATAAAATTAGGCATGAATGGCGGGACTTTTTACTTGATACCTGCTGTAACTGTGACACTAGTTGCTGAAAATGCTACAGATTTCAGTCGGGACCTCTTTAATCGCTCTTTCAATTCACTTATATTTGACAAGGCACTAGGCATGCCGGTAGCTGAGAGTGTGAAAGATAATACCAGCAACCTATCTGTGTTCTACTTGCCAAGGGATAGGAACTATACAATCATGTATATGAGGGATCCTACTTATTTTGGGTCAGGACCAACTGGATTTGCTAGCCCACCTCTTACCAGTGAATTGACTTATACTAATATAACTGGTAGTGGGAATACCGATGTTGGTTATGCCATCACTATTAACCAGTCATTGTCTTATTCCCAATATACGGTGAGTGGCTATATTTATGTAACAGGCAATACGACTGGCGTAAATAATGTGAGCCATTTTGTACCTAAGATGGCTCCTGCTGGAATGCTCCCTCCAAATTCAGAAGTATTGTTCGGCACAAATAACCTGACTGCGGCAAAACCTGCCCAAGTTATTCTAGGTGGGAATATATCCATAGCAGCCTTCAACTTTTCGGTAATGGGCGCAGCAGGTGGAATTTCATATGTGTTAGAGGTTTATGCAAACAACACTGGAGGCACAGAATTTTTCGGCGCGTTCCAGAATGTGTCCATAACTGGCAATACAAGGATTAATATTACGGTAAGAAGACTTGGCGGAAGGCAGACCACGACACTTGTCCAACAATCAAATTACACGACAAGCCTAACAAAGATTAGCATTCTCGATGGTGATAATGCAAATTCTGTAGTCCAAGATGCGCACATCGAGATTTATCAGACTTTGCCTCCATCGGCGCCTGCGAATCAGATTCTGCCAACAGGGGCATTGTCATCCGGCTATGTGGTAAGGTCATTCATTGATTCGCTGACTATACCTTTATCTGGCCCGGCATATTTCGAGGTTCCGATAATAATCAACTCTTCGGTCTACGTAAAGGTATTCAGCAACCAGTATGCTCCGATAGAGAAGAAGCTGAACACTTCTTTGGCAGCCTTGAATATAACGCTCAAGGGTTTCGACATGAAGAAGTTTGACTCTGGCGCAGGCGATCAGGCAAATATCAGCAGCTTCAGCGATAGCTCCATCAGCATGAGTTTCTTGAGGAATACGGCTGCCTGCAGCAATGCGAATTTCTCAGCATCGGCATGCAGGATTGGAAACCAGTTTGACGGCAGCTTCAATCCAATGCAGGCAATGATGGCGGGAAAAGCGAACCTTTACATCAACCTTGGTGCAGGGTCATCTGAATTGATGTTCATCGGCGTGGATATGCTGGCTTCAGGCCCTCCTGACGCCGCAATGAGCGACAATGCCAACCTTCAGAATAATTCCGATGGTGATAGCTTGGAAGACTTGTGGAAGTTCGGCTCGTTGGCTCCTAAGATATACGATGCGGTTCTCATAGGCATCCCCTACAATACGTCAAGATTGGACACTAATGATGCTGTCAGGATAAGGCTTGACTACTTGTATGACAATGACTGGAACCTGACGTGGAACAGCACAAGCGATTACAATGCGACTAGCATACCTTCGGAGTATGCCGATTATAACATGTCATGGCTTAACAGGAGCATGGGCGGCATGCGCTGCTATACGTCTGCGACCATACTATCGGCGGCACAGTACTGCTTCATAAACACGTCATCGCACATGATTTATCTGAAAGTGCCGCACTTCTCGAACCTGGGCACAGTCATAGCGGGCTCGATTGCATACAGCGGGTATGCTAATATAACTCAGCCATTGAATATATCTTACAACAATAGTATGCCCGTTACTAGCTTTATTGGGAGTGCCGACAATATGACTTTGAATGTGACAACCAGTACCATGGCGACCTGTGCATATTCATTGAATGGAGCTGCAAATGTAAGTATGACCGGAAACAAAAGCGAGTTTGCAGGCACATTGTTCAACGCGACGTTCAATGCCAAGCAGGGAAGCAATCAGATAAGGGCATACTGCAACAGGACCGAGACAAACTACTCTGTTGTCGACCAGCTGTTCTTCGTCGACACGCAGGCGCCACTTATTACGACGGTTGCATTAGTCAACAAGTCCTTGTCAGTGAGAGAGTTCAATTGGACCATCTTCGATAATGGCACCTTGAGCTACACATGCAACTTGACGCTGGACGGCTTAGTGAACCTCTCTAATATGGCAGCTACAAACGGCACTGTGATGTCAAGGACCATCTCTGGCTTGAACGCATCTAACCATGAGTGGAATGTTACTTGCTGGGATGGCATGAACAACTCTAACGTATCGATTCTAGCCTATTTTAATAGGACTAGCAAACCGTTTGCGGATATAATCTTGCCGGCCAACGCCACATTGAAAGTGCAGAACTTGACCATACCTTTGAGTATGTCTTTTTCGGATGTTGTGAACTTGACGTATAGTTTCGATGGTGGCCAGAATTATACATGCGTGTCTTGCACTTCCAACAAGTCTAATCTAAGTGTGAATAACTTTGGTAGCCATTATGTTACAGCCACTGTTGTTGATGCGACTGGCAATGCCAACACAACTATAAGGTATTATACATTGACATTGGATTCCGATGGCAACGGCACTGCAGACAATCTTTCAATAAGCGGAAATGATGATGATAGTGATGACATTGCAAATGTAAATGACAGTATGATTGGGAATGCTACCAATGTGGCGACGAACATAGTGGGCTTTGCAATGATGGTAAATGGCACATTTAATCTATCGACTATCAACTATAATGGCACATTTAACATAAATATAAGTAATGGCAGTGCCCCATTTGTCGCAATGTCGTACAACTTCACCAACAGCACGCCTTTGATTTTGAGCAATGTCACTGTGCTCATGGAAGACAGTTCCAGCACAGTGGGCAGGACAGTGGTAAGGAACCTGCCTCCGAGGTCAGGCACCTATAAGACTGTCTATGTCAACAGGAAGAGCGTAGCCCAGAATTGGACATGCATCAAGGACAGCGAGCCAGGCTTGAACTACACGTTGTCGGCTAACTGCTCGGTTAGTGGCGAGGTATTGGTGCCATGCAATGGTACGACTGTCAATAGCATATACAATTGCACTGTGGAGAACGGCAGGCTCAAGGTCTACGGTCTTTCGTATTCCATCGCGCAGTCGATGTGCGCCGAGAACTGGACAATTGACAGCCTATGGTCGGAATGCTCTAGCAGCACGCAGACAAGGACGGTTACTGACACAAGCAGCTGCGGCACGATAAGGGAGAAGCCGTTAGCTTCGCAGAGCTGCACGGTAGCGACCACGACCACTACTACAACCACTACAACATCGGGAGGGACTACGACTTCGACTACCAGCCAAGACAGGCTTTCCTACATTGTTGGGAACATCCTTGCCGGCGAGGAATTGAAGACAGCATTCTCTAATGTTGCCATAGGCGTCACGGAAGTGATAATTAAGGCCAAGGAGAATGCCTATTCGGTGAAGATAGTGATTGAGAAGTTGGCAGACAAGCCGTCTTCGGTATCGTCAGCGCCCGCAGGCAACGTCTACAAGTACTTGAGCTTCGCCAACGAGAACCTGCCTGACTCGGCGATAGAGTCTGCGAAGATAAGGTTCAAGGTTGACAGGGCATGGATGGACTCCAACGACGCTAAGACTGGCGATGTGGTCCTTGCAAGGTACGACGGCTCGAACTGGGTAGACTTGAAGACTGTAGTCATAAAATCTGATTCGACAGAAGTGACATTTGAGGCGACGACACCCGGTTTCAGCTACTTCGCTATCAGGGCAACCCCGTTGACTCCCGAAGAGAGGGAAGCCGCTGCAGAGAAGGCGGCAGAGGCAGCAGCTGAGGTGGCTGCAGGCAATGCTACGACCCTGACTGACGGAGACGTTTCAGGCAAGAGCGAGTTCAGCATGCCGTGGAAGAAGGTAGGCATCGGCGCTTTGGTGCTGGCCGTAGTGGCTTTGCTCATAGGCTCTGTGGTCTACTTTGCCAAGTCCAAGAGGGAGAAAGGTGACTTGATGAGGGTCAAGATCAAGCCTAGGCAGTAAGCATTTCTTTTATTTTTTTTATCTCTTCTAATGACAATAATTTTACATTTTTTTCAAGGTCCAGCCCGAGCTTATCGATTTCTCTGCGTGCCTGTTTCTTGGTCATCTTTCTGTATCTGGTAAGGGTTTCCCTCAGTGCGTTCTTGGCGAGCTTGTCAGTCTGCGAGAGGAAGTCCTTGGCAGCCTCGTCTTCGATTATGAACTCGTGCTTGCGTTTGATCTCCACGACTGCCGAATCAGTCCTGGGCATTGGCGAGAAAGCCTGCTTGGGCACGTCCTCAAGCCTCTTTATGTCGAAATGCAACGGCATAGTGAGCGAAAGCTTGGACTCTTTCTTCCCCGTCAGCACGTCTGCGAAATTGTCTCCCACTGTGAGTATGGCAAGCTCGAACTCGACGTTTTTCAGCATGTTCAGCAGCGGCTCTGATATGGCGTAGGGGATGTTGGCGACTATCTTGCCGAACTTCTTGTGCGTTTTGAGGAACCTGAGCGCGTCCTCGAAGTGCAGCTCGGCGTTTGGTATGCTCTCCAGGTCTTTCCTGAACGTCTCGTCGATTTCTACCGCTATGACTTTCGCTTTCTTGGCTAGCTCTCTTGTCAGTGCGCCTCTGCCGGGCCCAATCTCGAGCACAACGTCGTTCTTCTTAAGGCGCGCATATTTGACTATCCTCTTTATAAGGTCCTTGTCTTCCATGAAATGCTGCCCTGAATCTTCCTTCATGCCCAAAGCGAAAGCTGAGCCCTATAAAAAGGTTTAGGTTGCCACTTCTGAGAGGAAAATCCGGAAAGGCTTATAAACTCCAGATAGGTAGCATTGCTTATGCCAGATGAAAGCTTCTTGAGCAGGACAATTGTTCTGGAGAAGGAAGTTGACAAGGCTTTCTTTGACCATTATAGGCAGATGGCTAGGCTTATGGGCGTTGACGATTCCATTGATGAGGGTGACTGGCTGATAATCAAGGGCCCTATAGGGAACGTCGCATCTTGGGCTGTTTACAATCATCCTAAGGGCGATGAGATGGTTGATAGGTATGGCCTGAAAGGGTATCTGGATAACTTTATGATAGAATACTATCTTAATAAGCTGGGGATGGATTCTGATGTTCCTGAAATCAAGTCAATATTCTATGAATGCGTTGACGCCTTGAAGCATGAATCTAGGGTGCAGACCATGCCGTCTCCGCCAAGTTTCACTTCCAATGAGAACTTGTTGGTGCTTACAAAAAATAAGCTGGAGCTGCAGACAATAACGCATGAGGCTGGGCACGCGCTTTTCGAGAGGAAATCTTCAGTCCCCTGCAGGCTCCATTACAATGGCACTCTGGTCGACTCGGAACTGTTTGCCATCTATTCAAGCGATTTCGCATTAAGGCTGAAAGGGATGGGCATTGTCACCTTCGTTGAGGCAGAGATAGAGCATATGACATCTGAAGGTCATGAGATGGCGTTTAACATCTATCGCGGCATATTGGGCGCTTATGGGGACAATCTGGGCAAAGTCACCGGGCACATGAGGGAGTTCTTTAATGGCCGAAGGGACATGGCTGACTTCAATCCGAAGTAAACCTTTTTAAACCCCTTTCTTTTACTTATTCTAAATGGGCGTTTTGAAGCGGTTTGACGATTTCGTCTCTAATTTAAAAGAGACAGACAGGATATGCATATTCTTCGACCCTGACCCTGACGGCATTTCTGCGGCAGTCATAGCCAACAAGGCGATAGAAAGGCTGAGGGGCAGGAAGGCTGACATGGTGATGTACCAGGAGCACGGGGACCTGGAGATAAAGGAAGAGAACATAGCTAAATTAAAATCAAACGGCATCAACAAGATATTCATAATGGACTTGGCGGTCGACCAGTACCCCGAGAAGGTGCGCGAGGTCTCCGAGTTCGCGGAGATCTGCATCTTGGACCACCACAAGGTCTACAACGACCTGAACTCTGAGAGGATAGTCCATCTCAAGCCCCAGATGTTCGACAGCGAAGAGCCGTCATCCTACATAACGGCGAAGATGTCGTACGACCTGTTCATGAAGCACGTCGACATAAGCGACATGGACTGGCTTGCCGCGGTAGGTATCCTAGGAGATGCCGCATGGCGCAGGTGGAAGGATTTCGTCAGCGGCGTATGCAGGAGGTACGGGATAGACTTCAACAAATTATTGGAGTCCAAGATAGGCAACGTGATGAGATTGATAGCCTCGGCCCCCGAGTTCGGGTTCGGCGTGATAGCTGAGTGCTTCGACGTGGTGTCCAACGCGAAATCGTTCGAGGACGTTGAAAGATCCTCTTTGGTCAAGTACCGCGACATCATCGGCAACGAGATGTACAGGTTCATGAAGGAGTTCAAGAGGAACGCTGAGACCCACGATGACGTCATATTCTTCTTCATGAGGTCCAAGTATTCTGTCGGCTCTACGCTATCCACAAGGATGTCGTTCAAGCAGCCTGACAAGACCGTGATAGTGATACAGGACGCGGGCGAGGATTTCTACAGGGTATCGCTGAGGAGGCAGGACTTCAAGGTCAAGGTCAACGACCTGGTCAGTGAGGCTACTAAGGATTTGGAGAACGCCTCTGGCGGGGGTCACGTGCCTGCTGCGGGCGGCAGGATAATGAAGAGGGACTTGGAGAGGTTCAAGTCGAATATTCTCAGGATTTTGGGCAAGGCGTGAGGTTGGCTTTCGCCTTCGTACCTTCGAGATCGAGTATTATTTTCTTCCTTATGTTCTTGCCTGGGTTGATGCAGAGCGTTCCTTTCATCTTGCAGCAGGCTAGGTGCTCGTGCATGTGGCCTGAGCAGCACACTATGGGCTTGAACGCCTCTATCATCTCCTTGGCCACGACCGAGCCGAGATGCTCGCCGTACCTTGGCGACCCTTTCCAGTACACGATGTCCAGCGCCGTGTTGAACGGCGGGTTGTGTGTTATGAATATGACTGGCTTCTTCGCCTTGAGGAACAGCCTCGAAAGTTTTGATATGGCATAGATGTAATCCTTCTTCATCTGCGGTATGTAGTCCTTGTACCTGTGCCTGTCCTGCTCGTGCTGCGGTATCTCGGGATATGAGCTGTATCCGTACCCTATGATGCAGTAGTCTTTCAGCGTGACGAGCCTCATGTGGCAGTTGACGAGGTTCTTGAGCCTCTTGTTGATATTTCTCAGCTTGGGCATCTCTGGCTCATAGTTGCCTGGCACGAAATATACCTTCTTATTGAGCGAGTTGAGGTGCTCCATCACTTCCCTGCCCGACTTGTCCTCTTTCCTGGAAAGCAGTTCGGCCTTTCTCTTTCCGACAAGGTCTGTCCATGATACATTTTTATTTTGCTTTTTTGACAGCCTTACAGCCTTGAACTTGTATTTCCTAGTGAAGTTGTCTGCGAAATCTCCTGGCGATATGATGGCGTCGAAGCCGTTTTTCAGCTTTGGCTTTCGCCCGTGCAGGTCGCCGAGTACTAAAAATTTCATCCTAATATATAGTTCCGGGCTAGGATATTTAAAAAGGTTACTGAATTTTGTATTTCAGAAGTTTTATATATTGCAAGTTAGAGATTTATCTTCTTCATGGTAGACATAGAAGAGATAGTTGTTGATGGCAGTGATAGGTCATGGGCGAAAACGAAGTCTCCTTGCCTATTGTATTCTGGCGGCTTCGGCCCTTGCATAGTCGTGGCTGTATATAATCATTCAACTAAGGTAGGCCACATGTGGCACTCGCCGATATATTCTGAAGGCTTGAATAGTATGCTTGACGATGCGGCCAGAGGCAGGGGCAGTAGACGGCTGTCTGCTTGGGTTCGTGGCGGCGCCCATCTGTACTATGGCTTGATTGAAAGGGCATCGAGTAAGGACGCGGAATATGCATCCGAGAGTTTCAGGAAAGGGGTGTTGGATGCGTTGAGCAGGCGTTTGCCTGCCGGCAGCATTGACGTCTGTTTTCTCGGTTCCGGCTATTCTGGCGAAGTGACTTTGGACACCAAGACCGGGTTGCTAGAGGAAGTTTATGAAACGGAAGATTATACCTCCTCGAGCATAGACGATTTTTAGCAACCAATTGAAAAGCATTATAATCCAGACAAACTGCGATAAGAAAGAGGAAGCCGAGATGATATCTCGCGCCTTGCTGAAAGACAAGCTTGCGTTCGTTGCGCACATATGCCCGTCGAATTCCCTGTACCTGTGGAAGGGCAGGATAATCGAGGGAAAGGAGTTCATCCTCAACGTGAGGACCACTGAGGAGAATGCCCGGGCCGCTATAGAGATAATCAAGAGCATGCACTCTTACGAAGTTCCCTCCGATAGTCGCCATGCCTGTCGATAACGCGAGCAAGGAATACATCGATACGGTGAACAAGGAATTAAAAAAATAAGGATGGACTGGCCGGGATTCGAACCCGGGGCCCCCGCCTTGCGAAGGCGATGCTCTACCGGACTGAGCTACCAGCCCATACCGATATCTGTCATTTTGCTCTTTTTAAAAGGTTTTCGTATTTTTGCGCAGAATCTGTATGTGCACCGCCATCCGGCTATTTTCCAAGTTTTATGGCATCCATAAGCTTCTGCATTTCCATCCCGAACTCTTTTGCCTTTTCCAGAAATCCCAATATTGTCCGTTGGCTTTTCGCAGTATTCTGTTTATGTAATAATGCTATTACTATTATGTAATAATATACAATGCTTTGGCCTTGTTGGTTCAGTTGCCGGGCTGGTTAATAACTTGTTCGTAGAAAAGGTGCTGTTATTTCCGATGGCAAAAAGGATACTGTATACTTAACGAATGATTTATATATTTGGAATGTTTCTATTTTTTTG
>CAYHOW010000030.1:0-11082 GCA_964358335.1 Candidatus Woesearchaeota archaeon
TCAACTGACATCATCAGTCCATTGAAGTGAAGCAGTGAAGTGAACAGCCAACTTTTCGCCATGTCATTGCGGAGCGAAGCCAGCTGCTCATACGTCGAAGCCAGCTGCTCATACGTCAATGAACCGAGGAGGGAGCAGAGGTCAGCATTACTCATCATCCGGCAGCCTTGCGATTCCCATTCCCTCCGGTTGCCAATGAAGCTCCTGTTCTTGCCGTCTCCATTGACGAGCTCGAGCTCGGGCTGCGCTACCGCGACCTTCGTGCAGGGCACGTCTCCTTCGGCCTTCCCGAAGAGCATTTCCCATGCCTGCTGGTACTCTCCGGCGTGGGCCAGTTTCTTGGCATCTTCCAGCAAAGAGATGAAGTTCATGTCGTGTCTCCTTTGTGCGTTGGTTGTCAGGCGCCCAAAGCCTCTACAATATCAGTCAGAGGCTAAGGGCACCTAGGTGAATCAGCGAACAGGAAGAGCTACGTGGCCTTGGCGAGCGCGGCGAGGACGAAGTCGTGCGAGAAGAAGTCCTGGACGAAGTCGGCGATGTTACGGGTGTTGACGTACCTGTACTTGGACCGCCTCGAAACAGGTTTGATGTTCGCGACCATTCCGTTGCTCCTCCTGTTCGGGTTGCTGCAGGATTCACTGGCTCCTTAGGTGGCCCAAGCATCTACAGGAAGAAGCTTGGATAATCCGGGGAATCAGCGAACCAGTTACTTATAGGCTTCCTCACGATGAAGGAACCTCAGGAGGACTATTTCATCGTTCTCGAATGCGTAAATCAGCCTGTAGGGCTTGATATACAATGTCCTTTCGCCCTTCAAGTCATATCTTAATGGCTTTCCTGCTTTTGGGTCTTCGAGAACCTTGGCTATCTGCTTCTTGATTTTGTCCTTAACTTTGTTATCTTTGAGCTTCCTGAAGTCCCTTTCAAACCCTTCAGAGAATGTGACATTCACCATTTCTCAAGTTCTTTAAGGAAATCCTCTTTCTTCATTGTCTTGCTTTTACCTTGCTCGATTTCTTTCCACGCGTCTTCTACTTCCTTAATCATCATTAAGTCCTCCTTAAGTATCGGATTTTTGATTCTCTTTAATATTATCAAATCATCAAACCTATTTGTGGCGAATATGTCTCCGGCTTTGATTTGGAGATCCTTTCTTATGTCATTGGGTATGACCAGCTGCCCTTTTGAGCTGACCCTTGTCAATTCAGGCACGCGTTCCAATAGTTTGTTTTTCATAGCAGTAAGAAAGTCTTACCATCTATAAAAAGCTTTCGTATCGTAGAATATTATTGGCGGTTTATAAAAGTTGCTTCTAAAAAGTGCAGTTATTTCCGAAAATGAAGATTCAGGCCAGCTGATAGTCATCCATGGTTGCACTGCGCTTCGTTTATCTTTTCCGGGGCTTTTCCGTCGAGAAACAGGCTTTTCCGTAGAGGTAAAGTAGAAGAAGCAGTTCTCACTAACACACATCATTCTCTCTGGAAACTACTAAACGCGAGTTAAGCAGCTATTCCCGCTTCTACTGGGTTTTCCGCTAGGATTTCCGTGGCCTTGGCGGTTGTCTTGAGGACTTTTTTCCATCCTGCGATGCTCCTCTTCTCAACCACTTCAACCAATCCCAGCTCCTCCAATTCTACCTTGATCTTGTTTCCTTGCCTTGCAGACAATTCCATCAAGTGATAGATTTGGCTTGTTCCGTATTGCGGGTACTTGGTAATAAAGTCCAAGAATTTTTGGTGTTGTTTGTTTATTGAATGTGATTTTGTGATTTTCGTATTGTTCTTCAGTTCCATTATCCCGGTGACTGTATCGTTGAAATCTTCCTGCGCCTTCTGCGACGTGACGCCTGTGTCGTAGAACATCGAGTTTATCTTCTCGAACTCGGCCCTAAGCTTGTCTACGCTGAGCCCCGCGTTCAGCTTGGTGCTCCTCTTCAGGCCGTTGAGCTGCACCGACAGCCTGTCCTTCACGGACTGGTCGCTGACGGCCTCGTGCTTCGACTCGTCAAGTTCCGTCTTCACGGCGAACGGCTCGTAGTGCCTCTCGGCCAGCCTGACTATCCCGCATCCTACGGGGAGCATGGTGAAGAACTTCTGGTGCTCCTTGAGCATCATGACGCCTGCGACGGCGTCTATGTCGTGCGGCAGCATCTGCTGGAACGCGACGATGGTAGCCGAGTTGCCTATGACTACGTCCGACAGCTTAGAGACGTGCTGGTCCAGGCATATCAGCGAGACCCCGTACTCCCTCAGCTCCCTGTATATCATGTCCGTCACGGATTCCGTCACGAACAAGGGCTTCTGCTTCAGGAATATGTTGTGCGCCTCGTCGACCAGTATGGCGTAGTTGAACGCGTTGTCGTAGCTGGTCTGGTTTGACTTCTTGTACTTGTAAATATAAGTTAAAACGAACTCGCAGAAGAACTTCTTCTCGATGTTGCTCAGTGAGTTCAGCTCGAATATGACCCTCCTGTCGAACATGTCCTCTATGTTGACCAGGGGCTTCTCCTTGTGGTTGACGACCTTTGCGAAGTCGCCGAACGTCAGTGCGTGCGCTATCCTCAGCGCCGAGACCAGCCATTCCGACTCCCTCGTCTTCCTGTCCATCTCCATGGCCTTCTTCTCGAGCCTGTCCTTGAGCTGGAACCATGTGGGATAGTTGTCCGAGCCATCGTAGACCCCGAAATCCTTGAACGCGCCGTCGAGAACCTCCGACAATAATTTATGGACGCCGTACGAAGCCGCGAAGCTCTCAGTGATCAAATCTGCTAGAATGTTAAGCCACTCCCTGGGCGAAACTCCCTTTGGTGGCCTGTTGATGTTCATCTTGAACGAGTTTGTCACAGCCTCGTTGCCGACGGTGAAGCACATTATCGACTTGTCCCTTATCATCAATGGCCTGAATGATTTCTTCCAGTCGAACACGAGGAACGGCTTGTCCTTGCTGATGAACTCCTTTAGGATCTTGAACGCGAAATTTGTCTTTCCCGAACCGCTCATCCCGGTAATGCACACGTGCCTGCACCAGTCCCTCTCGCGGAGGCAGAAGTCGTGCAATACCTTGTCCGAGTAGATGACTTTGGCCAGGGGGTATTCGCCCTCGACGAGCTCCTTCTTAGGCGGCTCCAGGAGGACCTTGTCAGCGAGCATTGACTCGTTGACGTGCTTGTAGTACAGTGCGGATATGGTCGACTCTATCTGCTTCTTTGTTTCAAGGTCAGAGGTCATGGAATAGTTCAGGTAGAGCATGTCCATCCTCTTCCCGAAGATAGGCTTGAGCCTCTTGCACATCTCCTCTATCGACATTTTCCTTTCCATTGTTATTGTGACTTCCCCCTCATTCTCTCTCCGGCCCTGTAGCCTTCGATGTAAGCGCTGACCACGCGTTCCGGATTTGATCTTCCAGAAGCAAGCAATGTATCTCCGACATTCTCTCCGGTATATCCCTCGAAGAATCCAATATAGGATGTCTTCCCCGCCAGGGTAGCTATAGGCATAGTTGCGGGCTGGCCGTCAGCGTCTGGAGATGCAATTCCAATTATGGCGCCATCGCAATCGACTTCAGCCTTTACTCCGAAAGCCCTGCAGAATTCTGCCACAACATTGTCGTCAATTGTTGCCATCTTTTCATTCCTCAAGAAGCTGGTCGAGGACGCTTATCCTGTTGGTCTTCTCTTCCTGCTCCTTCATCTTCTCTCTCAATTCTTTCTTCAGAAGTGCGACGTCCCTCCAGCAGTTGAGCTTCTCCTGGAGCTTTATCTCCTCGATTTCTATCATCTTCTTCCTCAGCTCCAATTTGTCCTTGGGCTGGACGTCTGGGCCTGCTTCGAGGATGAAGTTGTTGATGTCCATCTTAATCTTGTCTATGTCCTTGAACATCGAGGAATCCAATTTTTCCCTTTCAGCTATCAGCATCCTTATGTCGGAGATAGCGTTGTTTAGGGAATTAAGCTGCTCTGTCTGCATCGATTTCAGAATGTCATCGAAACTCTCATCGGACTTGCTTGTTTCGTAGTTTCCCGCGAATTGGAAAAACCTTTTTGCCGGGTCTTCCATTCCGTTTTGCGCTGAAGTTTCCATTTTCGTTTGCCTCTTTGAATCTGTCGTTATTGAACAGGGGTAATATATAAGCCTTTTGGTTTGTAATTACTGGCGGATAGCTACAAATATAGCCTGATTATTGTCCCCCTTCTTTTCTCTCGTCATTATACATCCCGATGACAAGCTCGCAGGCCCACCTGCTAACTGCAGTCCTGTCCATCGGGCTTAGGAATATTGGATCCAAGGAGCATGCGCCGCCGTAAGGCACTTCTGCGCCGGGCTCGTAGTTCTCGAACAGGTACCTGTTAAAGGCTGTAAGGTTGCTCATCAGCGCCTCGTACGATATCCTTCTGTTCATGTCGCGCTCCTGCTTTAGGGATAGGAACTGCTCATCAGTGAGCCTTGCCTTATGTTCCGGGGAGAGGTCGGTGGCGTTGGTCCTCTGCAGATAAGATTCAGCGCTTGCCACCAAGGATGACAGGAGCTTCATGCCATTTGCATCTTCACTGCCTTCAAGCAGGTCGCTTATGTCGCTAACCCTTCTTGCCGCAGCTGTCGTTGAATCCTTCGAGAAATCAAAGCCGCGAAGAGCAAGGTATTTCTTCACGTTGAATATAAGTTCGTTTTCGTTCAGGTAATGTTTGAGGTTTGCCATTTTAGATTCTTTCCATTTGCTACCACTATATAGTAACTAATAATATATAAACCTGCCTACTGCCTCAGAACGTCTTAAAACCTCGGAATTCAAGGTCTTCCTGGTCTTCCGCCCTGCCGCACAGGGGTTTTCCGCAATGGATGAATCAATAAGGCAGTCTTACCCTTTACAATCCACTTTTTCAAATATAAAGGGTAAAACAAAAAGGTTCAAATACATCTCAGCCATAGATATTAAGTATGAAAAAAGGAATAGAGGCTCAATCTAACATCAAGAAAAGGCAGATAGGACTGATAAGAAAAGGATTCAATCTTGGAGAGAAGGGATTCAAGTCGAAGGGCGAATTGCATGGCAGGGAATAGGTCCGGCATCAGTCAATAGAAACATTTAAATTACTGATAGTCCAATAGTTTAGAGTATGCCAGACAGCTTAAAATCTCTGAAGCCGAAAATAGTTATAGTCCTAAAGAGGCACGGCATTTCTCAGGCAGGCGTTTTCGGCTCCTATGCAACCGGCGCACACACAGAAAAGAGCGATATAGACATCCTGGTGAAGTTCAAGGGGAGGAAAAGCCTGATAGACTTGGCCAACGTCGAATTGGATCTTGAGAAGGCACTCAAAAGGAAAGTCGATCTGCTGACCTACAATTCAATCAGTCCTCTGATAAGGAAGCAGGTCCTTAAGGAAGAGGTAAGGATACTTTGACCAAAGACCCAGTAGTCTTTCTAAAGCATATAATGCAAAGCATTGAGATAATAGAGGGATATGATACTGAACATTTCTTAAAGGATGTGAAGCTCCAAGACGCAATTATCAGGAGGCTTGAGATAATAGGCGAAGCCATAAAGAACCTTCCGAAAGAGCTCACAGATAAACATCCCGAAGTCCCATGGATGCCATAGCGAGGATGCGCGACAAGCTTATCCACAAGTATTTCGGCGTGGATTTGCAATTAACGTATGATGTTATCAAGAGAGACTTGCCAAGACTTAAAAAGCAGATTAGGAAGATATTGAATGAATTAGAATAGATTACCTAATTCTTTCACTTATTGAATTGGCCTTAACCAGCTTCTCTTCAGTTGCCTTCGGCGTTTCCCCCTACATCTTAAAAATCAAAATGTAAGGGGAAAAGCTTAAATACGTCTTCGCCCTAAAAAGATTATGGCATTCATACATGTGAAGCGCATCGGCGACAGGAAGTATTACACTTTGCGAATCTCTATAAGGAAAGACGGGCGCGTGATAACCAAGGACATCTGCAACCTAGGCAGCGACATCTCAAAGATAGACATCAATAGTCTTGAGAAGAAATATCACACAGAAATAAGGAAGTCTTACAATACAATACATAAGTTCATAGAATCAAATCATTACCTAGAGATGGCAAAAAAGTTTAAGCTGAAAAGCAGCCCTTATTTCTCAAACGAGCAGCTTAACGAGATAGAGGCTATCCGCATCCATTTCCATTCGAGGTTCCTTAAGCTTGACAAGCTGACGCAAGGCGAGGTGATGGAAAACTTCCTGATCAACTTTGCCGTGAACAGCACTTCCATAGAAGGCAATACGATTACCTTGAAGCAGGCCCATAACCTGTTCAAGGAAGACATCATCCCGAAGAACAAGAGCCTGAGGGAAGTGCACGATCTTACGAACACAAAGAAGGCATGGGACTATCTTTATTCGGCTAAGCTGGAATTGAATGAGGATTTGATATGCAGAATCCACGATATGCTGGTTGAGAATATAGACCAGAGAAAGGGTTTCAGGTCGCATAACATAAGCATCCTTGGCCAGCCTTTCAAGCCAAGCCCGGCGATGTATGTTGCTATCGACCTGAAATTACTGCTGGACTGGTGCAAAAAGAGCAAGGGCGAAATCCATCCGCTCGCCTTGGCTACGTTCTTCCACCACAAGTTTGAGAACATCCATCCATTCTCAGACGGCAATGGGAGGACAGGCAGGATGATTATGGACTATATCCTCTTCCAGTCGGGGTATCCGCCGATGGTCATATCGCGAAGGTTCAGGAAGGAGTATCTTGCGGCATTGAACAATGCTGACAAGTCGCTCGCCAAAGGATTGACTAAAGTTGAGATGGAACATTATAAGGGCCTTGTCGACTTTATCTTTTCGCAGTTCAAGCTATCCTATTGGGACAGCTTCTTGGTATGATTTCCCCCTACATCTTAAAAATCAAAATGTAAGGGGAAAACAAAAGGTTTATCCTCCAGATAAAATTAACTTAATTTATAAAAAAAGTGTAAAAAAGGTTAATTATATAAACAAGTTATGCTTTCTCTCATCCTATGCCGACAAAATATGACGTATTTGCTACCATCCTTGAGAAGGCGCCATGCAAGCCGAAGGATCTCGGATTTAAAAGCCCGGTGTATGCACATATATCAGCGCTGCAGAAAGATGGCTGGATAAAAGAAGAGAATAGCCTTCTCATCCCTGTTAAGGATAAGACAACTGAAAATGCGTTCAAGCTTATCAAGTATTGCCTGAACCATGGATTAGATTATAATATATTCTTCACGAAAAGCATGCAGAATGTTCTTAGGATTCTACCGCAAGAGTTGCCAAACCTTAGGCCTAGACAGCTTAGTGGGAATAAGGAAGTTACATCTGTCTTGAAATATCTGGAAGGGCACCAGTTCATATTAAAGCATTCAAAAAGACCCGCTAAGGGCAGGATGCTCAATCACCAGTTATTGAATTTTGCTGGGGCATTCCATGGGACGAAGATTGTCCTCAAGGAAATAAATGCGCCAATTTTGATTCCGAATATACTTCAGATTAAAGCTGAGCCGGTCAATCCTTTTGGGAATAAGGCATTTTCATTTTTGGCAGGTTCGGCACAGCTGGAAGGCAGCACAATAAGCGAAGGTGACACAAGGGAACTTCTGCTTAGGGATATCTATCCAGACAAGCCTGCAAAGGACATCCAGATGGTGAGAAACCTCAATGAAGGATTGAAGTTCATAATCGAAAACAAGGAAAATGATATAACTCCCGAGAGAATCAAGGAGCTAAATAAGATTGTAATGTTTAGCCTGCATGCAAATGCAGGAAGATACAAGACTGCGCAGAACAGGATACAAGGCAACCCCTCGTTCAGGACAGCACGGCCAGAAGATGTTCCTGGAATGGTCCAAGCATTCTGCGATGATGTGGCAAAGTTAAAAGGCAAGGAAGAACTGCTAGATAGGATTGGTTATTTGCACAACCAGTTACAGAGGATACATCCATTTTCCGATGGGAACAGCAGGACAACAAGGATGGTGATTAACTGGATCCTGATAAGGCACGGCCTGCCATTGCTGATACTTAAGATGGGGAGCTTCGATGAGTATATGTCGCTGACAAAGCTGTCATCTAAGCGCGATGATGAGAAGTTGAACAGCTTATTTTTAGAACTGATAGTGCATGAGAATTTAAGCCCTTGAGATAGGGTTAAGGTCTTCCGCCCTGTCGCACAGGGGGTTTTCCGCAATGGATGAATCAATAAGACGCCCTTACCCTTTACAATTCGATAATCCAAATGTAAAGGGTAAACTATAAATACTAGCTATGCTTATCAGGATGCATGGCATACATATACAAGAAGACTGTACATGGGAAGCCTTACTACTATCTCAGGATATCTAAGAGGGTTGACGGAAAGATAGTGGTCAATGATGTTGCTTACCTAGGGAATGAGATAGGCGGCCTGTATGGGAGCCTGGAGAAGCTGCCGCAAGAGTATAAGGCCAGCATCAGGAAGGGATACCATAACATAAAGAGATTCATAGAGTCAAATCATTATCTAGAAAGAGTTAGGTCAGAGAAGCTCAAAAGCAACGAATATATGGAGAGGCAGAAGCTTGAGAAAGTCGAAGCCGCAAGGCTGCATTTTGCCAGCCATTTCCTTAAGCTCGACAAGCTTACTATCAAAGAGGCTTACAGCCATTTCCTGATAGACTTTGCATACAATACCACTTCCATTGAAGGCAACACAATAACCCTAACCGAAGCGAACAGGCTGCTCAATGAGAACCTTACCCCTAAAGACAAGGCCCCAAGGGAAATATTCGATTTGCAGAACACGCAAGACACGTTCAATTACCTGATAGAGGAGACGCCTAAGATGGACGAATCCCTTATAATAAAAGTCCACGACATGCTTATGAGGAATGTGGACGTAAGGGAAGGCTACAGGACACACGAGATAAGGGTATACAAGTCGCATTTTGACGCCACGCCCGCAGAATATATCAAGGCTGACATGAAGATACTGATGAGATGGTACGAATCCAACAAGGCAACGATGCATCCGTTGGCGCTCTCAGCGCTGTTCCATCAGAAGTTCGAAAGGATTCACCCTTTCTCAGACGGCAACGGAAGGACTGGCAGGATGCTTGCCATCCACATCCTTATGTCGCATAGCTATCCTCCTCTGATAATCCAGAAGAAAAATAGGGGAAAATATCTGGATGCTCTGGCAGATGCCGACAAAACTCTTTTGGATTCAAGCGAGCCAAGCGGTTACAAGAAGCTGGTCAGCTATTTATGTGATGAGCTAGTTGAGACATACTGGAACAACTTCAACATCTAGTTACCCTTTACAATCCACTTTTCCAAATGTAAAGGGTAAAACCCTCTTCTCCTACATGGCAGTAAAGCCCGATTCTCCCCCTACATCTTAAAAATTGGAATGTAGGGGAAAACAAGAGTTCAAACATCTTCAAACTACAAGAATGCAAGCAATATCAAAGAAGCAATCCAGCATCAAGAAGAGGCAGATTTGGATTATGAGGAATGGATTCAATCTTGGAGAGAAGGGATTCAACTCAAGAGATGATTTGTACGAGAGGAAGTAAAAACATTTAAAATCCCTGAAGCCGGAAATAGTTATAGTCCTAAAGAGGCACGGCATTTCTCAGGCAGGCGTTTTCGGCTCCTATGCAACCGGCGCACACACAGAAAAGAGCGATATAGACATCCTGGTGAAGTTCAAGGGGAGGAAAAGCCTGATAGACTTGGCCAACGTCGAATTGGATCTTGAGAAGGCACTCAAAAGGAAAGTCGATCTGCTGACCTACAATTCAATCAGTCCTCTGATAAGGAAGCAGGTCCTTAAGGAAGAGGTAAGGATACTTTGACCAAAGACCCAGTAGTCTTTCTGAAGCATATAATGCAGAGCATAGAGATTATAGAAGGTTACGGAGTGAATCCTATTAGTTTAGTTTGCGTATTTGTCCTTACGTTCACTCTTTTAAGCACATCATCGCAGGTTTTAATTTCTATTCCGTTCCATTCATTTATTATTTGAGGGATTCCGTCATTTGGTTGTAGGTTTAATGACTTTTCCGGGCAAAAGATAGGTATTCTCTGTTCAAATGCTATCTTTGTTTGCACCATCGCTCCGCCCCTCTCTCCGCTAGCAACCATTATTAGAGCATCTGAGATTCCAGACGTAATCCTATTTCTTTGTACTAAGGCTATAGCTGAGCCAGGGAAATTAGGAAGATGCTCCGAGATTAAAAGGCCTTTTTCTTCTATGTCCCTAAATAAATTTATGTGAGATTCAGGAAACATCTTCGAGAATCCTGAGCCTAACACGCAGATTGTCTTCCCATTTGCATCTAAGGCACCCATATGGGCGGAATAATCTATTCCTATTGCTCCGCCACTCACGATAGCATAATCTTTTTTGATAAAATCTTGTGCCAGTTTGTAAGCCCACTGCTTAGAGGTCTCATCTGCCTTCCTGCTTCCAACTATGGCTATTTTTCTAACATACAATAAGCTTAAATCCCCCTTTAAGAATAGCGTCACAGGTGGATAGGGAATATTCTTCAAGAAGATGGGATACCTCTCATCTACCAAGGGCATAATTTCAATGTTTTGCTCCTTGCATTTGTCTATCACTTTCAGGAAATTTTCATCAGATGCGTCCTTTAACTTATGGAAATCTGATATCATAGATTCATTAAAAATCCTTGTCATGAACAATTCCTTATCGGGCATAGAAAAAATCTTATCTATATCATGGACAAGTCCAAACAGCTTCATTAATTTAATGGGACCAAGTTTAGGGACTCTTGCCAGTTTCATCCACTTCACAAGATCATCTTTTTGAAACATTCTCATTGCTCCCTTGATTGCTATTTGAAATATCTGCAGTATTGATTCCTAAGCAGATTGCCTTTATAGTTTTTGCGCCTTCCTTGATTAGTAGCTCTGCACAAATCAATTTAGTGTCACCTTCTGCCTTGATATCATCCAATAATAATATTGTATGCTCATTTGGATTTAATTTCCTGCTCAAAGCAAAAGTTCCTCTATGAGTTTTGCATCTCTCCTTTGCAGATTGGCATTCAGTCATCTTCTTGATGGGTT
>CAYHOW010000031.1:0-10907 GCA_964358335.1 Candidatus Woesearchaeota archaeon
ATTTCGGAGTTACGGAATCATTGATAGGCTTGACTATCGTGGCGGCTGGAACATCCTTGCCTGAATTAGCCACGTCCGCAATGGCCGCGTACAAGAAGAACTGCGACATAGCCGTCGGCAACATAGTCGGCTCCAACATATTCAACATATTCTTCATCCTGGGCATAAGCGCACTGATAAGGCCTCTGCCTTTCGGCCCTGGAAGCATCGTGGACATAATCATTACATGCTTCGCAAGCCTCATACTGTTTGTCTGGATGTTCGTGGGAAAGAAGAGAGTCCTTGAAAAGTGGCAGGGCGCTCTGATGATACTGATGTACGTGGCTTATGTCGCTTACTTGGTGATGAGGGGATGAATCATATCCATTCTTCTGCAAAAATTTTATATACGCATAAACAATCCATTATTTAACTAATCAAGGCGGTGAGAAAATGGTGAAATACAAGACTTCTTCAGAGGCTCTGAGAAAATCCAAGCGCAACCTCGGCAGCTTAGTAAGGGAATACATGACGTTCCTGGACAATGCCCGAACGCCGACCATGGCTGTGAAAGCTGCGCAAGCCATGCTAGAGTCCAACGGCTTCGTGAAATACGACGAGTCGAGACATCTGCCTTACAGGGTGTATTTCATCGACAGGAACTCTGTCAACATCGCCGCTGTAGTCACGGACGGCAATGAAGATAAGGGCCTTAACATCGCTGGCGCCCATGTGGATTTCTGCACGCTCACAAACAAAGTAGTCTCCGCTGTCGAGAAGTCCGACGGCGTCTATCTCGACACAAGGCCTTACGGAGGATTCTATCCCCACCAATGGATGGACAGGCCTCTGACAATAATCGGCGAGACGTTAGCTCAGAATGGCGACAAGAGAGAGCTTGTGCAGTGGAGAATTCCTGGCAACATACCTGAAGCGACCATACACAACCCTGACAATCTTCGCGAGAAGAATCCCGTCTACAAGGAAGCGTTCAAGCTGGAGAACCTTGACGTCTTCACGGGGTACAAGAGCCTGAGAAGCTTCCTGTCCGCAGTCAACCGAAGGTCGTCAAACAAAAGCGTAAAGATAACTATAGACGATTTCAATTCAGGATTCACACATTTCTATGTCACGCCTTCTGAGAAGACTATGAAATTAGGCAACTATATTGTGGGGTACGGGTACGACGACAGGAGCTGCCTGTTCGCCGCATTGAAGGCATTGACGATGATAAAAGACCCCAAGTACACCTGCATCGCATTGGGGGTTGCCAGGGAAGAGATTGGATCTTGCAGCGTAGGCAGCGCGAACGATGTCTTCCTTGACAATGTCGTAAAAGTGCTGGCAAGGAATTCAAAGTCCAGCCTTCACTTGTCCGAGACTTATTCTAAGTCAGTGATGCTTTCCGCAGACGTCGACATAGCGTACACGCCGCAGAACCAGGCCGTGACTGACAAGGAAAACAATTCGCACTTCGGCAACGGCGCTGCCTTAGTGATAGCTAACGGCTCTAACGGCGTCTCCACTGGCAACATAGTCATGCCGAACGACCTCTATTTCATGGAAAGGTTCCTTAACAGGAGGGATATGGCGTACCAAGTCACTGCCTTGCCATCAAAAGTAGGCATTGGCGGCGGCGGAGGTACGATAGCCAGATTCTATACCGAAAAGGGCATACTCACCGCTGACCTAGGCATACCAGTCGGGAACATGCACGGCACAACGTCGAGGATATTCGCCGCTGACCTCGACTCCACTGTCGAAGCTTTCATCGGCCTCTATCTTCGTGAAGAGGAAAGGAAGCTTTGGGGCTGAAACGGCTCTCAAAGAGCAATAAAATTTATATATCCGAACAATATTTGAGATTTTATGGTAGACATCAATGTCAAATGCAGGAGCTGCGGCCAGAAATCGCATATAGGCAACATGAAGTACCATCCCGAGACTGGGAAGGACTTGGTCTGCACCGACTGCTACAATTCTAAGCTGGCCGAGCTTAACGGCGGCTCAAAGGGGCAATATACATTGAACACTATCAAGAAAGAGAAAAAAGCGTTGCCTAAGCTCAAGCTGGCCGGCGTGAAGGAAAGGCTCGAAGGCAGTTTCCAGCCCAAGCACAACAGCTCCGATTCAGTTGACTACAAGTGCAGCAAGTGCAACTACTCTTTCAAGAGAAGGAAATCGTTCAGCGTGCACAGCGTCTGCCCCTACTGCGGCAACAAGACGTCCAACAAGAAGATTGCGATATTCACCGACGTCATCCAGGGGCTGGATTGAGCATTTGTTGTAAAAAGATATATAAGTGAGTAGAGCTTTTTTTTTAGGTATTCAACTGAGGTGGTATGAATTGAAAAAGCTCATCTTATTATTGTTGCTGTTTGCGATTGCGCCTTTAGCTCTTGCGGCAGATCCTGTAACTGACAAGGTTTTTGCTATAACGCATTATGCGGAGCAATATGAAATGGGGCAGATATCTTATGCCCAATTGAAAATATATTCAAATGCGTTGAGGGAAGACATACGGTTGCTGATGAGCGAGGTTGTGTTTGGTCAGGAAGAAGGCGAGCGTTACACAGGAATTTCATCTGAAGAAGCTAAGAATTTTTTCGGGGAGCCGACTGAATATGTTGACACTGTATGGATTGTGAACGAGGAGCATGACGAGCATGTTGAAAAAAAGCGTCCAAGATGGGAGAAGGCTGTTTTTGACGGCAAAAAAATAATGGTTACATTCAATGCATGGCCGCAGGTATACAAGAGCAAGGACGGGGACAAGGACCTTTACTGGGTTGATTTTCAGATACGCTTCAAAAGGCAGTTTAACATTGACTTCGGAGCAATGCAGTCAGATATAAAGGCGCTCTCTGTCGAATACCTCAATACAAAATCAAATATGCAGGAGCTTGCAAAGAAACTTGTTGAGTATTCCCACATACTTGAAGAGTTCATACATCAGAACAAGGAAAATTGCAGAGAATATATGGAAAAGCTTTTTCCCGAAGAGGAAAAAGAGCTTGATAATGATTTTATTGTATGGGAAGCTGACATGTTCAAGGGAAAGAACCTGCGCATGACATTCTGGGCAAGCGTCTGCACAGACTGTGATGGCCTTGTGTTTAACCAGTGGCTTGATGCACAATATGAGAAGCAGGACATAGGCGCTTTAACTGAGGAAACTCCAAAGCCAGATGAGGTGTACACAATTGAAGAGCTCAGGGGCAAGGAATTCAGCGAGATTATGGAACTTTTCAAAAAGGAGCTTAAGAGCCTAAGGTCAACAGCCATGAGTATGGATGAAAGGAATTCTAGGGTAAATGTAGCGGAAATATCAAAAAATTTCAATGCGTTCCAGAGGGCGGTATGGGAGAATCTCAATTCGCAGCCCAAGCTAAAACAAGAAAATACCGATATGCTTGTTTCGGCTTTGGACAGCGCATTCGGCGAATACAGCACTGAAAAGAGGACAGAACATGAATTGCGCTATGCAAAGAGGCTCGCAAAAGACATCGTCGAGAAAAAGTCAAGCTTTTGCAGGCAGGTGCAGGAAGAGGAATGCTCGCTTGAGGAAGGCTGCATCAAGGGCGAATGCAAGTTTGCATTGGGCGGAAAAGAAGATTGCAGGAACCAGGCTGATGATGACAATGATGAACTAGTTGATTGCATGGACCCTGACTGCACTAAGCAGTGTGGCAGAACATGCAAGGCTGTCTGTGAGTCTGAATGCTGGCCGTGTACAAACCAGTGCAACTCTGTTTGCAAGGATTGCATAAAATGCGAACGAAAACAAGGGGGCGAAGAATGCAATTCTGTCTGCGAGGCAGAGTGCTGGTCTTGCAGGGAAACCAAATGCAGGACGCAGCTGTTCTGCGCAGAATGCAAGAAGTGCGAGGAAGCCAGTTTTGAAATGCCCATGTGCGAGGCTGAATGCGCACCTTGCAATGAGTGCACGTCCCAAAAGCCTGAAGAAGAATGCAAGCAGGAGTGCAAGCCATGTGTTGACTGCAAGTCTCCTTCTGAAAATCCGGAGTGTATGGATGCTTGTAAGGAAGTGACAACGGATTATCCCGGGCAGCTTAAGCCCTGCGAAGATTTGTGCAGGCAAAAGGTTGCATTTTACTGTTCCGGTTCAAAGCAGTACTCGCCATGCAGGGAGACGACCTATATATGCGACGGCAATATGCAGGTAGTACCATGCGAGATATTCAACTGTACGGATGGCATGCAGACAGTTCCTTGCGGCCAAGAAGCGTTCTGTGGCGAGAATCAGGTTGCAGAAGGCGAGAAGTGCAAGTGCCGAGCTGGGTTCCATGACTGCGACGGTGACGGAAAAATCTGCGAATCAGAAAATCCTTGCGGAAAGGAAGCTGAAACATGTGATGATGCAAAGGACAATGATGATGATTACCTTGTTGATTGCGATGACAGGATGGATTGCATGATGGGCGTTATTTGCGGCATTGGCAAAGTATGCTTTGACGGCAAATGCCTGCTTCAGGAAGAGGCAAACGTTTCAATAAGATGCAAGGAAAACCAGACTTATGTTGGAGGCGAGTGCAAATGCATTGAAGGCTATGTTGAGTTTGATGGCATGTGCGTGCCTTCTTTGATTAAGCTTGAATGCAAGGAAGGGTTTGTTGAAGTTGAAGGCAAATGTGTGCCAAAGGTTGAAACCCCGGCAGAATGCCCTGAAGGATTTGAGTTCAAGGAGAACGCATGTATGCAAAAGGAATTGCCTGCTGAGCCAAATGTGACAGAATGCCTTGAAGGCCTTCATATTCTGAAAGAGGGGGTTTGCATTGCAAACGTTACGGAATGCCCCAAAGGCTATGAGCTGAAAGAGGGGCTGTGCGTTGCGAGTGAAGCGCTTGAATGTCCTGAAGGTTATGAGCTTAAGGGAAACGAGTGCATATTTGTCGGAGAAAAAATAGAATGCGCTGAAAACGAAGTACTTGATTCTGGGAAATGCATAAGCAAGGATATATACGAAGGCGTTGAGGTAAGGCCTGAGGAAACAGGCAGGAAATGCAATCTTGTCGCTGACTGTGGCAATGAGCAGGAGATATGCTCAAACGGCTTCTGCAAGAGAATCCCTGATGAGATCTACGAAAAGGAATATGGCGGAGAGGAAGCAGGACAAATTGTAATAACCGAGCCTGAAGTCACAGTGCCGGAAGTTGTAACGCATGAAGAATCTGCTGAAGAGACAAAAGAGGAAACAAAGGAAGAGAAGCATGAGGAAAAAGAAGAGCAGAAGGAAGAGAAAGCTGAGGAAAAGGAAGAGCGTGAAGCAGAAAGTCCGCTTGAATCACCTGCTGAAGAATCTGCACAGGAACCCCAACAGGAGCAGTCCTCTGGAGACGTTACAGGCGCATTTGCATGGCTTACAGGATTTGTCTCAAAAGAAAAGCAGTGCTCCGCAGACGAAGACTGCAAGCCAAACCAGAATTGCGACAAGGTAATGGGGCAGTGCCACTGCAGGGAAGGATGGTTTGACTGCAACAGCATGATAGATGGCAATGATGATGACGGTTGCGAGTCAGAAGATCTTACATGCGGTGGGCAAAGGGAGATATGCGAAGGCGGCTGCAATGAGAACCAGCACTGCAATGAGGAAAAAGGCTACTGCGATTGCAATATTGGATTTTTTGACTGCGATGGAAACTGGCTTAACGGTTGCGAGTCAAAAAAGCAGTGCACAATGTGCAAAATTGATGATGATTGCTCAAAGCCTGTGTGTGCTCCATGGAATAACAATGTAATTAAGTTCGGGTGCATGCAGGGCGAGCCTTGGACAGAGGAAAATGGTGCTGTGGCGTTTGCAGGCGAATGTAAAGGCAAAACCACAGGCGTTGTTGACTCCCACCTCATATTTGACTCATGGGGGGATGCTTTTGCAGAGGTGAATGCTGCGAGGGACATCTTTGACAAGGGCTCATGGTGCACATTTGAGCTTGAAGCCACCTTAAAAGAAAGGAAAGAGTTTGAGGAAGGGCTTAACAAGGAGTTCCTTTCATGGTTCTTTGATGATTATCTTGTTTCAGAGCCGGACAAATGGGAGAACAGGATAGGTGGCATATATGACGTATACTGGGGGCTTGTTGAGAATGCGAAGCAGACAGCAAGAGCATCCGCCTGCCTCGGCACTGCGCCACCTGCATATAATCCGATTGATTTAACATTTGAGTCCGGGTTCGGCAAGGTGCATATCTGGGAAGAGATGAAGAAGGTTGACGAGTTTAATGTTGAGGTATTGTCCCCTTACATGGAGATATGGATATTCCCGCCGAAGGATATTTTCAAGCACGAGTTCTTGAAAGCAAGGGAGAACGGCTATATGCCTGGTCCGCCAGAGCAGAGGCTGCAGGAGATAGGGCCTTCTATGAAAGAGAAAGAAGAGGCAAAAAGAAACCCTGAAGCATTGAAGGCGATAGAGGATATTGCAAAGGATTTGGGGGGAAGCCTTGACGGGCTTGTCACAATCGCTGACGGTGAAGAGGATCTGTTTTACCTTAAGATAGCTGTGAATCCCGATGTAATATTCAAGGGCCAGCCTATAAAGACTATAGATTTCGAGCCTGACGTGAAAGTGACTGTGCAGCTAGACTTCCTTTATGATATTATCAAGAAGGCAGAGCAGCACGGCGAAATAGAAAGCCCGCCATGGGATAGCGGGAGAAGAGTCAGGAATATGCTTAGCAATGCACTTGATAAGGGTATGATTGTTGCAAAGATAACGGCTGCATTAGCAACAGGTGACGTAAAGGTAGAGCCACTGTCCGCGGTGCCAAAGGTGCTGAAAGTAATCTCAATGGCTACAGAAGGTGGGGAGAATCAGTTTTAATTCTCATATGAAAAGATGCATAGGCTGCTATTATTTTAGAATCGGTCAAAAACGAAAAAGTAATTAACCGATTTCTCATTAAACTTCTATGATGAAAGAATTAAGCTTGGTATATTCATTATTGCTGAAGGAGTACGGCAATCAAGGATGGTGGCCTCTGTCTAAGGACGGATTGCATTCTCTGCACCACAAGGGCGCGCCTGCTAGTGATAAAGACCGGTTCGAGATAATGGTTGGGGCCATACTGACCCAGAATACCGCATGGACGAATGTCGAGAAGGCGCTGCATAACCTGAACAAGGAGAAGCTTCTTGACCTGAATAGGATGCACAATGCAGACACGAACTATCTTGCCTCTTTGATAAGGCCGTCCGGATACTACAACATTAAGGCGAAGAAGCTGAAGAACCTAACTTCTTTCCTTCTGACTTTCAGGTCGTTCGATGAGCTGTTCCGGCACGAAAATATTCGGGAGCTTCTTCTGTCCGTTAATGGCATAGGTCCAGAGACAGCAGATTCCATCATCCTATATTCAGCCGAGAAGCCTTACTTCGTGATTGACGCCTATACGCGGAGGATATTCTCAAGAGTGTTGGGCAAAGAATTCTCGACTTACCACGAATGGCAGATGCTTTTCATGGATAACCTAAAACATGATACAGAGATGTTCAAGGAGTACCACGCCTTGATTGTCGAGCACGCGAAAAATCACTGCAAGACCAAACCAATTTGCGAGGGATGCCCCCTGTCAAGAAAATGCAACTATCTCAAGACTTCTTAGTCGTCATCCACATAAGCCCGAAATAGTTCCTGAAAGCCTTGGCGACACTCTTACAATCGATAAGCATGAAGGTTTGGTCTGCAAGAACATGGAGTCATTGTACGTTGCCGGAGATAAGCACCATGACTGGCTCAAGATTAAGAAGTTCGAAACTTTCGATTTGGCCGTGTTGGGAGCTTATATGGAAGGAGACACCATATCGCAGCTCCTCTGCGGCACCTATAACCCTCTTGAGAACAGGTACGAGACGTTGGCCAAGGTCAACGCAAGGAGGGAAGGAATCGGCGAGGAAGTCAAGTCGAAGGTCAGGTTCCAGAAGAGGAAGCCATCATCTGTCTGCCTATCCCCTAACATCAAGGAAGATGAAGTCCCTAACCTATACGTAAATCCCGAAAGGTCGGTAGTTGTCGAGGTGAAGGCCATGAAATTCAGCAGAGACACTTAAGTGAATCTGCGGTGCTCTTGTATTATGCAGTGGGCTAACACGCAGGGTGGCGTTGCTTAACTACAACAATGATGGCTTCCATGTCAATGGCAACATCAACATCAACAACAACGGCTGCTCGTTTGGAATGGCTCTGGCAATAGGACAGGACATGAAACTTTACTGTCATCTTTACCAAGAATTGTGCTCTCTAAAAAATCTTGAATCTGCATGGAAAAAAGCAAGAAAAAGAAAGACGCTTAAGCCATATGTCATCGAGTTCGAAAAGAACCTGCCCGAAAACCTTCATGTACTCAGGAATGAACTGCTCCTCCATTCCTATCAGCCCTTGCCACTGAAAGAGTTTATCATCCGCGACCCTAAGACTAGAAGGATAAGCGTAAGCGATTTCAGGGACAGGATAGTTCATCATGCCATCTGCAACATCATCGGACCTATATATGACAAGATGTTCGTTCACGATTCCTATGCTAACAGGAAAGGGAAGGGCTCGCTTGCCGCAATAAACCGCTTAGAGCAGTTCATCAAGAAGGTGAGCCATAACGGGACGCTAGTCAGGAAGTCAAACCGCATATGCATAAGGGGATTTTTTCTCAAGTGCGACATAAAGCATTATTTCGAGAACATCAGCCATAAGAGGATGCTTGAGATACTCCAAAAAAATCTACAAGATAAGGAATTGCTCTTTTTGGTCAGCAACATCTTAAGCAACCATGGCTTTGATAAGGGAATGCCATTGGGGAACCTGACGTCGCAATTCTTTGCGAACGTCTACCTGAATGAGTTGGACCAATTCGTGAAGCATAATCTCAAGGCAAAATATTATATCCGCTATGTTGATGATTTCGTAATCCTGCACACTGATAAGGCAACACTTGAAGGCTATCTGCGAGAAATAAGCGCCTTCCTAACAAGCAGCCTATCTTTGGAGCTGAACAATGACAAGTGCAAGTTCCAGCCCTTGGACAGGGGTGTTGACTTCCTAGGCTTTAGGGTTTTCTATCATCATAGGCTGTTGAGAAAAAGGAACGTAAGGTCCGCTTATAGGAAAATTCACGGACTCAAGACTGTGTATTCCGAGAAAGATGCCAGCTATGACACTGCCTACAACTTTCTTCAAGGATGGCTTGCATATGCGAGAAATGCTGACACTTATAAAGTTAGAATGCGCATGTCTGAAAATTTTATCTACTTATTCCCAAATGAAATATCATCCATCGAAATAAATCGGCTGCTAAAATATTCAAAGATGTAATTCCTTAGACTTCAAAACTGTAACTGTTTAGCTTGGGCAGAGAAATGATGATAGAATATCACATTGCCTAAAATTACCTTTTGGACAATTGAACTTGCAATTTCATGCAAAAAAAAGTAGCTGAACAAATATGTTTGCGATAATTATTCAATCGCAATTTTTATAAACATCCTTGAATAACTTCTTAGTAGGAGGTGCCATAAAAATGAAAAATAAAATGGCTATGGTTGGAAGCTGGGCTTTCATACTAGGCGTCGTTATCGCTTTGATAGCTGGCATTTGGCCGCTAGGAGCATTGAGCGTGACTGCGCTTATCGTAGTAGGCCTATTGGTAGGATTCCTTAACATAACAGAGAAGGAAACCAACGGCTTCCTGTTCGCTGCTCTGGTGCTAGTCATCGTAGGCAGCATGGGTAGCTCATTGCTGAAAGACATTGCGGTTGTCGGCCCTAGGCTGTACTCAGTGTTCGCAGCAGTAGTGGTATTCGTTACCCCGGCAGCATTGGTCGTCGCCTTGAAGAGCATTTACTCTTTGGCAAAGGACCAGTAAGGATTTTCTTTTTACTTTTTCTTGTTTTCTATGATTTCCGATTTAATGCAGGAATATTTCTGGACTTGACAAAATTATCAGCACTTTTTTTCAGTTAGATTAATTAACCCTTTTCCTATAAACTGAAATCATGCATAAACCGACAAAAGAGAAGCCTTATATATGCCATATATATACTAATATATGTGATGTAAACATGGTACAGGCAATGATAAGCATACAGGAAAATACCAACAGGGTATTGAACATAATCAAGGCGAAGTACGGGCTCAAGGACAAGTCCCAGGCCATAGACCTGGTTGTTTCTGAGTACGAGAAGAACATCATGGAGCCAGAATTGAAGCCAGAATACAAGGCTAAGCTGACCAAGATGATTAAGGGGAAATATCTCTCTCGCGCAGAGTTTGAAAAGGTAATAAATGATGTATAAAGACTTATATCGTGATGATTTTGCAAAGAAATTAGCTAAATTAAGGAAGAAGGATGCCCAAAGTTACTTAGCAATCCTTAAGAAGATTGAACAAATATTGGCTAATCCTCACCATGAGTTTAAGACTTTGCGTTATGAGATGTGCGGTGTGAGCCGAGTGCATATAGGCCATTTTGTTTTGACCTTTATAGTAGACCATAATCAAAAGACTGTCTCTTTCGTGGATTACGACCATCATGATAGCATCTACAAATAAGAAATTCTCAAAATAAAAAATAATTCAACGCTTTCAGAAGTGCGATTCGTTAAGCATCGAGTCTAGATTCTTGACGATAAACTTCAAGGCTTCATCATCGCTCTTGCCTGGGTTCCTTCTCTTGAAATCCAAAGCCTTAGACGCTGAAGCAATCATGGCCATCTTTATCCTGTGTGACTCTTCCATTAAAATTCCCCCTCTTTTTGATTATTATTTTAAGAAGTAAAAATTTCAGCCATTAATAAACTTATCGCGGATTTATGGCCTTTTTTTGATGATATTTGCAAAATCGTATGTATTAAGCTCAGAGGACAAAATCATAAAAAAACCTGAAAAAAACCTTGCTATGAGATTGCTCTCCGAGGGAAGA
>CAYHOW010000032.1:0-10904 GCA_964358335.1 Candidatus Woesearchaeota archaeon
TTGCGTTCTTAGGCAGGCTTTCCCAATGGCCGTTCTCCAAACTGTCATACACAACGACGCCATGGCCTTTCTTCAACAGCTCCCTCACCGTATGGCTGCCTATGTATCCTGCGCCGCCTGTTATTAGGACTATCATTTCATTTTCACTTCTTCATTCAAGTACCATATTATAGTGTTCTTTATTCCTTCTTCAATCCTAACTTTAGGAAAATATCCTATCTCTCTGGAAGCCTTTTCGTGGCTGCAGTATGTTATATCGACATCGCCTGGCTGCAATGGCATGCTCTTCCTCAATGCTTTCCTGTTGAGCTCTTTCTCTATTACTCCTATAAGCTTTCTTAATTCAACAGCGTTCGAATTGCCTAGGTTGTAGATGCCAAAAGGCATGTCCTTCTCTAATGCCAATATGACACCCTTGACTATGTCGCCTATATAAGTATAATCCCTCTTTGTAGTCCCGTCACCGTAAATCTCGATATCTTTGCCTTTATACATCCTGTCGATGAACTTGTAGATTGCCATGTCCGGCCTTCCCCTTGGCCCATAAACAGTGAAAAATCTCATGCAGCTTATGTTTATATTGTACAGATGATGATACGTGTAGCATAGCATCTCGCATGCTCTTTTTGTCGCAGCGTAGGGAGAAATCGGCTTGTCGCATGCTTCATCCTCCAAGAAAGGCACCTCGCCACTATTGCCATAGACCGACGATGAAGATGCAAATATAAAATTCTTGATATAATGCTTCCTTGCCAGCTCAAGCATGACCATAGTGCCAACGTAATTGTCGTTTGCATAGAGATGAGGATTGTCCAATGAAGGCCTTACGCCTGCGCGTGCAGCCAGATGTGCTATCTTGTCAAAGCGTTCAGCTTCGAATATCCTTTCCATCTCTTTCTTGTCAGTTATGTCGGCGCGGTATAGCTTGTACCTGGAAGATTTCATTGCATCCTTGACATTCTGCTCTTTCCTGCTAACATCATAATAGTCATTGAAGTTGTCAACAGCAACAACATCATAGCCTTGATTAAGAAGCTCATCAGCTAGTGAGGATCCAATAAATCCTGCGCCTCCAGTAACCAACACTTTCATTATTGGCTCCTTATGTCTGGCTTTCCTATGCTGCTATAGTAAAATCCATATCTAAGAATCTCTTCAGACTTAAATAAGTCCTTTCCGTCAAAAATAACCGGCTGCCTGAGAAGCTGCTTGACTCTTGTTAAATCTGCGCTAACAAACTCTTTCCATTCGGTGACTATGGCCAGAGCATCTGAGCCTTCCAATGCCGAATACTTGTCTTCGGTATAGCATATGCTATCCTTCTTCTCAAAATTACCAAATACCTTCCTTGACTCATTTACTGCTACAGGATCATATGCCCTTATCTTGGCGCCCGCCTCTATCAGGCCTTCTATAAGCGGTATTGACGGCGCGCCCCTCATGTCGTCGGTCTCTGCCTTGAATGCCAATCCCCAGACCGCAATGGTCTTGCCTTTAAGGTCTCCTAGCTTGCCTTTTATCCTTTTGGCTAACAGCTGCTTCTGGATCTTGTTCTGCCTTAACACTTCCTTAAGCAATGTGCAGTCAACATCGTATTGCTCGAACGTATGGGTGAGCTGCTCGACGTCCTTCTCGAAGCAGCTGCCTCCAAAACCCGGGCTTGAATTGACAAACTTGCCTATCCTTGTGTCGGCAAGTATGCCTTCCTTGACTCTGTTCCAGTCTCCGCCAGCTACTTTAGCTAAGTTGGCAAAGTTGTTCGTAAGGCTAATCTGCGCGGCCAGATACGAGTTAGCGGCATACTTGTGCAATTCCGCATCGACGTTGCTCATAAGATAAATAGGAAATCCCTGGTCCTGATAGGGCTTGTAGATGTCAAGCATTATCTTCCTAGCTCTCTCGCTGCCAGTGCCTATGACTATCCTCGACGGGTTCAGGCAGTCCCTTACAGCCCTGCCCTGCGCCAAGAACTCTGGGTTTGAGACTATGTCGACCTGCTTATCTGTCTTGCCTGAAATTATCTCCTCCACTATCTTGTGCGTTCCGACCGGAACAGTGCTCTTGGTCGCCACGATGAAATAATCCTTATTGGAATTGTTGATTGCGCTGCCTATGTCCTCTGAAACCTTCCTCAGTGCCGTCAGGTCCGCTTCGCCATTTTCTTTAGGCGGCGTTCCGACAGTTATGAAAACCGCATCGGCATCCTCAATGCTGTCTTTCAAATTAGTAGTAAACATTATCCTGCCCTTTGTGCTGTTTGACCGGATAAGCTCATCCAGCCCAGGCTCGAATATCGGCAACTCTTCAGATAATCCTGCGCAGAAATCATTCAGCATCTTGACCTTCCTTTCATCTATGTCAACGCAAGTGACATGGTGCCCTTCCTCAGCGAAAGCCGCGCCTTGGCACAAGCCTACATATCCTGTCCCTATTACTGTCAGCTTCATTCAGAACCCTTCTTTTTCAGCATTTTATTTTATCTAAATTTGGTTTATAAGGTTTGTGAACCCTTGCTCATATCAGCGCGCCCTGCAATGCGTGCCTGCACGCGCAATCCTCGTCCTTGACCTTAGGTATTGCGACCTCCAAAAGCCTCTTGACGTTCTTGACGTTATCTTTCATCCTCTTCAGCACTTCTTCCAAAGTGACCTCATTCTCCACTTTCCAGACGTCATAGTCGGTGACCATTGCAATCGTCTGGTAGCATATCTCAGCTTCCCTTGCCAGTATTGCCTCCGGGCACATTGTCATGCCTATGATGTCCGCGCCCCAGCTCCTGAACACGTTGCTCTCTGCCCTTGTCGAGAATCTCGGGCCTTCCACCACAACGCAAGTGCCCTGCTCGTGGAACGTTATGCCCAATGAGTTGGCTGAATCGACAAGCAGGCGCTTAAGATTATTGCAGCAAGGGTCTGCTATGGAAATGTGGCATACCTGGTTGCCCTCGAAGAACGAGTTCTTCCTGTGGATTGTCCTGTCGATGAACTGGTCCGTGAAAACCAAGTCTCCGGGCTTGACCTCTTCCCTCAATGAGCCTACCGCAGACGGAGCGAAGATGTGAGTCACGCCCAGCTGCTTCATTGCCCAGATGTTCGCCCTGAAAGGCACATTGGTAGGATTTATCTTGTGGCCGTGGCCGTGCCTGGGAAGGAAGACAACCTCGACGCCTTTAAGCGTCCCGACGGTTACTAAGTCTGAGGTCGCGCCGAAAGGCGTATGTACTTTGATCTGCTTTGTGTCCTGAAGGATCTCCGGATCGTAAACGCCAGAGCCGCCGATGATGCCTACTTTTACCATTATGGAAGTTTTGATGGATTGATTATTTATAAATATTGTGGGGTTCTATCGCTAAAGTTAACGTCTCCGACTTTCTATCGCTAAAGTTAACGTCTCCGACTAAAAGTCCATAACATTTTTAAACCGCACCCCTATCGGAATCCCTATGGACCATAAAATATATTCAAACGTAGAAATAGGCGAAGGAACCATCATCGAAGACGGATGCATGATAGGCATACCGCCAAGAGGGAAAAAGGACGGCGAGCTCAAGACTGTCATAGGCAATGACTGCATCATCCGCTCCGGAACCTACATCTATGCGGGCAATGTCATAGGAGACCATTTCCAGACCGGCAACAAGGTCAATATACGTGAGTCGAACGATATAGGCGACAATGTCAGCATAGGCACCCTGTCTGTCATTGAGCATCATGTCAAGATAGAAGATGATGTGAGGATACATACGCAAGTATTCGTCCCTGAATTCTGCGTTCTCAAGAAAGGATGCTGGCTCGGGCCGAACGTCGTATTGACTAACGCTCCCCATCCGCTTTGCCCTAAAGTCAAAGAGTGCCTGAAGGGGCCGACGATATTCGAGGGGGCTATCATCGGAGCCAACGCGACCCTTCTTCCTAGCGTGATGATAGGCAGGAAAGCTCTGGTCGGCGCAGCCTCTTTGGTTACCAAGGATGTGGCGCCATTGACTGTCGTCGCAGGGAATCCCGCTAAATATATAAAGGATGTCAAGGACTTGAAATGCCATTATCCGCATTTGGGAATCGATAAGCCGTACGAGGATGACTGAATGAAAATACCTCTAGTTGATTTAAGGAAAAGGTATGATTCTGTAAAGGCTGAAGTGGATTTGGCCATTAAAAATGTAATTGACAACACTTCTTTCATCAACGGGCCTGACATCAAGGAGCTCGAGAAGGAGTTCGCCTCTTATTGCGGAGCCAAGCAAGCCATAGGGTGCGCCAACGGCACTGTGGCTGTAGAGCTTGCATTGAAGGCTGTAGGCGTCAAGCCAGGAGACGAAGTCATAACTGTGCCAAACACATTCATAGCCACTACCGAGTCCGTAACGCATATCGGCGCCAAGACTAAGTTTGTGGATGTCCACCCGGACACCATGCTCATGGACGTGTCGCAGGTCGAGAGGCTGATAACTCCAAAGACCAAGGCGATAATCCCGGTTCACTTGTACGGCCAGATGGCCGACATGAAGGAGCTCAAGGAGATAGCCGACAAGCACAATCTTTCTATAATCGAAGATACTGCGCAGGCGCACGCCGCTGAGCATTACGGCAAAAGGTCGCCTTACTGCGACGTAGCGACGTTTAGTTTCTTTCCCGCGAAGATAATAGGCGCTTTCGGAGACGCAGGGATGGTCGTTGCCAACAATGACGAGGTCGTTGAGAAGGTGAGGATGCTCGCCGACCACGGAAGGATAGACAAGTACGAACATAAGATTGAGGGTCACAACTACAGGCTCGACACCATGCATGCGGCTATCATAAAAGTGATGCTTCACCACCTTGACGAGTGGGTCATGGCCAGGAGAAGGAAGGCTGAGCTCTACAATGAACTGCTCAAGGGCCTGAAGCTGGTCACGCCTGCCGAGAGAAGCTACAACAAGCACTCATATTATATGTACGTCATAAAGACTGAGAAACGAAATGAGCTTATAGAATACCTAAAGAATAAGGGCGTATCTACAGGCATACATTATTCAATACCTCTGCACCTGCAGCCTGCATACAGTTACATGGGACACACTGAAAGTCATTTCCCAGTGTCCGAGAAATGCTCGAAGTCTATACTCTCATTGCCTTTCTATCCAGAGATGACTGATGAAGAAATGTACTATGTGGCTGAGAACATCAAATCATTTTATGCCGCAAAGCTTTAGCAGCTTTTCCCATTCTGAGTCTATATGACCCTGGATCTTCTGCAATGTAGGCTTGTTCTCTTCCGATAATAGATGCTTGAACCTGCCTTGAGTCTTAAGGTACTCTTCTACGGGAACATCCTTTGGAGGATTGTAGCTCAGCTTGTAGTTGCCGTTCTCCACCTCGTACAGCGGCCAAAACTTAGTTTCGGTTGCTAACTTGGAAACCTTGATGGTCATAGATGGGTCCATCTTCCAGTTCAGCTCGCAAGGCGAGAACACGTTGATGAATGCCGGACCCTTTATAGAAAAAGCCTTCTCTGCCTTATTGTACAGGTCAGACCAGTTGTGCACTGCCGCCTGCGCTACGTAAGGTATGTTGTGGGCTACGACTATTTTAGTAATGTCTTTCTTGAATGTCTTCTTACCATTATGGACTTTTCCAACTGGCTCGGTAGTAGTGTTTGAGCCTAAAGGGCTTGCACTTGAGCGTTGCCCCCCAGTGTTGCAATAAGCCTCATTGTCATACAGGACGTAGACGAAATCGTGGCCCCTCTCCAATGCGCCAGACAGCGCCTGCAATCCAATATCGTAAGTGCCTCCGTCGCCGCCGAAAGCCAGGAACTTTATCTCTTTCTTTATCTTGCCTTTCCTCTTCAATGACTCGTACGCCCTCTCGACGCCTGAAATCGTCGATGCCGAGTTAAGGAAAGTATTGTGGATGGTAGGAACCTGCCACGAGCTCTGCGGGAATATAGTTGTAGTTACCTCCATGCAGCCGGTAGCCAATGAGATAACCAATGGATCTTTGGCGGCTTTCAGCACGTTCCTTATTATTATCGGGAACGCGCATCCTGAACAGCTCCTGTGGCCTGAGGCGAAACCGCACTTCTTCTCCGCGTAATCCTTTATGCTGATCATCTCTTCACACCTATGTACTTGAAGCCGCCCAGCTTGCCAGAGCTAAGCTCTCTGAAAACGTTCTCGATATCTTTCTCGAAGATGTCCCTGCCGCCCAAGCCAAACACGTAGCTCTGGACATTTACATTGCTGCCATACAACGAACTTAATACTTCGCCGTACAATGGCGCGTTGGCCCCATACGACATCGCCCTGTCCAACACTGCCACATTTTCTGCGTTAGCCAACGCCGCCTTGACTTCTTCGTAAGGGAACGGCCTGAATAAATTTATTCTAAGCAGCCCGTAATCATCATTCTTAAGTTTGTCTATCACTGACCTGACGACGCTTGCGGTTGAGCTTATGACGACAATAACATGCTTTGCCTTTTCAAGATTGTAAGTATCTATAACATCATATTTCCTGCCTGTGATTTTAGATAATTCCTTCCCGTTCCTGATGAACGACTGCTTGACTTTCAGCATCGCATCAGACTGCTCCTTCTTCACCTCGAAATACGAGTCAGCCAGGCATAGCGGGCCGCAGGTGTAGGGGTCGTCAGTGTTCAGCAAATATCTCTCTGGATTATATTCTCCGACGAACTTCGTTATGGTCTCGTCGTCCAAGATTTCCACCCTCTCGACGCAGTGCGAGACTATGAACCCGTCCTGGCACACCATTATGGGCAGATTATTATCTTCAGCCACTCTTAACGCCAAGAAAGTGTTGTCGTAGACTTCCTGCGCTGTTTCTGAGTACAGCTGCATCCAGCCGCAGTCCCTTATCATCATCGAGTCCGAATGGTCGCAGTGGATGTTTATGGGCGCCGACAATGCCCTGTTGACAACGTGCATCAGTATAGGCAGCCTTAATCCTGGCGCTACCACCATCGACTCGAACATCAATGCCAAGCCCTGTGATGAAGTCGCAGTCATAGCCCTTGCGCCTGCTGCCTGCGCCCCTATGGTCGCGCTGATTGCTGAATGCTCTGACTCGACAGAGATAATCTCCGCGTCCGATTTGCCGTCAGCGACATATTTCGAGAAGGTCTCTACTATGATAGTCTGCGGGGTAATGGGATATTCCGCAACAACGTCCGGCCTGCACTGCCTCATAGCCTCTGCGGCCGCCTCGTTGCCATTAATCGCTACAACTTTTTTCAATTGCGTCACACCTCTCGCGTTTACGTTTCATCTCGATGCATTTCACCGGACATTCCACAGCGCATATGCCGCAGCCCTTGCAGTAATTGAAATCTGTCTCTACCCTCTTTTTTTCCTTAGTCGGAATGCAGCCTTCAGGGCAGTATATCACGCAGAACATGCACTGAATGCAGCGCTTGTCGTCCCAGTTGGGCTCCATAGACCTCCAGCTACCGGTCTTGAAATCTACTGATGTCCCTGCCTCTACCTTTGCGCCTGTTTTATCCTTCATTTTACCTGCTCGTACCCCGCCTTTACCGCATCAATGTTCTGCTGGGTCTTGGCCTCGCCTATCTTCCTTAGAAATTTCTCCTTCACTCTCAAGCTGATGCTCTCTAGATTGACGACATCTGTTATCTTCACCAATGCGCCAAGCATCGGAGTGTTAGGGGTGCTTGCGCCCATGCACTTTAATGATATGCCTGTAGCGTCTATAGTGTAAATATTCCCGTTAAATTTTGTTATGCCCTTGACATAATCCTTTCCTTTGTTGGTGTTGACTATAAGCGAGCCGTTCTTCTTCAAACCTTTAGTAACAGGGATGGATTCCAAAAGTGTCTCGTCGATGACAACAACCGCATCAGGCTCTACTATCGGACCGTACGAAGGTATCGGGCCGTCAGAAATCTTGACGTATGCTGCCATGGGCGAGCCTGTCTTCTCTGGGCCGTAAGTAGGGAACGCATGGAAATATTTGCCCTTGATAAGTGCTGCTTCAGCCAGAAACTGCCCCATGCTCTTTGAGCCTTGGCCTGCCCTCCCGTGAATTATTATCTCAAACATCAACAATATCTCAAAAGTCAGGGTTTAAATAATTTGTGATGAATCAATCTAAGGTATTTGTTTAGCTAAGGCACAAAAATGAGAAATGCAGTCTAACTCAGATTATCTTATTTCGCCGAGTCGTAAAGTCCCGGAGCTCTGCTCCGAATGGGGTAGACGAGGAGAGTAAGTTTTACTTGCAGATTTGATAGCGTTATTGCATTTCTTCTCTGAACCTATGGTAGCTAGAAAATATGGCTTCAATTGGTGCATATCTATTATCCATCTCTAAAACAATAGGAGTGGTCTTTCCGATAATGTCTAAAGCTTCCTTAATAGGAATAAATCCAACAGGCAAATTTCCATGATCAGAATATTGGACTGCACCTATCAAAACATCATTAAATGCCAAATTTTCTTCTCTAATTTCGGCTCTTCCATAAGTCTTCATTAGCTTGACATTCCCATAAGGAGGGAAATGGGGGTCCACATCTTGCTTTCCCATTGGCTCTGAGGAATTCCAATTTCTATCAATAGCAAAAAAACCTCCATGGTTTTGTGTCACTGATACTGAGCCAACATAATCCTTAACTTTAACTATTTCCTCAAGAAAATTATATTGATGTCCTGTCGCACTTAAGAAAGCATGAGGAAGATCCAAGTCAAGCTTGAGGATATCAGATTTAACTTCAGAACAAATATCGATTATCTCAGATGGTACCTGCAAGCCATAAGTGACTCTTGGATTGAGATTTTCAACTGCTAAGATAATTCCTGGAAATTCATTATGAATTTCTTCTACTAAAATTTTCAGATTAGAGATAAACCTTTGCTTGGCTGCCAAATAACTGTCTGATTTTAAATATTCATCAATGCTCTTAAAATTACCTACGCCTAATTTCCTAAGAAAGTTAAATTTCTCATCATCCTCTCGTGGCAATGCTAGTTCACCATTCAAGTCGTAGAATGGATGAATGACAACTATATTTGCAGAAACATCTTTTGCTGTTCTGAAACTTGCTTTAAGAAGAGTTTTGTTCAACTCAAAATACTCTTCATTCGCAGACAAGTTTGGATGATTCCCTGTTAAATTAGGACATGGCCCATGAACACTAGACACATTTATGCCTTCGCTTTTAAGAAAAGGCAAAAGAGTATCTAATGTCTTTTGATCATGCGAATTCAACTCGACATCTTCCACTCTATTCAATGCCAGCAACTCATAGTTTGATAAATTTATGAATCCTGTAGATAAGGCAATTTTCCGTTTCATTGTCTACTTTTTATATATGCTTCGGTAATAAGCCTTTGGGCATTATATCCTTTCTCACCATGATCCCTATTGCTCCTTACACTTAGGGCAAAATCATCCAAGCCCCTCTCATATTCATGATAAAGGCTTCCCTTGAAAGCTGTAGAACCTGCCAAGAAATCTCTTACAAACATTCCATCTTGAGTCATGAATTTTATGTCCTTGGCTTCACCATCATAAGCCCAATCCAGTTCAAGCGTACCAGAACCTCCATTAAAGCCAAGAGTTAGCAAGGCCTGCATATCAACATCGTTAGCATCATAAGTTATCTTGGATTCTATAATATGCATAGGACCAACAATATGAGTTAACACATCAATGACATTAATTCCATTATCTATGACACAACCGCCTCCACTTTTCTGAATGTCCATGTACCATAGGTCATCGCCTGAATGGTTTTCAATCTTCTCATTGTATCGCGCATGGAATCCCACAATCTTTCCTTTGTAATATTGGTCTGCAACAAGATCTTTAAAGTTAGAGTTATACCTACGATGAAAGCAAGTATATAATATTTTACCTAACCTCTTAGAGGCTTCAACAAGCTTTTCAGCATCTTCCAGTTTTGTTGCCAAAGGCTTTTCGCACATGACATGCTTTCCTGCTTCCATAGCATCTAATGAAACTGGGGCATGAAGATGATTTGGTAAAGTCACAATAACAGCATCGATATTTGGGTTCAAAAGCATCTTATCCAAACTCGTATACGCCAAAACATTGTATTCTGCCGCTTTTTGTACAGTCTTCTCAACATCAATATCACATACAGCCCTTAACTCTAAACTCTCGGATTTCTTCAAAGCCTCAAAGTAAAATTTAGTGATTACACCAAGACCAACAATTCCTATATTCATTTTTTTCATTTTTTAAAACCTCCTCCAAATCTGATTCAAAACATCAGAATAACTTGTTATCTTAACTCCTTCTCTTTTGGCATTATCTATAATCTTTGCAAATAATTCAAGGTCAGGATCATAGGTCGAGATAGCTTGAGGATGAAAACAACCTCCAATAAATATATTAGTTTTTTTTGAATCAACTAGAACAATAGCATCTTGCATGATTTTTGTATAATGTTCTACAATGAAACATTCAAGTTCTTTCCTGGGCCATTCCGGAAAGTTAGGAACACCTTTGGTTTTTGACCCTAAAAAAGCAGTATCTTGCCAACCATGAGATGGTATCTCTATAAGTCCATTCTCATATTTGTAAGGTTGCCTTAATATTCCATCTTCCATAAGTGGTGGGCAAATACCCCCTTCTTTATCCCTCAAGTCTGAACTAATATATCTAATGTTTGTTTCCTTAATGGCATCTAACTTTTCACTCTCACCATTCATACCACAAGCATAACCAAGTGGAGCCCTTAAACCACAAACACTTTTGTTAAGGATTCTTGCGATTGAACTAGATGCTTTTTCAATATCTTTTTTAATTTCAACTGCAGTTAACGGTTTTTTATCTGGTCTTGTGACAATTTCACGAAATGTCTGGTGTGAATAGGTGTGTTGTTGTATATCGATTAGTGGCCAGTTAAAAAGTTCATTAACTGTTT
>CAYHOW010000033.1:0-10686 GCA_964358335.1 Candidatus Woesearchaeota archaeon
TCAACGCCTGAGGAGATGATTGCTCTACACTGCGAAGTGCAACAGTCGTCAATGATTCAGGAAGCCCTAACCTCAAAATGATAAACATTTTTGGTCAGGGTAGTTCACCTTTTACCTTTTCAGGAAGCCTGAAGCGAAACTCCCGCGGCTGACATATCTCCTGTAATCGTTCTCGAAATTGCCACCCTTAATATCAGATTTTATCTTCTCAACGCAGATGCCTTTGGCCTCGAGATAAATCCCGCACAGCTTAGGCTGGTCAAGTGAAGAATGGGCATCGGAAGACACCGTTCCCTTGAACCCGAACTCCTTGGCCAAATCATCAGCTTTCCTGTTAGCGGCCTTCATGTCAGGGAACACTATGCCAAACGTAGGGCTTATGCACATAGCATTGAACGCCTCAACCTCGTCGACCATTGCGCATGCCTCATGGATGGCATCCTCATCTTCCCTGCCGCCAATCCTATACCTGACAAAACTGCGGTCGGGAAATATGTAAGGATGGTTGAATACCGCTATCCCATTCCTCCTGTGTATGCAGTCAACGGCTTTCCTTGCGTCGCCGAAAAAAGGGAGATAATTCCCGTCAAAGCCTAAAGCCAGAATGTGGAACTTGCCTGCAGAAACTTCCTGAGTCCTCAATATGTAGCCAGCAGCATTCCTGAACCTTGCGAACTTGCCCCTGTCAATCTCGGTCAAGAGGTTGGAGTACCTCGAAATGGCCTCCTCATATGTAAGGGGATGGCTTTCAGTCGTGTACCTTGTAAGGCCGACTATTCCAGGGCGAAGGAGCATCTCCAACGTATCCCTGTCACTTCTGTACCTTGAAGGATGAGCGTGGATGTCGGCAAGGACCTTGCCTTCCCTCACAGGGGCACGATGCATCGGCTCGTCGTTGAGATAAAGCCCTAGCCCTGCACACGGCAATGCCAGTGCGCCTGCAGCGATAAGAAACTTCCTCCGGTTCATCTTCTCCTTACATCCTCCAGAGAGAGGCCTTTCCTCTTCCTGTATATCTCTGACCACCGCCTCAATGCAGCAAGATGCCCATTGCTGCCCAGCCTGGATTCGGCATCCTCAAACCTGTCAGACATCAAGTCGTACAGCAAACCCTTGCTGCCTTCAGACCTGGCTATCATCTCCATGGCGCATTTCGCATTTTTGTACATCATAACCTCTTTTGCCCTCGAGCTTAAGCTAACCAAATCGCCAAGGCTCTTGCCTGCTACAACTGCCCCGATTATCCCAAGAAACTCAAGCTTCTTCTCCAACGGGTATCCCTTAACCTTGTCATTGATGTCCGGGACTTCCTGGGGGACGCCGGAGAAATGGTCAATCGAGCTGTCGCAGTAAGGCGAGCAGAACCAGCTCTCGCACACCCTGTCGGCCTTATGGCCGAGAAGCTTCACCATGCAGTAGCTGCCCACCTCTGTCAAGTATTCGCAATAGCGCCTGACAACGTAATTCCCGTACGCGGGCGTGTCGCAGCATTCGCTGCAGTTCACCATGCAGCCGTGCTGGCCAGCTATGACTATGCCGGGATTTGCTGACTGTATCCTGCCTAAATCTTCCCTGACATCTTTTCCAGTGACTATAATATGGTCTGTGCCTAAGAAATGATTGTTCTCCAAGCTAAGCTTATCTTTCATTTCGCCGAGCCAGATGGCATGGACGAAGTTGCCATGGTTGCCGAGCTGGATCATAGAATTTCCTGCTAACTAACATCTTAATAAAGTTTTTGAAACGATGGCCTTAAAGATTCATTATAGAGAATCATCATAAAAGTAAAATGTCCGAGAAAAAAGCGCGGGTTTTTCCGACGGCAAAGAGGAATGCTTATATATTCTGGATTGTTTAGGGATATCATGGGAACGAAAACGGCAAACGGAAACGGCAACCACCTATTGAACTCTGAATATGATATAGAGGCAAAGAGGGCTGAAGCACTGAAAGTCCTATCTAAGCTGCTGGGTTCTGCAAAGACGGTTACAAGGCCAACAGAAGAAGAGCTGAATAAGATTGCATTGAAGCATACGCCTAAAAGAAGCAGGGAGATTGCTAAGAAATACGGCTTGGAATAACTTCATGCATATTCCGGAAGCAAGACTGGTATGTCGCCCAATCCCATGAAATCCTTCCAATTCCTAGTTATGAACAATTCTGCTTTTGCCTTCTCTGCAAGAACGTAATGGAGCCTATCCTTGAAATGGCTGGTATCTTTATTCTTGGATGCTAAGCACTTGTCCTCTCTATTAGATTCTATAAATTCAACCTTATTGAATGACTTCATCTGCAATAGAAGTTCCTGAATCTGGGATTCACATCCACAAAATCTCAATTCGTCCATCACTTCCGTTGAGAATATTACCCTGAACTCGCAGTTGAACATCCTTTCGAATAGCTGGAATGCCAACTCGCCCAACGGCCGCAGATTGTCATGCCTATCCTCAAACATGTCCATATACACATTGGTGTCAATATAGATTCTCGTTTCGGGCATATCCAATCCTGAAAGTCAAGGGTTAAAAAAAGTATCTAGAAAAAAGTGCCGTTTTTTCCGGAATGAAAAACAAGAAAAAGGAAAGAATTACTGGGCGCCCTGCGGCTTAACAACCTTAGACTTCATCTTCTCGTAAGTCTTTGCCGCCTTCTCGGCAGATGATTTCATCTCCTTGACCTGCTTCGGAAGGCTGCCAACTATCTTCACAAACTTGTCCCTCGAGTCAGGGTAATGCTCGACGGAACTTGCCCTCAAGGTCACGCTGCCGTCATTGTTAAGGGTATAGCACTTCTCGCTTACTACTGGCATCTTTGAATCGGAAGCTTCAGCCCTTGTCAAGTCCTGCATGCAGAATCTTACCGTCTGGCCGTTTACCTTGTATAGCTTGAGCGTCAACCTGTAGTCAAGGACGCCATTGCCATTCAGGTCTGCCGCAACCATCCTGTAAGGCATAATGTCATCATACGATGTAGGCCGCTTGCCGTTGTCAGCTACGTAAAGCTGGATAGCCTGCTGCAATGTCGGCTTGTCGTAGTCCATAACGTCAGCCTCAAAGGTCTCCTTGTCCTTAGGCACCGTCTGGTACTGCTTGCCACTGACGCATCCTGAAGCAGGCATCGATAGAGCCGCGACAGCCGCAACAGCCACCAAGCCGTTCCTCAATGTTTCCCTTAAACTCATTATTAAACACCTCCGATGATTTGCAAGAACTAATCTTATCAGGCTATTTAAACTTTGTTGGGTTTTCTCACCTGAAAACTACAGAGCCGTAGCCGACAGCCGTGCCGTAATCGCCTGCGACGTCGGCGGACGTGTAGTAATGGAGAAGCTTCCCTTCCTTGGACTTCAGGTGCTTCAACGCCTCCAAACCCACCATTATCGGATACGCGCCGCAGATAGTCGACAGCATCTTCTTCGTGAATAGGCGGAACCCTTTTGCGTCCAATCTGCAGATGTAGTCTATTGCCTCATTGTCCATGCCGTACATGTGCTCCTTCACCTTGTGCCTGAACGGCGTGTACCCATAGCCCTTGCCGTAATGAGTGAAGTCGGAAGACATTATTATGCAGATGTCCTTGTCTATAGAGGCTATGGCCTTGCCTAATTCCTCGTAATCGCCAGACGACGGGACGACTATAGGGACTATCTTCAGACCTTCAATATTATCTTTGGACGCGTACTGCAGGAACGGAAGCTGCACCTCTACCGCGTGCTCGGCTATGTCGCCCTCCCTCACGAAGTCAGCCTTTATCAATAATTTGTTTATGAAATCCTGATTAGTGCGTATCTTGCCCATGGGCATGTGCCATTCTGACTTGGAAGTCGTCGGCCTTGAGCACGTGCCGTTGTGGTCTGGTGCGAGAATGACATAAGTCGAGGGCATCTTCGATTCCGCCACTTCCTTGTAAGACCATGCTGCGCCAGGCCCCGAATACGCGTAGCCTGCGTGCGGGGATATTATGCCCTTGATTAAATTAGAAGTGCGCTTGACAGGCAGTGCGCCAGGCCCGAACCCGGACAGGAACGATTCCTCTATCTGCCTCCTCAATCTGTCGGCGTTCGCATCGTAGAACTGGCCCGCGACAACTGGAATGTTCATAAGGAAAAATAAAGATATAGAAAGTATAAAAATGTTACTTAATCTTTTTGGTCTCAGCTTCATCTACAAGCCCTGCGATGAAGCCGTCGACATCAACATCGAACTTGACCTCGCCGTCCCTTGTCCTCACGGCAAGCACGTTCTTCTCGACTTCCTTCTCTCCGATAGTTACGATGTAGTTGACCTTCTCCTGCTGGGCGTCCCTTATCTTCTTGCCCATGGTCTTGGACTCGTTGTCAATCTCAACGCGCAAACCTTTCGACTTCATCTCAGTCATGACTTTCATCGCGAATGGAACCACGTTATCGTTGACAGTGACTATCTTTACTTGGACTGGGCTCAACCATAACGGGAACTTGCCAGCGAAATGCTCAATCAATATTCCCATGAAACGTTCCACAGAACCGTATATCGCCCTGTGCAGCATGACAGGCCTGTGCTTCTTGCCGTCAGAGCCTTCGTACAGCAAGTCGAACTTCTCGGGCATGGAGAAATCCAGCTGGATAGTTCCGCACTGCCAGCTCCTGCCCAAGGCATCGTTGACGTGGAAATCTATCTTAGGTCCATAGAATGCGCCGTCGCCGGGGTTAATCTTGAAGTCCATCTTCCTCGCCTTCAAGGCGTCAGCCAAGGTCTTCTCGGCAATGTCCCATACCTTCGGGTCGCCCATGGCCTTCGCCGGCTTGGTCGACAACTCGACCTTGTACTCGAATCCAAATGTTGAATATACTCTTCCTATCAGATCAATCAATTCTATTATCTGCTCCTGCATCTGTTCCTCGGTACAGAAGACGTGAGCATCGTCTTGAGTAAACACCCTTACCCTGAACAATCCAGACAACGCACCGGACAATTCGTGCCTGTGCACAAGCCCGAACTCGCCGGCCTTTATCGGAAGCTCCCTGTACGAATGCAATTTAGACTTGAACACCAATATATTTCCAGGGCAGTTCATAGGCTTGACTGCATAATCCTCATTGTCTATCTTGGTGAAATACATGTTGTCCTTGTAATGGTCCCAGTGACCTGACTGCAACCACAAGCCCTTGTTCAGGATTATGGGAGTCTTGTTTATCTCGTAGTTCAGCTTGTTCATCTCTGAAGTCATGAACTCCACAAGCTTATTGAATATGAAAGTCCCCTTGTTATGGAAGAAAGGCATCCCAGGCGCTTCCTCGTGGATAGAGAACAATCCTAGCTGCAGGCCAAGCTTCCTATGGTCCCTTCTCTCAGCTTCAGCCTGCCTCTCATTATATTCTTTTAATCCTTTATCAGAATTGAAACCGACAGCATACAATCTCACCAACTGCTCGTTGTTTGAATTGTTCTTCCAGTATGCGCTGGCAAGGTTGACTATCTTGAATGCCGAGACTTTCTTGGATGATTCCACAAACGGGCCCTTGTACAACGGAACGACTATAACATCCTCAACCTTGTACGCCTCAGCAGGCTTCCCTAAGTCTTTCTTTATCTCTTTCTGCAGCTTATCCTTAGGCTCAGCCACTTTTTCTATAGAGACGCCTTTACCTATAATCTTGTTTACCTGCTTCCCTATCTTATCGAAATCCTCATTAGACAACTTTATTTTAGATATATCTACGAATGCCTGATCCTGGTAGAATCCGATAGAGCCAAGCTCAGCTTCCGGGAACAAGTCCTTCACAGCCTTGCCGATGATTAAGGCAGTCGAATATGTAACCTTCTCTGCAGGAGACAGCTGCTTCTCGCTCATCTCGAACGGCTTGTCGACGCCTTTCTCGTGCCTCTTCTCTCCCTCGACATCTTCAGGGCCGAACTCACGGCTCAGCTCTGAAAGAGGATGGCCCTTGCAGCTTATGGTGAACGCCTTGTACCAGCCGAACGGAGCCCTCATAACGTCCAGCTTGTTTTTCAGAAGCATAGACTCCGCATCCTTCAAAACCTTCAATGCAGTGCCGGGCGAACTTGGATTGGATGTTAAGTGAACGTAAGGGTAAAGCATGACCTTCCTTGACTTGACCTGGTTAAGAATATCCTCTACCTCTTTGGCTAATCTCTTCGCGACGTTGCCGGGGTTAGCCTCATCGTTCTTCTCGACAGCAGAGAAAACCACAAGGCACTCCTTCATCTCAAGCTTTGCCTTGTCTATACTCTCTGCGTCCTTTATGGCCTTGGCCTTAGGCTCGACAGTGATGAAGTCCGAGTGAATTGCGAGGATTTTCATTGCTCTAGAAATAAAGTGCGTTTCATTTATAAAAGTTACTGAACCGCGCCAAATGAATTGTTTTCTGAGAGTACTTGTTAAGGTGAATTATATTCTCTAGTATATAGTTCCTGCTTTGTCGACGAGAAAATAGGATTTTTATTTTTGCAAAGCTAACAATCTGTAGAAGTCTTATTTTTGGCAAAACCATTGTTTCCCGTCGATAAATACTAAGACCTATATTCTCTAGTATCTATTTAAGCTTAACAAGTACTTCTGAGAAAAATATATAAATATCACATATTATCATATCCAATATGAAAGATGAAGATACAAACTTGAGTATTGACCCAGTTCTGGGCAGGTACATTGTCTTCCTATCGGAAGTGAGCAACGGACAATGCAATTTCAATTATACTTTTTTTGTTGAATCCAAAGTTGCGCCAACACTAGGCCTAATCATAATGAACAAGCTAGTGTCGCCAGGATACTGCCCTTACCTCGGCGGAGCGGGCTGCGAAGATTGCCCTGGCACGGAAATCAGGGATTTCAGGGTAGAACTCTATACGCCAAGAAGAGGAAAAGAACTAGGTCTCGTTGAAAAGCTTTACGGCTCAGAAGGCGAAGAGTCAAAAAAAAGCAACTATCTCAGAATTCTCCTGGAATAGCCTGCGGCACAAGGGGCACCCTTAAATACTATCTTATGCATAATAAGATTAATGGATAAGATAGCAGAAACAATAAGGCAGCTTGAGACTATCGTCCAAAGAGAGATTCCTGCAATCAGGTGGGAGGTGCGAAGGATGATAGACGAGAAGGAGACCTCCATAAAAAAGATAGAAACAATGCTCGACACATTGCTTAACCTCGCCTACATGGGAAAGGGAGAAGAGGAGTTCCTAAGGCTCAACAGATACTATTCCAAAATCAGCAAGCCAAACGCAGAATTCTATTCACGCTGCTATCATGAGATAACCGAAGACCAATCATGAGAATATCAAATCGTTCTGCAGCTCAGCCATCCTGGCGAAATTCTCGTCGACTATCTTCTGCACGACAACGGAATCGTACTTGCCAACCACGCGCACCGACACAAGGTAAGGCTCGTCCAGGGGCTTGCCTATCTCCGTCACCAAGTATACTTCGGCTGATTCGACTTTAGTCTTAGACACTATGTCCTTGGCTATCCTGCCGGCCATGGCGTTGTAAAGTTTCCCGGGGTGCGAGACATTCTTGCCCGCATAGCTCTCGATGCTCATAGGCCTGTAGGGAGTTATCATCCCGTTGTGCCTGTTGCCTCTCCCTGCCTGCCCGTCGTCGCCCATCTCCGCAGACAATCCGAACACCGTAAGATAGACGGTGCTCTCGTCGGTGAAGCTGTCAAGCGTGTTGATATGCACCGGAACGTTCGCCCTGTTCTCAAGGTAGGCCTTCACATTGTGCTTCAGCTCCTTGTAATGGTCCATGTCCTTGACGTACTTCCCTATGAAGGCCATGGCCACAGTGAGGGTTATGTCGTATCCGTCCCTGACGCCCATGACCTTGACGTCCTGGCCTACAGCCCTGAAATTGTTCCTGAACTCCTTCGACACGAGATGGCCGGCCGTCTCCTTCGCCAGCTTCTCCAATATAGTAAGAGGATAGAACCCGGTGCCCAATGACGTGTCGTTCGCCACGGCGACGTTCCTCCTGAACACCTCCTTGAGATTAGCCGCGCCTTCCTTTACGTCAATCTCAAGCTTGTATTTTACGCCGTCGAAACGCTTCATGTAAGACTCGACTGCCTCGGCGATTATGTCCTTGACAGGCACGGTGATGTTGCCGACCTTGGAAGTCGCCCTGCCCGCGATTATTATTCGCATCGGCTCCAATATCTTCCCGCCCTTGAACTTAGGTTCGGACCTGCCGCCGACTATCAGAGCCTTGTCTATATTATGGTGCGCGACCTTCCTGAACCTCTTGACGTAGAACCTGCTCAGCGCCTTGGAGCTCTCCTCCACAAGCGCATCAGCCAACGTGTCGGGATGCCCGAGGCCTTTCACCTCCACCATCTCCACCTTGCCTGCGCCCTTATCGAGAGTCTCTATCACCAGATTTACCATAGAATCCCATTGTGCGAATAAATATAAAAAGATATTCTTTCTACAAAAACGCGTTCAATCTGCCAAGCAGATGCGCGTACGACACCTTGTTGAAAGTGCTGTCCGTCGTCTTCCTCATTATGGATGTCAGGCTCGGCCTGTAGTAAGTGCCGCAACGCACGTCACATGCGCCGCCGCATCCCCTCCATCCGTATACCTGCGCATCGGCCAGCGTGTCCTCGTCCCACAGGCGCTTCGACTTTATCTCGCTGACGCTGTTGCAGTTAACCCCAGTAGATCCCGTAGCGCCGGCCGCCATCTCATGATACTCGTCCCTGATGTCCGCAATCGCGTGCGCAGACTCGTGGGCCAGGACGTTGCCCAACGGAGCAGGGTTGGTGCCTCTTGCCAGTGCGAACGTTATCCTATTCGGAGTGGCGAAAGAGCGCGTGAACGCAGGAGCCAAGAGGACAACCAGGTCGGGCGCGTCGCCCAGGCATCTTGCCCTGTAAGCCCCGCTCTGCGATACGAACGCGTGGCTCTCCTTGACAGAAGACGGCCCCAGGCTTGGCAAGTCCATCCTTATCGCGCTGTACTTGATATTGTAAACGTTCTGCCTCTCGCTGAAGGGAGGAATGCTGAACATCTTAGCCATGATAACATCCAGGCTGCCCTTCACCTGCGCATCGTCCATGTTCAGGCCTATAACGTGCATGTCCAGCTTGCCCCTTGAACGGCCATAGTCGGTGCACGCCAACGGCTTGAACACGCAGAGGCCCCTTACGCACTCCTTACCCGCCCCGCAGGCGCTGTCGCCACTGCACACCTGCACCCTCTGCGCGGACGCGCTAGGCAAAGAGGATTTCCCTGCGCCAACGTTGACCTCGGCCTTGCCCTTGGCAGCCGTTACCGCGGCCTTGCAGTTAGGGCCAGTGCATTCCGAGACCCTCACTTCTGCACTAGGATCAGGATTGACACGCCACTCGACAACTATGCTCCTCGCCACTGTCTCTTCCTTGCCTTCAGCAGACTTGTAAGCGAAGAAGCCGCCCTCGTACCTCACCTTAGGCTTTATCCCCATATGGCCAAGCACGAACTCGCTCCCCTGCCTCGGAGAAACCAGGTTGGCCTCGTTCCACTTGGTGAGGTCGTAGCCTGCAGGGTAAGCCAGCACAGGGTACTGTATAGAAGGGTCGAGCCTGAAGAAGTAGCCACTGAACTTGGCGTTGGACTGCGAGGCGAACTCAGGCAAGTACCTATAGTTCACCTTCGAGCCGTAGCTCGTCTCGGTCTCTATCTCTATGCCACTCGACGAATACAGCAGAGGATACGCATCCTCGATAAATATGATTCTGCTCTCATCCCCGCGCCTGAACATCTTGCCGCCTACATGGAAGTTATCCGAATCCAATACCAGCTGATTGTTCGACGTCCTCGCATCCTTCTTGGACACGAGGCTGCTGAACTTGGACTGCTTGACGCCGCTAAGAAAGATATAAACCGGCTTAGCGCTGCCCTTGCCGACGACATCGAAACTGAAATACGATTCCCTGCACGATTCAGAGGCTATGGGACAGAAGAGCCTAGACTCGGATTTTCTCCTCTCGTCCTGGTTAAATGCAGTGCCCAGAACAGGCTCGCACGACACGCCTTTCAATCCTCCGCCGTAGGCATGGTAGGATATCCTGCCGCAGGCGTAATCGTAAATCTTGTCCCCTGAAATCTTCGGGTCCCTGGCATTGTAAATAACGTAAGAGTAGAGTTCGCAGGAGCTTCCGGATTTGGCCTTCCGTATCTCGAACACGCTCGGGCTTGACTTATCGCCAGAGACGGCATCGAACTTCTGGCCGCAGAATTCCCTCTGGGCCAACGTGCCGTCCTTGCCCTTCAGAAAGCCCTCAACATGGACGATGAAATGGTCTGCGTCCACATCTGGGAAGCTTATCCAGTCCTTGCCCGAAAGCTGGACAAGATAGCCGTTGATGCTCTGCGGCTCCTTCGGCTCCGACGCGTACCTCACGGTTTCAGGCAGCCCAGTCTTCTCGCTTATCACCACAGAGGCCCCGGAAGACAGGCGCAATGCCTTCTCCCCATCAGCCGACTGGAACCTGAACGTGCACACGTTGCTGCACCTGTAAGCTTCCGCGTCCTTGACGCAGTTCTCGCACGTGAACTTGCTGTCGGCGGTCGCAGCACTGAAGCTAAGGATGAACATCAATAACAGAAACGGCACCAGCTTTTTCATAACGTAAAATAAACGCAATGAAATTAGTGAAGCCTCCCAGTCGGAGCAAGCTCCGGGGCATCCGTTAGCTTGAATGCA
>CAYHOW010000034.1:0-10525 GCA_964358335.1 Candidatus Woesearchaeota archaeon
GAGCCCTAAGCATCTTATGCTCAATTTCCTTGCTCGGATAAAGCCTGAATTTGTAGGTTTTCATCTTTCATCTATATCTGGAAAAAGAAGTTTATAAGCGCTGCGCGTGTTTGGCGTGTCCAGTGGTTCTGGAATATATATGTCCTACAACCTATTCTATCATCAATCCTGGCAATATATTGTCGAAATCTAATAATTCCTCAACACAAAATGCACCATTCTGTTCTCAGCGCCCTTGTTCTTTGTGACTTATATATCTTATGCCAATTCATTCATACCCTAACTCTTGAGAGAGTTCAGGATATAGACTTCTTGGCGAAAAGGTTAAATAATTCTTATCCTAAATAATAGTCATAAATGAAACGTTCAACCAAAATAATTCTGGCTATACTGATTGCGACAGCTCTATTTCTCTTTATCCAGAACAGGCAGAAGGGCGTCTCAGACTGGTATGTGACATCTGAAGGCATATTGAAGTACCCTGAAGACAGGGGTTCTGTTGATTTCACAAGAGCCCTCTTGGAAGATAATGATACGTACACAATAGATAAAATTGTTTACGATAGCAGGGGCAAGCAAATATATGCCTTGCTTTACATGCCAAAGGGCAAGGAAAATATTCCATGTGTTATCGACCTGCCTGCGGCTGCCGCGGCAAAGGAATCCTATTCTGCCATTGCCAAAGGCATGGCCAGCCATGGGTACGCCTATCTCGTCATAGACCAGAGAGGGGTAGGCGAGACAGGGGGCGTCGCGCCGCCCATCGCACAGGACTATAATGATTTTATGGCTGGCAAGGAGCCTTTCCTGCATCTGATGGTATACGATGCGCTGAAAGCCTTTGATGTGCTGAAAGAAATCAATGGCGTCGATAGGAAAAATATAGTTATGGCCGGAGAAAGCATGGGCGGTAGGGCTGCTATCATCGCGGGTTCCATGGACAGCAGGATAAAGGCGGTGATAGGCTACAGCACTGCCGGATACGAAGCGAAGCTAGGTCACGGTGCGACGTTCATAAGCTCGTTCAACCCTAACACCTACGTCCAGAACATCTCGCCCAGGAAGTTCATAATGTTCCATTCTAAGGATGATAGCGTTGTGCCATACAATGATGCAATGCTCACGTTCGATATTGCCAAAGAGCCGAAGAAATTTGTCGACTTGCCTGAAACCTGCGACCACGGCTATTGCTTGAGCAATATGGATATGTTCTTCAACGAGCTCAATGAATTAACCGACTAGTTTTGCCTGCTTGTCTTTCGGCAGGTTGTCCTTGCTGCTTACCGCAGTCTCTATCTCATAGATGTTCTTGTTGATGTCCCTTATCTTAGCGAGTGTGCTCTCATTGAGCTTTTGGTCCTTGTAATAGTCTTGGATCTTTAAGCAGTATGTCTTGATCTTGCTTATGGTCAAGATGTTCTTATCATTAGACCATTCGTTGCCATACTTATTCTTTAATATTACGACCAGCTCAGTAAGCCTGGACAATGACAATGTCATGCTGTTCACTACCAATTCTAATGTAAGCTCGTTCAGGTCCTTTATGAACTCTTTCTTTTTTTTCGGGCATAATATGTTCTCTATATCTTCCAATGTATTTTCAAAAGATGTTATCAATGATGTAGCATCATAAAGCCTCTTTACTGTCAGCTGGCCGCTCTCTATCCTCTCTATAACCTTCCCTGCATCCGTCCTGAAAAGGTACAGCGACGACCTGAGCCTGTTGATCTTATCTTCGAACGTCAAGTCATAAAGCTCATCCAGCAAGATGTCCTGCTTGTAAGATACCAGCTTTGAAATAAGCATGCCGAATATAAGAAGCCCTGCGATGACCTCTAATATTGCAACAGCCTTGGATAACCCTATCGGAGCAATGTCTCCGTAGCCTGTCGCCGTAGCAGTTATCACGCTAAAGTATAATGCATTATAGAAACCATTCACGTTACTGGTAATTGCTGTTTTGTTGTACATCAAGCCATTATTTTCCGTGAAATTCAGTGCGAAGTAAATGCCCGCAAAAATAAAGATTATCAGGATGTAAGAGATGAATATCTGCTTGAATTTAGTGTTGATGAAAAAATTAACGGGGTCAAACCTATTCTTAGTCTTCTCGACTAACTCTATCGACCCCTTTTTCAGCCTCGCTAACATCTAAAATCCTCATGCATAACCCCTATAAAAATATTGCCCTGTTGGGATGAATAATTTGACAGAAAGGTTTTTAAATGGGATAAGTTCTACTTATGGACTATAAATGGGTCCATAGCTCAGTCTGGTTGGAGCACCTGACTCTTAATCAGGGGGTCAAGGGTTCAAATCCCTTTGGACTCACCATTTTTTTCAAATGATAAGTCTTTTAAATGGGCTCGATATTCCCATAATGTCCAATGCCACGGTTGCGGAACGGCTAACGCGCTAGCCTCGAGAGCTAGTTTCCTTCGGGATGTCCAGGTTCAAATCCTGGCCGTGGCGCTTTCATTCAAAATAAATTGCAGTCATGTATTCTTGAATATAATACACCATAATCTTCGAGTTCTATCTCCCTGACCTCGTTGAGATCTTTTTTCTTCATATAGCCCAATAAGTCATGATAAAATCATATGGTGGCATCGCTTATCCATGGGCGCTTGAGCTTAGTCTCCAAGCCAGAATGCATCGCGCCATATATCATGGCCACATTTGTCTTCCTTCCTTTTTTCCGGTTCAACGGCACCAAATATTCAGACACCTTCTTCGCTACTATCGCATCCCTCAGCCCTATCCCTGGCAAGGGCAGGACGTTCATCCTCAAGTTGTTTGCCTCCAATAGGCCGTGCAATGTGCGCCCGTTGCTTACGCCGTTGGCATTATGCAACAACGAAGTTGCCGCTACTGTCCCTCCAGCTACTATCCCTAAGTGTTTAAGGAAATCCCTTCTGGATGAGCATTCGTTAGACAATAACTTCCTTCCGGAATCATATGCACATTTCCCTAACAGGACTGAAATAGCTGCTTCAGCAATGTCCGAGCCCACAATCATTGCAATATTTTGATACCCTTCAACCCCATAGACTTTAATTCCTGGATTCTCTCGCACAGCTTTCTTGAAAAGCTTTCCATACTGCCAGTCGGATTCAAGTCCCATCTCCATCCCTTGCTTTCCGGTGTCCTCGAACACCATCACGTCTATATTCGAGAAATTAACCCTCCTGAAAATGGGCTCACTTGAAAAAATATGCACGCCAAGGCCTAAATTGTACGATGCATCTTCTGTTTCAAAACATCTTAAGGCCATAACCTGAATAAACTTTCTAGGCTTTATAAAAATTCCCCCGATAGAGCTAATTTTTAATAAGATGTTTCATCGCCATCGCCATCAATACCATGCCTGCCAGGTAAGTGACTGCCGCTTCATGGCCGAACTTTCTCTCGAATTCGAATATGTTCCATCCATCCCTCGGTGTTGTCTCGATGTATTCCTCTATGATATGCTCGTTATATTCCGGAGTGAACCTGCTTTCCTGCGCCGAAGACAGCTGGACTGATAACAGCAAGAGCGCAGCCAGCAGAACTAACTTTCTCAGTTTCATAGGATTTGGTTTTTTCTTGGTGCATATAAACTTTTTCCAAGATAAAAACAAAAATGTTTAAATATAAGGTATGTGGAATATAATAAATGTGGCGAGCATTCCCAACATTGGAAATGTCGGTATCACAGATAGTTTTATGCCATTATTAGGCAAAGGATATTCTGCAGAAAGGGGTGTAATTCGAATGTCAGACGAAGAACATGAATTAGGATTAGCTGAGGAAGACGATGAGCTCGACATCTTAGACTCTTCTCTTCCTGAAGATGATGAGTTCGATGAGGAAAAAGAGGATGAATACGCAGAGTTCTATGAAGACTTGGATGATGATTAATTTTTAGTCCTCTTTTCTTTTTTTCTAAAATATTTTATCTCGTTTCCTTTAAATGCCAAAAATGTTTTACACTTGAAAAATTATCTTTAGATTATTTCTGGATTTTATCGACGACAAAATCTTTTTTTTAATTTTTATGTTCTTTTTCCATTGATTTTTATTTTCTTCGCTCAAAAATCATTTTCAAAACATTTAAAAAGATTAAATGCGCATTAAATGATAAGAAATACATAATCATGTATCAAAAAGGGAGGTGAAATATTGGCAGTCAAGAAGAAAGCAGTTAAGAAGAAGGTTGTTAAGAAAAAGGCAGTTAAGAAGAAGAGATAATCTTGATCCCATTTTTTTCTTTTTTTATTTTTCAACACAAAATTTTAAATACATCATCTGTTTTTTAATCCTTTGATGAAAAAGGGAATACAGCTCGGAGTCGATGCCGTAATATTTACAGTCAAGGATAATTTCCTGCAAGTCCTTCTCGTAAAAAGGAAGAAAGACCCATTCAAGTCCGAATGGACGCTTCCATGCGGAATCCTTGATGACTCTGAACGGCTGGTGCATTCCGCACAAAGGCATACCGAAGAGCTTACAGGCCTATCCGGCATAGAGCTTGAAGAGTTCTCGATATTCGACGGGCTTTACCGCGACCCGCGCGGCAGGATAGTGTCTGTCGCTTTCTTTGCGCTAATCAATTCAGACTGCCTCAAATTTAACTTGGGCCCCGATGCCGCTGACGCAGGCTGGTTCCCTATAGATGAGATGCCTTCCTTGGCTGCGGACAATGAAGAGGTAGTTGATGTCGCATATAATCTCCTTAGGGATAGCCTTGACATCCATCCGCTATGCTGGCAGTTCTTCAAGGACAAATTTTCAATGGAACAACTCCGTACCGTCTATGAGATTATACTTGAGGTAGCAATCGATGCCGATGATTTCAAGAAGGCCATCCTTGACTTAGGACTCATTAAGGAGGCAGGTCCCGATTCTTACGTCTTTGACATGATAGCAAAAGACTTATAACTTTATTTTGTTGTATGATACAAGGTGATAAAAATTGACTGATTACAAAACTGCATTGAAGAAGCCTTTCACTGATTTCAAGAAATTAGCGTTGGGCCTTTCGTTTAGCATTGTCGCATTTATATTGCCCTACCTAGCTTTCGGCAACGCCATGCTATCAAGCGTGTTCTCGCTTGCGGCTTTCTTGGTGGGATTGGTTGTCACTGGATATTATGGGCGCGTGGCTGCCGAAACAATGATGAATCACCATGGCCTTCCCGAATGGGAAGACTGGAAGGACCTTATTATGAAAGGAGCCTACATTACTGTGCTGACTTTCCTTTATTTCATCCCTCTGATTGCGGCCGTTGCAATAGTGTTAGGATTCCCTCTCCCGCAGCAGTCTGAAAACATTGATTTTTCCACGATGTCAAGTTTTGGCTTGACTGCAGTATTGGCTCTCACTCTAATTATATCTTACGTAATGCCTTCAGCGATAATGGCGTACCTCAAGCATGATAAGTTCAAATATGCTTTCAGGTACAAGGACGTGTTTGGAAAATTGGCGTCAAAAAATTACTTTTTCGGATGGGCATTGTCATTCGCCTACCTGCTGCTGGTGACTTTGCTGTTATCGCCTGTGCCTTTCTTCGGTGCGCCTATATCGAATTTCATTGCGGGAGTGACTGTTATGAGCATAATGGCTGAAGCTTACGTCAGCCGTTAATTCTTTTCTTAAAATTAGTAGCTCTTTCCGAATCTGCAAATCGTTTTGGCTTTCTTTCCGCAATGCGCGCATACGGCGTTTTTCTTGAGCTTCTGCTCGAACGGCATGTTCAATGACTTGGCTCCGCCACTCTTGTGCTTGATGTTGTCCAAGCATTCATTGTCTTCGCACCATGGGGCAACCACAATTTTTTGATTTTCAATTCCTTTCATGAAATCTTTCCAGCTCTCAACCTCTAATATATTGTCGTGCAGAAGCTTCTCGGCTTTCTTGTAAAGATTATCGTGCATATCTTCCAATATCTCGGGTATCTTCTTCTTGAGGTCAGACATCTTCACTGTGACCTTCTCGCAGGTGTCTCTCCTAACTACCACTACCTGCTTGTTCTGTAGGTCCCTCGGGCCGAGCTCTACCCTCAACGGCACGCCCTTCAGCTCCCACTCGTTGAACTTCCACCCTGCTGAATAGATGTCCCTGTCGTCAAGCAACGCATCGAATTCTGCCAGTTCCTTTACTAGTTTCCTTGAAGCGTCCATTACTTCCTTCTCCTTGTCCTTGAATATGATAGGTACTATGACTATCTTGTTTGGCGCCATAGCTGGCGGCAGAACCAAACCCTTGTCGTCGCTGTGTATCGCGAACATGACCCCCAGCATCCTTGTGGTTATGGCCCAGGTGTTCTGGTACGCATACTGCTCCTTGCCTTCCTTGTCCAGGAACTTTATGTCATACGCTTTTGCGAAAATCTGACCGTCATGGTGCGAGTCCGGCCCCTGGATAGCCTTGCCGTTCGGCAGGTACAGCTCAACTGACATCGTGTATTCCGCGCCGGCGAATGTCTCCAGCTTTACCTTCTTGCCTTTCAGTCCGGGCAGCGCCATTGTCTTGCCGAGCACATCATAGTACATCTCCAGGATGTCCATCGCTTCCTTCTCTGCCTCTTCCTTTGTGGCAAAGACGGTATGGCCTTCGTTCCACAAGAATTCCCTTGTCCTCAAGAACGGAACAGAGTGCTTGAACTCCCAACGTATGACTGAATTCCACTGGTTAAGCTTCAGCGGCAGGTCTCTCCACGATCTTATCCACTTGGAATATGAATCGTACATTATAGTTTCTGATGTCGGCCTTATCGCCAACTTCTCGTCCAGCTTGGTGTCGCCCGCATGGGTAACCCATGCTACCTCTGGTGTGAAGCCTTCAAGGTGCTCCTTCTCTCTTGTCAATAAGCTCTCTGGTATTAACAGCGGGAAGTATGCATTCTTTACGCCCATGGCTTTTATCCTTGAATTAACCTCATCCCTCAGCTTCTCCCATATAGCGTACGACCAAGGCCTGAACACTATGCAGCCAGACACCTTTGTGTAGTCTGCCAGCTCAGATTTAATTATCAGCTGTTGGTACCATTCCGAGAAATCTTCAGACTTCTTTACAGTCATGCCAACCTTGGTCTCTTCCTTTGCCATAGCACTCCTTAAGTTCTCTATCTTGATTTAAAAACATTTCTATTTTTGCAGTCCGCACAGCATCGGGATTTGACAAAATTTAAATAGATTAAGGCTTAATATAAATGTATCAAAAATGAGGTGATAATATGATTAAAAGATTATTTGCAATATTTGCCATTTTATTAATGGCGTTTTCTTCGATTGTTGTCGCACAGGAAGGGGCATCTGAGCCTGCTCCAACAGAGGCAGCACCAGAGCCTGCTCCCGAGCCGGAAGCCCCTGCTCCAGACTCTCCCCCTGCAGACACTACGGAAACTCAGCCTTCCGAGCCCGCTACTGATGTTCCCGGGCCATTAGATATGCCTATTATAGAAGAGGGACAGCCTACTGGTGAGCAGCAGCCCATGCCCCCTTCGGGAGAAGTCCAGCCGCCTATGCCTCCATCAGGCGAGCAGCGGCCACCTGTAACGGGTCCGGGAATGGGCGGATGTTGGGTGGGAGAACAGCAAGTCCCTTGCCCGAATGAGGAGCAAAGGCCCCCGCAAAGTTCCGACCAATATCGAGGAATTGTCCAGCCCGAACAAAGAGGATTTAACATCCCTCCCGGGTGTAAGCAAGTCAATGATAATGGCATGATGAGAATCGTGTGCGAGAACATGGCAAGGCCCCAGGACCCGATAGCATGCACCTCCGGCCCAGAGAGAGAAAAGATTGAGGCGAAATGCAAGGAGACCGGCGGCAATATAGTCACCAGAAATATGGATCCTTCCAAAGGGTGCGGTATTGTAGATTGCGTCTACGGCCAGCCTACTACAGGCCCGTCGTTCATGCCTTCACTGCAAAACAAGTGCCCAACTCCGGATGAATTGGCAAGGCAAGAGGAAAGCTGCAGGAGCATGGGCAGGAATCCTGTCAGGATGAGAAGCAGCTGCGAATACGTGCAGTGCGAGGACCCCAACAAGCAGAAATCCATGTGCCCAGACAATTACGAGGAAAGGATAAAAGTGAAAAATGAATGTGCACAAGGCAGGATAGTAGAGGAGTTCGACTCCATGGGCTGCCCGCACCTTAAATGCATCTCGTCAGGCCAGGAATGCGCTAGAGACGTACCGCAGGAAGCCTACTTCAAGTGCGACGACCAGGGCGGAAAGCTTGTGCTTAATTCTGATGAGCAAGGATGCATAACATTCTCAAAGTGCGTCAAGAGAGGCATGGACGCTGTCCAGTCTGAAGATGTTGACGAAGTGCCTCCTGCCGCAAAGCTCCTATCCATCGCCCTGAAATTGGAATCGATAAAGATATCGTTCGACCAGATGTCAAAGCAGATTAAGGGAATTGCAGACTATTATGAGAATGAAGGCAATGACGCTGACGCAGACAGGTTCAGGAGGGCAGCCGCGATGTTCGAGTCCGCGAACAAGCAGATAGACGATGTGAGAAACGAGCTAAGGATGGGCGCAAAGGGAATGAGCGTCGAGCAGATAGTAGACATCAAGTACAAGTTGAAGAAGATAAGCAATGTCGTGATGGAAGATGCACTCTACGTAATTCTCGGAGGAGAGGCTAGCGGCTCATCTGAAGATATTTCCACCGAATCGCCTGAATCCGGATTGGACTTCGGTAGAGCTACGAGCAACTGCGGAAGCGATGGCACGTGCTTCAACCAGGCTGCAAGGATATGCCGTGGCGGGGTCAGGTTCAGCCCTGAGCCAAACATCGAAATAGAGATTGTAGGGCTTGAAGGGGATTCGTGCGTTATGAGGGGCTCTGTAAGCACGCCAGTAGGGGAAATGAGTATGGACTGCAAATTTGCTGACTATGCTACAGCGTCATTGCAGCAGGACTCATTCATTGCCAACTGCGACGGGCCCATGATAGATTATTTCAAAAAGCAGTTCATGGGCAATAATGCGCAACCTCCTGAAAGGTATGAGCAACCTCCTGAAAGGCAGCTTAACCAGAGGGAGGCGTTCCAGGGCCAGATGATGGGCTGCGAGAAAGTCGACAGGGGAATAAACAAGCCTGGCGTCTGCGGCAACGAATGCTGCGAGGCAAGGTTCGGCGAGAGCTATTCGAACTGCCCTTCGGACTGCATGGCTTCGCAGCAAGGATTCGCTGAGCGCGTTATGAGGACAGAGCAGGCCCCTAGAGTGGAGCAGCAGCCTATGCAAGGCAATAGGATAGACGAGCCTTTGCCCAACAGGATAGATGAGCCTATCTACCAAGAGCCGTCGCAGGGATTCGAAGAGCCCCGACTTCAGCAGGATATTGCTACGCCTGTTCTGATACAGGAGCCTATAGCTGCAGAGGAGCAGGCTGCCGACCAGCCTTTGACAGAATCTGCGCCTACAGAAGAAACCACTGCTGCACCATCTGAAGAAGCAAGCCCTGCAGATGCACCAGCTGCCGATACAGCTCCGTCCGACGGTGGAATGAGCATAACGACTGGGAATGTCGTATGGGACAAACTAAAAGTGTTATTATGGAGGTAATGAAAATGAGAAAAATATTGTCTTTAGCATTCGTGCTTGCCTTGGCGCTGCTTCTTGCATTCTCGCTTACAGGATGCAAGAGTGGCGATGACGTCATTAAGGTAAAAAGCGATGAGGACGCATCAAAAGCTATCGCAGACGTGTCGAAGAATGTCGAGGACGTCTCGGCAAACCTGCAGGCCATTGACAAGGACCTGAGCTAAGTTATTTTTTTCTTTTTTTATAATCATCATTTCTTGTCATATTCTATTCTTATCTGGTGATGTTACCTACGGCAGCCAAAACACTTAAATAGTTCTAATATATAACATATGTTATATAATGAAACCAATAATCTATAAGACGCAACTTCGGATGTTCAGGGAAGTCTCAAGGCAGAACATTATGGCTGTCTTATTCAGGCATCCCGAGAAGGAGTTCAGCCTGAGCGACCTCGCCAAGGAAGCCTGCGTGGCAAAGGCCAACATAGGGGTGATACTCTCTGAATTCTCGGACACGGGGCTAATCACGATTGAGAAATTGAGCAAGATCTGGAGGATAAGGGCGAATCTCTCAAGCCAATTCTACAGGAGCAGCAAGATAGTCTATAACCTGAACTTTGCCTGCAACAGCGGCATAGTTGAGTATCTCGTTGACCGATTCAACAATCCAAAGGCACTAATCCTCTTCGGCAGTTTCAGGAAAGGCGAAGATCTTTCGGGCTCGGACATAGACATCGCGATAGAGTCCTACGAAGCAAAGGGATATGAGACCTTGGCGCTTAATGAGATTTCCGGATTCGAGAAAATTATCGGCAGGAAAATCCAGATACATTTATTTACCAGGAAAGATGTTGACGTAGGCGTGTTCAACAACATAGCGAACGGCATTGTGCTGTGGGGATTCATGGAAGTAAGGAAATGAAGAATGAACTGGTGCTTCAAGCCAAGGTCGGCAACGGCGCAGCGTACGTCACCGTGCAA